>JBEVGU010000077.1:0-9105 GCA_040511595.1 Actinomycetota bacterium | reverse complement strand
TCGTGTCCGACCGCACGATCTACGAGCGTGCCGAGGCCGACCCGGAGGCCTTCTGGGCCGAGCAGGCCGAGCGTCTGACGTGGTTCAAGCGCTGGGACACGGTCATGAACTGGACGCCTCCGTGGGTGCGGTGGTTCGAAGGAGGGCAGCTGAACGCCTCGTACAACTGCCTCGACCGTCACGTGGAGGCCGGCGGCGGCGACAAGGTCGCGTTCCATTGGGAAGGCGAGCCGGGCGACACCCGCACGATCACCTATGCCGAGCTGCTCGATGACGTCTGCCGGCTCGCGAACGGGTTGCGGTCGCTCGGGGTCGACAAAGGCGATCGGGTCAACATCTACCTGGGCATGGTGCCCGAGCTGCCCATCGCGATGCTCGCCTGCGCTCGCATCGGCGCCCCTCACTCGGTCGTGTTCGGCGGATTCAGCGCCGAGTCGCTGCGCGAACGCATCAACGACGCCGAGGCGAAGGTGCTGATCACCGCCGACGGCGCATGGCGCCGGGGAACCATCGTGCCGCTCAAGGACAACGCCGACGAGGCCGTCCGCGATTGCCCGTCGATCGAGCACGTCGTCACGGTCAAACGGTGCGGCAACGAGCACTCGTTCACCGACGGCCGCGACCTCTGGTACCACGATCTCGTCGCCGCCCAGCCGGTCGAGTGCGAGCCCGAGCCGATGGAGGCCGAGGACCTGCTCTACCTGCTGTACACGAGCGGCACCACCGGCAGCCCGAAAGGCATCGTGCACACCACGGGCGGGTACATGACCCAGGTCGCGGCCACGCACAGGATGATCTTCGATCTGCACGAGGACGACGTGTTCTGGTGCGCGGCCGATTGCGGATGGGTCACGGGGCACTCCTACATCGTGTACGGGCCGCTCGCGAACCACACCACCGGCATGATGTACGAAGGGGCCCCGGACTGGCCCGACAAGGACCGGTGGTGGAGCATCATCGAGCGGTACGGCGTCACGATCCTGTACACCGCCCCGACCGCGATCCGGGCCTTCATGCGCTGGGGGACCGAGCCTCCTGCCAAGCGCGACCTCTCGTCGCTTCGCCTGCTCGGGTCCGTCGGCGAGCCGATCAACCCGGAGGCCTGGGTGTGGTACTGGAAGGTGATCGGCACCGAGCGCTGCCCCATCGTCGACACGTGGTGGCAGACCGAGACCGGGGCGATCATGATCACGCCCCTGCCGGGCATCACGCTCCTCAAGCCCGGGTCGGCGACGTTCCCGTTCCCGGGCATCGAGGCCGACGTCGTGGACGAGCGTGGCGCGAGCGTCGGCCTCGGTGAAGGCGGGTACCTCGTGCTCAAGCACCCCTGGCCCGCGATCGCCCGCACGATCTGGGGCGACCCCGATCGGTACGTGCAAACGTACTTCTCCCAGTACGGAGCGGAGGTGTATGTGGCCGGCGACGGGGCGCGCCGCGACGACGAGGGGTACTTCTGGCTGCTGGGGCGCATCGACGACGTGATGAACGTGGCGGGTCACCGCCTCTCGACGTTCGAGATCGAGTCGGCGCTGGTGGACGACGACAAGGTCGCCGAAGCCGCGGTCGTCTCGAAGCCACACGACATCAAGGGCGAGGGCATCGTCGCCTTCGTGACGCTCAAATCTGGCTACGAGGGTGACGATGCGATGCTCTCCGAGCTCCGAGAGCACGTCACGAAGGTGATCGGTCCGATCGCGAAGCCCGACGAGATCATCTTCACGCCCGACCTGCCCAAGACCAGGTCCGGGAAGATCATGCGGCGGCTACTTCGAGATGTAGCGCGCGGCTACGTGCTCGGCGACGTGACCACGCTCGCCAATGCCGAGATCGTGGACCAGATCCGAGAGCGATCGGCGAGCGCCGCCGGTGAGGGATGAGCGGTCGTCGCCGATGACGATCGATGGGCAGGTCTTCACCGGACGCGAAGCCGCGTTCGTCGAAGCCGCCCGTCGGTGCGCGCTCGCGACCACATATCCCGATGGCCGGCCACACGTGGTGCCGATCTCGACCGTGCTCGACCTGGACCGGCTCGTCTTCGCGACCGAGGCCGACACGCAGAAGGTGCGGAACATCGAGGGCGACCCGAACGTCGCGATCTCGTTCGACGAGTACCACGAGGACTGGTCGCAGCTGAGGCAGGTGATCGCGCACGGGGAGGCCTATCTGCTCGACGCAGGGTTCGAGTACGAGCGCGATCGCACGCTGCTCTACCAGAAGTTCCCCCAGTACGAGTCCGAGGCACCGATCAGGGAAGGGTCGACGGTGATCGTCGAGGTGCGCGTTGACCGCGTCGTGAGCTGGGGCCTCGACGGCTGAGCGCGTGTCGTTCGCGGAGCGTCTCCGTGCGAGGGCCGACCGGGTAGCGGCCCACGACACACGGTTCGCCCGGTGGGTGGTGCGCCCCGCCCTCGCGCTCGCGCACCGGGTGCAAGAGGATCAGCTCGGCGTCGAGGCCGGCTCGCTGACCTACGGCGCGTTCCTGTCGTTGCCGCCGCTCCTGCTCCTGTCGATCTCCGTCGTGGGCATCGTCTTCCAGCAACAGGCCGAGAGCGCCCAGCAGGACCTGATCGACGCCGTGGGGGACCTGCTTCCCGGATTCGACGTGGTCAGGACCCAGTTGGATCTGGCGACCGCCTCGCAGATCGGCACCGGGCTGGTCGGCCTGCTGGGCATTGTCTACGCCGCATCGGGGTTCGTGGCTCGCGTTCGACACGCGCTCGGGGCGGTGTTCCGAACCCGCCGGACGGGGCTCGTCGTGGGACGCCTGAGCGGCGCGCTGTTCGGGGTCCCGGTGGTGATCGTGTTGGTCGGTTTCGCGACGTCGGTCGCGTGGGTGACCCGGCTTCGGCTCGCCGGCACGATCGGCGTGATCACGGAGGTTGGCGTCTTCGCCGTGCTCGCGATCCTCGGGGCGGCGATCTGGGCCACGGTCTACCGGTTGCTTACGCCGTCTCCAGGACCCCGGCTGCGGGAGCATCTGCCCGGGGCGCTCGTGTTCACGGTCGGGTTCCTCGTGCTGGAGCGCTTCGGGGCGGCGTACGTGACGGGGGTCGTGACCCGCAGCACGGCGCTGTACGGCACGATCGGGGCGATATTCGGGCTGTTGGCGTTCCTGTACGCGACGATGTGGCTCTTCCTGCTCTCCGCCGAGATCTCGCAGTTGCTCCGGTCGTCGGAGGGGACGGGCGGTCACGAGTGACGGCGCATGAACGCGAGCGTCAGCTCCACGTGTCGGATCTGCTCGTCGACGTCGTTCGCGTGGTGACCACCCGGGTACAGGTGCACGTCGACCTCACGCCCACGAACGCGGAGCGCGTGAGCGTACGTCATCACCTGGCCGAGCGGGCACCGGCTGTCGTGCTCGCCGGCGATCATCAGCATCGGGGCCCGCACGCGATCCACGTAGGTCATCGGGTTGCGCTCGTGGAAGAGCTCGGGCACCTCCATCGGGGTGCCGCCCATCACGGCGACGTCCCAGGCCTGCAGCGACGGCGCGCTCTCGTAGTGCGCGGCGACCGAGTCGCCCACAGGGATGCCGGCGATCACACCTCGCCACCGGTCGGGATGCAGCCCGGCGTTGAGCGTCGCGAGGTACCCTCCCCATGACCATCCCTCGAGGAATACGTGCTCCGCATCGACGAGCCCGGCTGCGATCACGTGGTCGAGGCCGGCGTTGATGTCCTCGGACTCCGGGAACCCGATGTCGCCGTAGAGGGCTTGACGGAACTCGCGTCCATACCCCGTCGAACCTCGGTAGTTCACGAGCAGCACCGCGAAGCCTTCGTCGGCGAACGCCTGTCGCCGCGGCTCGTACGCGTCGGTGTTGTGGTCGTTGGGTCCTCCGTGCACCGAGACGACGGCGGGGAACGGGGGCTCACCGTCGGGTTTCAAGAACCATCCCTGGATGCGCTGACCGACCGGGTTCTCGAACCACACCGCTTCCCACGCGCGCCCCGCGGGAGGCGCGTCGTCGAGCCGGAACGCGAGCCCGCCCGTGGCCGCGTCGCGCCAGGCCGGCGGAGATTCCCCGCTCTCGTGCCGATACCACACGTGGCCGTCGGGTCGTACACCGGCGGGCCCCATCGTGCCTCCCGCCTCCACGACCGTAGTGACTCTTCCGCGCTCGAGGTCGACGCGGACGAGCTCGTGGGTCGCGTCGTGATCGCGGTGCAGCAGCAGCCCCCGGGCGTCCGGGAACCAATCGGCGAGTGTCAGCGCGCCCGGAAGGTCGGTCTCGATCTCGCCGAGTGCCCCGGACCGCGGCGACCAGAGCCAGGGGCGCGTGAAGCCTCCCACCTCGCGCAGCACCACCAGTCGGTCGTCGCCCGGCACCGGCGACCAACCGGCTGCGACGACCGCCATGCCCTCGTCCCCGATCTCACCGATCGCCTCGCCGGTTACGGCATCCAAGACCCGGACCGAGGGATTCTCGATGTTCGAGGCCTCCGATTGCCAGATCGCGAGCAGCCTCGCGTCGGCCGACAGCCCGCCGGGGCCCTGGGGCCAGTCCTGGCCGACGCCGGCCGGCTGTTCGTGCCGGTAGAGCTCGCGCGCGGGCTCCGAGCCGCGGCGGGTGACGACCAGGTAGTCATCGTCGCTCGAGAACCCGGCCGCCACGTCGTCGCCGACGAGCGACAGCCCGGACATCCACATGTCGGCCAACCCGGGGAACAGGGGCCGAGGATCGCCGCCCTCGAACGGCGAGACCATCCATCGGCCCCGTTCGTTGCCCTGCCGATCGAGCCACCACACCACCCCGGCGCCGTCGGGCGTGAGATGGGCCTCCTCGGCCCCCACCCCTTCGCTCGACGCCTGGCGACGTTCACCGGTGGCGAGATCCCAAGCCCATGCCTGCGACGTGCCGCTCTCGGTCGTCACGACGGCGAGCCGATCCGGCGCCCGGCCGGTCCACGACGCGTCGTCGATCGTCGGTGCGGTGAGTCGTCGTCGCCAATCGGTTGCCGTGGCCAATCGGTTCCTCTCCTCGATGCCGCCGCGGGGAGACTACCGAACGGCCTGGGCGAGAGGGGCAGTCCCGACATCGGAAGCAGCGTCTTGTGGCGACGAGCAGCGCTCCGGTCTGAGTCCGGCCGAACTGGCCTTGTCATCGGCCCCCGGTTTCCGGCTACAATCGTTAGCACTCGGTACCCCCGAGTGCTAACAGTCGGGAACCGCGGCTGAGAAGCCACGGACCAAACCGCCACCAGCGGGCCACGAGCCAGGAAAGGAGAAGGGATGGCTGCGAAGATCATCTCTTTCGACGAGGACGCGCGGCGTGCGCTCGAGCGAGGCATGGATCAGCTCGCCAACGCCGTGAAGATCACGCTCGGCCCCAAGGGCCGCAACGTGGTCCTCGAGAAGAAGTGGGGAGCCCCCACGATCACGAATGACGGCGTCTCGATCGCCAAGGAGATCGAGCTCGACGATCCCGAGGAGAAGATCGGGGCTGAGCTCGTCAAGGAGGTCGCGAAGAAGACCGACGACGTCGCCGGTGACGGTACGACGACGGCCACGGTGCTCGCGCAGGCGATCGTGAAGGAGGGCCTTCGCAACGTCGCTGCGGGCGCCAACCCGATGAGCCTCAAGCGTGGCATCGAGCGCGCGACCGAGCTTGCGGTCGAGGCGATCAAGAACCAGTCCAAAGAGGTCGACGAGAAGGCGCAGATCGCCAACGTCGGCGCGATCTCGGCGGCCGACCCACAGATCGGCGAGACGATCGCCGAAGCCGTCGACAAGGTCGGCAAGGACGGCGTGATCACGGTCGAGGAGTCGAACACCTTCGGCATGGAGCTCGACTTCGTCGAGGGCATGCGGTTCGACAAGGGCTTCATCTCGCCCTACTTCGTCACCGACTCCGAGCGCATGGAAGCCGTGCTCGAGGATCCGTACATCCTGATCGCCAACTCGAAGATCTCGGCGGTGAAGGACCTGCTGCCCGTGCTCGAGAAGGTCATGCAGGCGGGCAAGCCAGTGTTGAACGTCGCCGAGGACGTCGAGGGTGAAGCCCTCGCCACCCTGGTGGTCAACAAGATCCGCGGCACGTTCCGCAGCGCGTCGGTGAAGGCCCCTGGGTTCGGAGACCGCAGGAAGGCCATGCTGCAGGACATCGCGATGCTCACGGGCGCAACGGTCATCTCCGAGGAGGTCGGCCTGAAGCTCGAGAACGCGACGCTCGACCTGCTGGGCACGGCCCGCAAGGTCATCGTCACCAAGGACGAGACCACGATCGTGGAAGGTGCGGGCAAGGACGAAGAGGTCCAGGGCCGCATCAACCAGATCAAGAGTGAGATCGAGAAGACCGACTCCGACTACGACCGCGAGAAGCTGCAGGAGCGGCTGGCCAAGCTCTCGGGGGGTGTGGCGGTCATCAAGGTCGGTGCCGCGACCGAGGTCGAGCTCAAGGAGAAGAAGCACCGCATCGAGGACGCCGTGCAGTCGACGAAGGCCGCGGTCGAGGAGGGCATCGTGCCCGGGGGCGGCGTCGCGCTGCTGAACGCTCAGACGGCGCTCGACAAGGTCGACCTCGAAGGTGACGAGGCGACGGGTGCGAACATCATCCGCCGTGCCCTCGAGGAGCCGATCAAGCAGATCGCTGTGAACGCCGGCCTCGAAGGCGGGGTCATCGTCGAGAAGGTGCGGGCGCTCGATCCGGGCAACGGGCTGAACGCCGCCACCGGTGAGTACGGCGACATGGTGAAGTTCGGCGTGATCGACCCGACCAAGGTCACGCGCTCGGCGCTGCAGAACGCCGCGTCGATCGCTGCGCTGTTCCTCACGACCGAGGCTCTCGTCGCCGAGAAGCCTGAGAAGGCTCCGGCCATGCCCGCCGGCGGCGGTATGCCGGGCGGCGACATGGACTTCTGAGGCACGAGCTCGCTCAGCATCCCTGAACGGGACCCCCTCCGGGGGTCCCGTTCTCGTTGCAGGGCTTCGATCTCGGGGCTTGACCGCGCTCGAGAGCATCGCGAGGATGCCTCGACCCGAGAGACGAGGAGCGGCGACGGTGGCGGAGCGGGGGATCGCCTCGTCGGCGCGTACTGCGGACCGCACTCGACAACGGCTCGCTCCGCCGGACGCTCGTCGCGTTCCTTCAACACGCAGGAGTAGGCGGTCTGGATCGCGCTCGCCGTCTACGCCTTCCAGCAGGGTGGCGCCGGCGAAGCCGGGGCGGTGCTCGTGCTGCAGCTCGTGCCGGCGGCGATCGTTGCGCCGCTCGCCTCCGTGCTGGCAGGCCGGATCCGGGTCGACGAGGAGGTCGAGCGGAGGATGGTCGACGGCTGAGTCCGTCACACAACCGCAACATCGGGAGATCGAACCGCCGCTCCGGTCGAGCCGAAGTAGGGGTGGAGCCCCTCTCTCCGACAGAGAAGGCCTCCGGCCCCCCGCCCGGGGCCTTCTCCCATGTTCGGGCTCTGTGCTCGGGCGTCCGGTCTCGAGTCGCGTGGCAGGATACGACCCATGCACGAGGTCAGGCTGCGCATCAGGTGGCGCGACATCGACAACTACGGGCACGTGAACAACGCGGTCTACTTGAACTATCTCGAGGAATGCCGCGATCGCATGGTCGAGGATCTGTTCGGGGCCGGGGAAGCGTGGGATTTCGTCCTGGCGCACGTGGGGATCGATTTCCGGAATCAGCTGACCCAGGCAGACGGCGAGGTCGTCGTGCGATGCGGCGTGGTCGGGTACGGACGTTCCAGCATCAGGACGATCGAGCGCGTCGAACGCTCCGACGGCACGCTCGTCGCCGAGGCCGAAGCCGTGATCGTGCCGAGGGCGCCGGACGAGGTCCGGAGCCGTCCGCTCACCGACGCCGAGCGGGCGGTGCTGCAGGCGGAGATCGACGGTTCCGAAGAATGATGAAGAATGATCAGGGCTTCGGCAGGATGCGACGCCCGTGCACGAAGTGCTCGCGGTACCAGCCGCTGCCCACCCACATGATGGTGACCCCTGCGGGCGAGCTGGACGAGTCCAGGGCATAGCCGTTGCCGACGTACACGTCGACGTGATCCACGGTGCCGTCATCGTTGCCGTCGTAGAACATCAGGTCACCAGGCAGGAGTCGCTTGTATGTCAAGGAGCCGAAGCGAGCCATGTCGGCCGACGTCCGCTGCGGCAGGGGCCAGCCCGCATAGGGGCGCGGCGGCCGCACCCTCCACGCCCCGCCATCGTTGGCACGCAAGGCCCACCAGGAGAGGCCCGAGCAGTCGAACCCGGGGATGGGCTGACCGCCGAGTCCGGCCGGAGCGGGCGAGCTGAGGCCCCACTCACCGCCCCACACGTAGGGATAGCCGATGTACCGCACGCCCCAGCGCACGATCGCCAGTCGCTTCGGCCCCATCGTCGGGAGCACGATGCCCTCGTACTGGTTCCGGACCCATGGGACCACCCAAGCCGGCAGCGTGGTGGCCTTGTACAACGAGTAGGCGACCTGTGCCCGGGACAGCGGGGTGCGCGGTCCCACGTCCATCGCCTCGTTGCCGTTGTTGTATCGCAGCCCGAGTCGGAGGCCGAGCATCAGGGCCCCGAAGCGAGCCGGGGTCGCGAACGACACCCCGTCACGCGTGTGCAGTCGGTCGAGCTGGCGGGCGATCTGCCGCATGCCGAGCGCGCGGGTCAACGCCGCGTGCAAGGTCCCCGTCGTGATCGCTTGGTCGGGCAGGAACCGCCCGTCGGAGGTCCTGGTCATCCAGCGATGATGCACGGCGATGTTCGCCCATCGATAGAATGCCTGCGTGGGGTCGAGATCCGTGAAGGTGATTGAGGGGTCGACGACCGCGCGGGGCGCGAGCGCCTTCGCCATCGCGCGCGCCAGGTACTTCCTCGTCTCGATCATGTCGGGACGGAACGGCACGGAGCCGGCGTGCTTGGCGGCGAAGTCGCGCATCCAGTCGTGCTGCTTGCCGACGAAGTCGATCGCGGTCCTGGCCCACGCGTCGGATCCGTCGAGGTCGCTCCAGGCGAACGAGGCCTCCCGCGGCGACTGGCCGAGCGGGAGTTGCACGGGGAGGGGCGACGGGCCCGATCCGGGCTCCCCCAACCGCGGGAGAGCCCCCGGCCCGCGGAACCCCCCCTCGGCGGTCGCCGTCGTTCCGCCGGGGACCA
>JBEVGU010000076.1:0-2551 GCA_040511595.1 Actinomycetota bacterium | reverse complement strand
TGACCTGCACGAAGATCACCAGGCCGAGGATGCCGTACACGACGGAGGGGACGCCAGCGAGGTTGCGGATGTTCGCGATCAGGATCCGGCTGGTCCGGGTGTCGCGCGTGTACTCCTGCAGGTAGATGGCGGCCGCGACCCCGATCGGCAGCGCGATCGCGGCCACGAACCCGGTCAGGATCAGCGAGCCCACGAGCCCCTGCCACACCCCCGCGCGCTCGGCGAGGCTGGACGTGTCGCTCTTCACGAAGTCGAACCCGCGGTCGGTCAGGACCGGCCACGCGTCGGCCAGGGTGGTCACGAGCAGGACGAGGAGGATCGCGAGCGCCAGCAGCAGGGTGGCCAGCAGGCCGAACCGGAACACCATGCCGCCGACCTGTCGCTTGCGGCCGCGCAGGGCGAGGTCGACCGCAGTCCTGGCGTCGGCGGGCGCGACGAGCGCCATCAGTACCTGCTCCGCACCCGGCGGACGAAGCGCTCCGAGACCACGTTCAGCAGGAACGTGGTCGCGAACAACAGCAGCCCGACGAAATACAGCGAGTCGAACGCGAACCCGGAACCCCGGACCTGGTCGGACCCGATCGCGAGCGAGGAGATCGCGCCGGTCATCGTCTGTCCGCGTTCCAGGGGGTTGAAGGTCCGGAGCGCGCCGCCGGTGGCGCCGGCGGCGATCGCCACGATCATGGTCTCGCCGACGGCTCGGGAGAACCCGAGGATCAGTGAGGCCACGATCCCGGACACCGCGGCCGGGAACACGACCCGCGTGGTGACGGTCTTGCGCCGGGCGCCGATCCCGTACGCGCCCTCCCGAAGCGCGTGTGGGACGGCGTGCATCGCGTCCTCGGCCACCGAGGCGACCAGCGGGATCGTCAGGATCCCGACGGCCAACCCGGCTGCCAGGAGGTTGAACGTGCCGGCCGATCCGAAGATCCTCCGAACGAGCTCGGGGTTGATCCACTGCAGGGCGAAGTACCCCAGGACCACGCTCGGGATGCTGGCGAGCGTCTCGAGGATCGGCTTGAGCGTCCGTCGCGTCCGGGGCGTGGCGTACTCGGACAGGTACGCCGCGGCACCGAGGCCGAGCGGCGCGGCGACCAGCATGGCGATGACGGCGATCATCACCGTGCCGGAGAGGATCGTCAGCAGGTCGAACTCGTCGGACCGCGGGAACCATCCCTCGGTCCACAGCCATCCGAGGTCGATCGCGAACAGCCACCGGACGGCTTCCTCCACCAAGGCCAGCACGATCGCCAGGCTGATCACCAGGCCGAGAGCCGCGGCCGACACGAAGAAGAGGCGGACCAGCCGCTCCTTACGGTGGCGGCGCCTGCTCCCCCGCATGAGCTCGAGGGTGATCGCCCGCGGGGTCGTGGCCGTGGCGCTCATCGTCGGTCGAGCCTACCCCTCTCGCCATCGGTCCCGGATGGGACCGGGCAGGATGCCCGGTCCCACCGCGAGCACACGCACTACGCGGATTCGGACTCCCACGTCGAGCGGCTGGCCTCGATCTGGTCCGAGGGCAGCTCGACGTAGCCCGTCTCGTCGACGGCGGTGACCACGCCCGTATCGGTGAGGTAGTAGTCGACGAAGGCCTTGACGGCCGGGTTCTCCGTGATCTTGGCCTTGTTGACGTAGATGTAGAGCGTCCGGGACAGCGGGTAGGAGGCGTCGGCGATCGTGTCCCTGCTGGGCGCGATGCAGCCGTCTCCGCCGTCGACTTGGAGGATCTTCACCTGGTCCGCGGCACCCTCGGCGTAGGCGAACCCGACGAACCCGAGCGGGCTGTCCGAGCCCTCCATGGCCGAGATGATGACGTTGTCGTCGGGCGAGGCCTGGTAGTCAGTCCGCAGCGCGGCCGCGTCGTCCTCGGGCACGCCCTGCTCGATCGCGATGTCCTCGATGCCGGCGAGCTCGATGAACGCGTCGTAGGTTCCGGACTCCTCGCCCGGCGCCGTGATCTCGAGCGGCGCGCTCGGGAAGCCGCCGTTGCCGCCGACCTTCTTGGCGAGCGAGTCGGCCCCGTTCCACGTGTCGATCCCGTCGGACTCGGGGCCGAACAACGCGTAGAGGTCGCCGTCGTTCAGACAGGTCACGTCCGCATTGGCCGGGTTGGTCATCACGGTGATGCCGTCGAAGGCCACCGGGAGCTCCACGTACTCGATCCCGTTCTTGGCGCAGGCGTCGGCCTCCTCCGGCTCGATCGGCCGCGACGCGTCGCTGATGTCGGTCTCGCCGTCACAGAACAGGACGAACCCGTCGCCGGTGCCCGGGCCGTCGACCGTGATCGACACGTCCGAGGACACGTCCTCGTTGAAGAGCTCCGCGACCAGGCTCGAGATCGGCAGCACGGTCGAGGAACCGGAGATCACGATGGTGCCACTCAGGGCGGTCGCTCCGCTCGCTCCGGTGGTCGAGCCTGTCTCGCCGCCGCCGTCGTCGTCACCGCAGGCCGCCGCGACGAGCGCCAGCGCGGCGATCATCGCGAGGACGAGCAGGCCGTTCCTGCGCTTCCCCATCCGAACCTCCTTGTCGAGCGGGCCGGGTCGTCGCG
>JBEVGU010000075.1:0-15968 GCA_040511595.1 Actinomycetota bacterium | reverse complement strand
AGCGCTCGGTCGTGCGCGCCGAGGCGCTGTCGGGAGGCACGTCGGTGCACGATGCGAGAGCCAGGGCGACGATCGCGAGGCCGACGAGGGCGGGCGTTCGGGGGGACACGGCGCCCATCATTCCAGATGGCGTCCAAGCGTGGAGGCCGGAAGATCTCGAGGGTAGCCTTCTCCGGAAGCGGGAGTGGCGGAACTGGCAGACGCGCCGGGTTTAGGACCCGGTGCCCGAAAGGGCGTGGGGGTTCGACTCCCCCCTCTCGCACGACCCGATCCTTCAGCGAGCAGTCATCGGCCTCGGACGGGCTCTCGGTCCGGCACCACCAGGACGCGTGCACATCGAACCATCGACGATCGCCCAGACCGCGTCGCCCGCGCGTCCGAGCGCCGTCACGGACCGACCGGCGTGCTCTCGATGGTAGCGACGCCGGGCATACATTCGGGGCGACGCCGCGTTGAGCGGGACATCAAGCCGAAGGAGAGGACGATGTCCGACTGGAACGCGAACGTGATCGACGAATTCCGCTCGAGCGGCGGCAAGGTGGCCTCGTTCCCGCGCCAACCTCTGTTGCTGCTCACGCATCGAGGCGCGAGGTCGCGCACGGCACGCACCAACCCGCTCGCGTACTTCCGAGACGGTGACGACTACGTGGTCGTGGCGTCGAAAGGCGGAGCCCCCACGAACCCCGACTGGTACCACAACCTGCTCGCGAACCCCCACGCGACGATCGAGGTGGGCACCGACGAGCTCGCGGTGACCGCGAGCCCGGCCGACGAGCAGGACCGCGAGCGGCTATGGGCCGTGATCACGAGCGCGAACCCGGCGTTCGCCGACTACGAAGGGAAGACCACCAGGACGATTCCGGTCGTCATCCTCACCCCCACGGGTCGTAGCTGATCGGTCAGGCCGCCGTGGCGAACTGCACGCGGCTGAGGGCTGAGTACAGGCCTCCCGCGGCGGCCAGCTCGTCGTGGGTGCCACGCTCGACGACGCGGCCGTGTTCCACGACGGCGATCTCATCGGCGGCGCGCACCGTGGCCAACCGGTGAGCGATCACGATCGAGGTCCGTCCGGCCAGCGCCGTCGCGAGGGCCGCCTGGACAGCGGCCTCCGAACCGGCATCGAGGTGCGCGGTGGCTTCGTCGAGCACCACGACGCGTGGATCCTTCAGCAGCAGCCGAGCGATCGCGATGCGCTGCTTCTCGCCGCCCGACATGCGGTGACCACGATCGCCCACGACGGTATCCAGCCCCTCCGGCATGCGGTCGACGACCTCCCACACGTGGGCAGCTCGCAGCGCCGCCACCAACTCGGCGTCGGTGGCCGTGGGCTTGGCGTAGCGGAGATTGGCGGCGAGCGTGTCGTGGAACAGATGGACGTCCTGGGAGACGACCGCCACGGTGTCGCGAACATCGGCGAGTGACGTCTCGCGCAGGTCGACGTCGCCGATGCGCACGGCCCCGCCCGTCGGGTCGTACAGTCGCGACACGAGCCCGGCCATCGTCGACTTCCCCGCACCCGACGGTCCGACGAGCGCGAGGGTGCGCCCCGGGTCGACCCGCAGCGAGATGCCCCGCAGCACGTCGTCACCGGAAGCTTCGTCGAGGCGAGCGACGCCTTCGAGCGAGGCCAGCGACACCTCAGCGGCGGTCGGGTAGCGGAAGCGCACGTCCTGGAGCTCCACGGCGACCGGCCCGCCGGGAAGCCGCTTCGGCTCCGCCGGATCGACGATGGTGGGCTCGAGATCGAGCACCTCGAGCACGCGTTCGAAGCTGACCATGGTCGTCATCACATCGACCTGCACGTTCGACAGTGCGGTGAGGGGTCCGTAGAGCCGGTTGAGGTAGGCGGCCAAGGCGACGAGGGTGCCGATGCCGAGGGACCCGGCGATCGCCATCGTGCCGCCGAGGCCATAGACGAGAGCAGCGGCGAGCGACGCCAGCAGACCGAGGGCGGTCATGACGACCCGCGAGTACATGGCCGAGGTCACGCCGATGTCGCGGACCCGACCAGCCCGACCGGAGAACGAGCGCGACTCGTCGTCGGGCCGTCCGAACAGCTTCACGAGCAGGGCGCCGGACACGTTGAAGCGCTCCGTCATCATCTGGCCCATCTCGCCGTTGAGGCGGTAACGCTCACGAGTGATGTCGGCGAGCCGGCGCCCCACCCAGCGAGCCGGCAATACGAACAGCGGCAGCAGCCCGAGCGCGAGCAGCGTGATCTGCCACGAGAGCACGAACATCGCGACCAGCGTGGCGACGACCCCGACGACGTTGCCCACGACGTTGGAGAGCGTCGACGTGAACGCCTGCTGCGCGCCTTGCACGTCGCTGTTGAGCCGCGTGACGAGGGCGCCGGTCTGGGCGCGGCTGAAGAACCCGATCGGCATGCGCTGCACGTGGTCGAACACCTGCGTACGCAGGTCGTGGATCAGGCCTTCCCCGATGCGGACGGAGTACCAGCGCTGAGCCAAGCCGACGCCCGCCGAGACCACCGCGAGCGCGGCGACCAAGGCCGCGAGGCCGACGACGAGACCGGAGCGGCCTTCCTGGATGCCCTGGTCGATGATGCTGCGGTAGATGAGCGGCGTGGCCGCGCCCGCGAGCGCGTCGGCGACGACCAGGACGAGGAACACGGAGATCGCGGTGCGGTACGGCCTGGCGAAGCCGAGGATGCGGCGGACCGTGCCGGGGGCGAGTCGATGGTGCACGACCGAGCGGTCCTTGGAGAACGTGCGGTGTGGTGGCGGCATGGGCGGGTCGTTCCTCCCGGGGCGGACAGATAGTGATGTAAACTCACTATATGCCCCGGGATATTCCCAGTCCGGCGAACGGAGGCGCGGACCCCGCCGGCGACGAGGTCGCCGATCTGCTCCTGGCCGTGACCCGACGGGCGCGCAGCGCCGTCAACAAGGATCTCGGCCCTCTAGGCGTCAGCTGGTCCCAGGGCCGGGGGCTCCGTACCCTCGCCCGGCACGGCGAACCGATGCGGATGAGCGAGCTCGCCGAGCGCCTGGGCATCGCCCGGCGTTCGGCGACGTCGGTCGTCGACGAGCTCGTCGAGCGCGGTCTCGTGACCCGTCGCCGCGATCCCCACGATCGGCGTGCCGTCTCCGTGGAGGTGGCACCCGCCGGTTGGTCGCTCCTCGACGAGCTCGATCACCGGCGGCGGGCAGCGGCATCGCGACTCACGAGCGTGTTGTCGCGGCCCGAGCTCATCACGCTGCGCGACCTGCTGCGTCGCCTCGACGAACGAACCTCCGCGTCGCCCGCTGCCCGACCGGGGCCGCGCGGCGACTAGAAGACCCGGGCCGCGACCTCCGCCGGAGCCTCGAGCAGAGAGATCAGCTCGTCGTCGAGACGTGTGAGCGTGACCGAGCATCCGGCCATGTCGAGCGAGGTGCAGTACTCGCCGACGTAGCTGCGCCCCACGTTGATCCCTCGCGACGCGAGCTGGTCGTGCGCGCGACCGTAGAGCAAGTAGAGCTCGCTGATCGGCGTGCCGCCGAGCCCGTTGATCATGAGCCCGACGTTGTCACCCCGCTCGAAGGGGAGGTCCGATGCCGTCGCCTCCACCAGCTCGTCGACGATCTCGTTCGCCCCGGCCAGCTTCTCGCGCCGGCGCCCCGGCTCGCCGTGGATGCCGACACCCATCTCCATCTCGTCGTCACCGAGCTCGAACAGGGGCGACCCCTTGGCGGGCGGCGTGCAGGAGGTGAGGGCCATGCCCATGGTCCGGGTGACCGAGTTGACCCGCTCACCCAACGCCACCAGATCGTCGAGCTCGGCGCCCTTCTCCGACGCCGCGCCGATCGCCTTGATCACGAAGAAGTTGCCGGCGACGCCTCGGCGCCCCACCGTGTAGGTGGAATCCTTGACTGCGACGTCGTCGTCCACGATCACGGTCCCGACCCGGATCCCCTCCGCGTCGGCCATCTCGGCGCCCATCTCGAACGCCATACGGTCGCCCGTGTAGTTGTTGATCAGGTGGAGCACGCCCTTGGCGGAGTTGAGCAGCTTCGTCGTCTCGAGCACGTAGTCCATGGGAGGAGCCGCGAACACATCGCCCGGGCAAGCGGCGTCCAGCATCCCCTTGCCCACGATCATCACGTGCGCGGGTTCGTGCCCGGAGCCGGAGCCCTGCACGACGGAGACCTTCGAGTCGCTCGGGGCGTCGCTCCGCATGATCAGGTTGTACTCGGGCACGTACTTCAGCGTGTCCGGGTTGGCCAAGGCGATGCCCTTGAGCATCTCCGGCACGAACTGCTGGGGGTCGTTGACGAACTTCTTCATGGTCACACCTCTCCTCGGTCGTGGGCAGCCCATACGTCGGCAACCTGTTCGAACATCACCGCAACGGCGATCGCTCCCGCGTCCAACGTGCCGATGCTGCGCTCGCCGGTGTACGCGGCGCGTCCGCGCTTCGCGAGCATCTCCCTGGTGGCCTCGGCTCGTTCACGAGCCGTGGTCGCCGCCCTCTCCAACGAGACGCTCGCGTCATCGCCCTCCTCGAGGGCTCGCTGGAGCTCGTCGACGGCGGGGACGAGCGCGTCCAACAGCGTCTTGTCACCCAGGTCGGACTTGCCCCGGGCCTTGATGCCTTCGATGGCCGCTCGGAGCATCGCGAGCACCTCATCGCTCGTGAGCTCGGTCTTGCCCGCGGCCGTCGCTCCCGCGCGCAGGAACGCTGTCCCCCACAAGGGCCCGGACGTCCCGCCGACGCGGCTCGTGATCACGACAGCGATCTTCTTGAGGAACGTTCCGATGTCTTCGCGATCGAACGAATCGAAGTCGGCCAGGACCAACTCGAACCCGCGAGCCATCGAGTAGCCGAAGTCCCCATCGCCCACGACCGCGTCGAGCTCACCGAAGTACTGCTCGTTGTCGACCGCCGTCTGCGCGATCGTTCGCACGACCAACTCGACGTCGCCAAAGCTCGTCTCCCCCATCACACCCCCTCGTTCCTCATCCACCCTGCACGCTGCCGACCTCGAGGCACGCCTGCAGATCCGACAGTTCCAGGTGGTCGCCGGGCGGCGGAACCCCCCGCGCCGCGAGCACCGTGCTCTTCTCCCCGCCCGGCTCGCCGAGCGACGTCACGACCAGCACCGCTTCCGAGAAGTCCTCGTTCCGGGTGTAGCTGCTCACGGTGACGAGGCAGGCCAGGCCCGCGCCGACCGCCGAGAGCACCCCGTTGCGGGAATCCTCGATCACGAGCGCTTCGGCTGGCTCGACACCGAGGCGCGAGATCGCGAGCTCGTAGATGTCGGGGGCAGGCTTCTTCTCCGGGACCACGTCGCCCGCGAGCACCACCGCGAAGCGAGCGGCCCGATCGGCGCCCACGACGTGCTCGAGCACGGCCCTGACCGAGGCTTCCGACGACGTCGACGCGACGCCGAGGGTCCACCCCGCGTCGAGCGCCGCTCCGGTGATGCGCGCGACGCCTGGGCGACCCGGAATACGCCCGGCCGCGACCATCTCTGTGTAGATCTCCGTCTTCCGGCGATGCCACTCGGCCACGGCCTGCCGCTGGCCCTCGGCGTCGGCCGGAAGTCCCGCCTCGAGGACGAAGTCCTCCGTGAGGAGGCTCGCCATGCGCTCCTTCCCTCCGGCGATCGAGAGCTTCTCGCCGTACTCCTCCTCGGACCAGCGGACCGGGAGGCCGAACTCCGCGAACATCTGGTTGAAGGCCGGGAGATGGCCGAAGCGCTCGGTATCGGCCAGCACCCCGTCGCAATCGAAGATGAGGGCGGTCACCAGGCTTTGCCCTCGCTTCCGAAGCGCCGGATGTGGTCCAGGGACATGTCGATGACCTCGGCTCTGACGTGCCGGAACAGCGAGGGTGGATCCCACGAGTCGGCGACTTCGGCCTCGCGCAGGAACGCCAGGTTGGACTGCATGAATCGGCGCTTGAGCGCGGTGGAGATGTTCACCTTGGCACAACCCCGCGCGATCAGATCGGTGAACTGTTCGTCGGTCATGCCGCTTCCGCCGTGCAGCGCGATCGGGATCGGCTCAGCCTCCACGATGTCGGAGACGCGCTGGGCGTCGAGCTTCGGCTCGCTGGCGTACATTCCGTGGGCGTTGCCGATCGCCGGCGCGAAGCAGTCGACCCCCGTCGTCCTGATGAACTCCAGGGCCACGGCGAGGGACTGCCGGGCCGAATCGTCATCGGAGCCCACATCGTCCTCGACGCCCTTGATGCCCTCGATCTCACCCTCGACGTGCGCGCCCAGGCGATGGGCCTCGGCTACGACCTCCTGGGTCTGGCGCTGGTTCTCCTCCACCGGCAGGGCGGAGGCGTCGAACAGCACGGAGTTCCATCCGGCCTCCAAGCACGAGGTGATGACCTCTCGTTCGGGGCAGTGGTCGAGGTGCAGGGTGACGGGTACCTCGATGCCCGCCGTCATCGTGCGCCACATGCCGTAGAGCACGTCCCGCCCGATCGACTTGACGGTCTTCACCGAAGTCTGCACGATCACCGGCGCGCGGAGCTCGGCGGCGGCGGCGAGCACGGCCTCGAGGGTGAGGTCGTTGACAATGTTGAACGCCGCCACGCCGTAGCGCTCCTCGAGCGCTCGGTCGAGGACGTCTTTCAGCGAGACGACGGGCACGGCACCCTCCAACGCTCGGTCGAACCGTTCGAGCGTAGGGGCCGGCGTCCGGGGCTGCATCGGGGAGAACCCCCGTCTGCGATGACCGGGAAATCCCTACCGAGCGACGAGTGCCCGAGCGCGCGCCACCGCCTGGGTGCGGTTCTGGGCGCCGAGCTTGCGAAGGATCGCACCGACGTGCTTCTCGACGGTCTTGACCGAGATCGTGAGCGCCGAGGCGATCTCGCGGTCGGTCGACCCACGCTCCACGAAGCTGAGCACCTGACGTTCGCGCCGGGTGAGGGCTACCTCGCCAGGCGTGCCGTTCAGATGCGAGTGAAGCCGCTCGGCGGCCGGACCCGACACCACCATCTCTCCCCGAGCCGCGGCCCGCACGGCCCTGACGAGCTCGACCTCGGAGGCCTCCTTGCCGATGTACCCGCGGGCTCCAGCTCGAAGGGCGCCGGCGACCAGCTCATCGGTGGCGAACGCCGTCACGGCGAGCACGCTGGCCGTCGCGTCCTCTGCCCGGATCCGAGCGATCGCCTCGATGCCGTCTCCTTCGGGCATCTGCAGGTCCATGAGCACGACGTCCGGCCGCAGGGCTTTCCACTCGCTCACGGCCCGATTTCCGGACGCGGCCTCGCCGACGACCTGCAGGCTCGGGTCGGCCGTCGAGAGGGCGCGAACGATGCCGGCCCGGGTCACGGCGTGGTCGTCGACGACGAGCACCCGCAGGGAGCGTCCCGGTCCGTCGAGGACGTCGGGAGCATCGGCGGGCAAGGGGATCCACGCGCGGATCCGGGTACCCCAACCGGGCGTGGACTCGAGCTCCAGCGTCCCTCCCAGCAGCCGGGCCCGCTCGGCCATGCCACCCAGACCGAGACCGTGCCGCTCGCCGTCGCCCTCGAGCTGGGACCGGTCGAAGCCGGCGCCATCGTCTTGCACGAGCAAGGTGACGCCGGTGGCGGCGTGGGCCAACCCGACCCGGACCGACCCGGCATGGGCATGACGGATCGCGTTCGTCAGCGCCTCCTGGGCGATGCGGAACAACGTGTGAGCGACGTCGGGTGGCACGACGACCGGGGTCCCGGCCGTCACGAGTCGGGCCTGCACCACGCCCGTGCGGTTCGCCCACGCGAGCTCGAGCTCGAGCGCCTTCTCCAACGTACGCCCCTCCAACGGTGAGGGCGCGAGGCCCAGCACGCTTCGCCTCGTCTCCTCGAACGCCGCCTCGGCGGCGGAGCGCGCATCGTCGAGGGCGTCGATCGCGTCGTCGTTCCTGCCGTCCTCGACGGCTCCGCTGGCCACTCGGAGCTGCAGCAACACCGAGACCAGCCCCTGAGCGACCGCGTCGTGCACCTCGCGAGCCATCCGGGTGCGCTCCGCCGCCACGGCTTCGGCCCGGACGTTCGACTCCGCCGCCTCGTGCAAGCGGGCGTTCGTGATCGCGATGGCCGCGTGCTTGGCGAACAGCTCGAGGAGTTCGGCGTCTGCCTCGACGAACACGCGGTCCGGATCACGCGTGAACACCACGCAAGAGCCCACGATCGATCCTCGCCACCAGATCGGAACCCCGATCACACCCTTGAGCGCGCCCCGATCCTCGGGACGCACGTGCCCGCCGGGAACGTCGCCGTAATCGCCGAAGATCACCGGCCCCCGACGGGCCACGACCGCGCCGGTCGTGCCCTCCGTGAGCGGGAACACCCTGCCCGACTGGCAGGCGATACCGATGTCGGCCTCTTTCCGATAGATGCCGGCCTCTTCGTCGACGAGGCAGATGGAGCCCGCGTCACAGCCGAGGAGCTCCGTCGAGCGCCGCAGGATGCGTTCGAGCAGCGGGCGGAGGGAGAGCTCCCCCGCCAGATCTTCCACGACCGCGACGAGCGACGCTGCCGGTTCGTGTCGGCGAGGTATCTCGTCGTGCCCGGCCTCGCCTGTCGCCGCCCGAGCCTCGCTGCTGCCCATGCTCGCCTACGTCCGTTCCGGGGGAGGGATACGGCGTCGACTCTAAGGAGTTCGGCTGGAACGAGCAATCCGGCGGCCTGTCGCCGGCCGACGTCGTGGGGTCAGACCGCGTGCAGCTGCGGTTCCCTGGCGGGCTCCTCGATCGGCACGACCTCGCCGGGCAGCGTCACGACGAATCGGGCCCCGCCCGTCTCCGCATCCTCGATCGAGGCCGTGCCTCCGTGGAGCTCGGCGAATCGTTGCACGAGCGAGAGCCCGATGCCCATGCCGTGTCCGCTCGAGTCCTCCCCCTGGCGGAACGGCTCGAACAGGGCTTCCTTGAGCTCGTCCGGAACGCCGGGGCCGTCGTCCTCCACGACCAACACCACACCGTCGGCTTGCGCCGAGATCTCGACCTGGACGGCGGTGCCCGGCGGCGTATGCCGGGCCGCGTTCACCAGGAGGTTCTCCACCACGCGCTCCACCTTGCCCGGGTCGACGTCCACCATGACCGCGTCGGCGCGCACCCGCACCGGGTGTTCGGTGAGCTGCGAGCTCTCGGCAACGACGCGACGCGCGAGTGCCCCGACGTCGGTGGGCTTGCGCTGCGGCAGCACCCTCCCGCGGTCGATGCGATCGAGGTCGAGCAGGTCGTCGATCAGCCGGTTCATCTTCTTGCCGCTGTGCTCGATCACCTGATACAGGGCCTCGCGTTCGTCACCGGTCAGGTGCAGCACGTCGTCGCGGCGGATGGTCTGCATCGCCCCGAGGATGCCGGCGAGTGGACCCTTGAGATCGTGCGACACGGCGTGGAGCAGGGTGTTCTTCACGTCGTTCATCTCTCGGAGGTCGCTCGAGCGCCCGGCCTCCTCCTCGACCATGGTCCACTGCGCGTCGATGATCGATCGCAGCGTGTCGAGCAGCATCGCCGTCGCGAGGTAGACGGCGAACCGCACGATGCCGTTCCAGTACGGCACCGGGTCGGTCGTGGTCGTCGCGGGCGACGACAGCACGTCGGAGACGAGCCCGGCGGCGGTCGAGACGACCACGGCCACCGCGCCCCATCTGCGGCCGAGGTTCCACGTCACGAGCCCGATCGGCATGAGATAGAGCAAGGAAAGGGAAAGCTGCGGGCCCGTGAGGTAGTCCAGCACGCTCACGACCGCGATGAACGCCAGCCCGAGCACCGCCACCAGCAGCGGGGACTTGCCGTCGAAGAAGCCCTTGGTGCTGCGAAGCACATGCCGGTCCATGACCGGCCGAGCGGTCGTCGTGGGTTCCACGGAAGATGACTCGACACCAGGGGCGCCTACCTTGAGTCGGGTACCGACGGTTGCCGGCCCTGGGCGGCCCGCCGATGCGTCAGTCGCCCTGGAGTTGCTCCGCGAGCCCCCGGAACGCGCGGCCGCGATGGCTGATGCGATCCTTCTGCTCATCGGTCAGCTCGGCCATCGTTTCGTCCCACCCGGCCGGCACGAAGATGGGATCGTAGCCGAACCCGAGTTCCCCTCGTGGTTTCGTCACGAGTCCTCCCTCGCACACACCCTCGGTGTGCTCGATGGTGCCGTCGGGCCACGCGACCGCGGCGACGCAGCGATAGCGGGCCGTGCGACCCCCCGCCGGCACGCCGCGGAGGGCAACGAGCAACGCCTCGAGGTTCTGCTCGTCGGTGGCTCCCACCCCCGCGTACCGCGCCGATCGATGCCCCGGAGCGCCCCCGAGGCCATCGACCTCGATGCCGGAGTCGTCCGCGATCGCGGGAACGCCGAGCGCGGCCGCGACCTGGGTCGCCTTCAACACGGCGTTGTCGAGGTACGTCTCGCCGGTCTCTTCCACCTCAGGAAAGTCCTCGGGATCGTGGTTCTCGACCGTGACCCATCGCACCGGCCAATCGGCACAGATGCGCGCGAGCTCGCGAAGCTTGTGCGCGTTGCGGGAGGCGATGGCGAGTCGCTTCGGGAACGCCATCTGCACCCTCAGTCGTGCTGCGATCCGAGTGCATCGAGCTGCAACCTGGTGAGCTGCGCGACGCCCGAGGCGGCGAGATCGAGCATCGCGCCGAGATGCTCGCGCGAGAACGGCGTGCCCTCGGCCGTGCCCTGCACCTCGACGAACGCTCCCGAGCCGGTCATCACCACGTTGAAGTCGACGTCCGCGCCGGCATCCTCCTCGTAGCAGAGGTCCAGACGCGCCTCGCCATCGACGATGCCCACGCTCACGGCCGCGACGCTGTCGGTGAGCAGGTCCGCGGGCACCGCACGTCGCTCGACGAGCCCACGGAGCGCGATCGCGAGCGCGATGTACCCCCCGGTGATGGAGGCCGTCCGGGTCCCGGCGTCGGCCTGCAGCACATCGCAGTCCACGGTGATCGTCCGCTCCCCGAGGCGAGAGAGATCGGTGACGCTTCGCAGCGACCGACCGATGAGCCGTTGGATCTCCTGGGTGCGTCCGCCCGGACGTCCACGGTTCACCTCGCGGCTCGAGCGCTCGGACGTGGAAGCGGGCAGCATCGAGTACTCTCCCGTCACCCACCCGCGGCCGGTGCCCTTCAGCCACTTCGGGACTTCCTCGGCCACGCTCGCCGCAACGAGCACCCGGGTCTTGCCCATCGCGAACAGGATCGAGCCCGCCGCCCATTCCTGGAACCCGAGCTCCCACGACACGGGGCGCAGCTCGTCGGCGGCACGACCGTCTGGCCGCGTCACGGGCCGATCTCCACGGTCATGCCGTCCTGCGCGAGCTCGATCACTCCGTCGAACGCCACCGCCGCCTCCTCGCGGGAGATCTCCGGGTCGAGGGTGGGCAGGATGTGCGTGAGCATCAGCCGCCGCGCGCCCGCAGACGTGGCGTGCTCGGCCGCCTGCGTCGCGCTCATGTGGAAGAACGCCTGGCTCGAGGAATCCTGGTACGTGGCCTCGGCCACCAGCAGGTCCGCATCGCGGGCCATCTCGATCACGGCCGCGCACGGGCCCGAGTCGCCGGTGTAGGCGAGGACCACGCCGCCGGCCTCGACCCGGTAGCCGACGGCGTTCACGCCGATGTGCGTCATGTCGAACACCCTGAAACGGAAGGGGCCCACCTCGAACGAGTCGCCGCCCTTCACCGTGCGGAACGCGTACGCCTCGTCCATCACGTTGCGACCGTTCTCGGAGACGAGCAGTCTCATGCCTTCGACGAAGCCGTCGGGCGAGTAGAACGGCAGCCCGGGCGCGCCCATGCCCCCGTAGTGCCGAGCGTAGAAGGCCGGCAAGACGTCGATGAAGTGGTCGGTGTGTCCGTGCGTGACCACAATCGCGGCGATGTCGTCGATGCCGATGTGCTCCTGCAGGCGCGCGAACGTGCCGGTGCCAGCATCGAGCCACACGTGCGTGCCCTCGTGGGTGAGCAGGTGCCCACACGTGGCGCCACCGGGGCCGGGCCACGTGCCGGCGGACCCCAGCACGGTCAGCTCCACGAGCCACCGCCGACCGGCTCCGCACGTGCCGCTCCGACGTCGATCAGCTCGGGACCGAGGAACACGCCCGCCACGCGTTCGAACGACGCGGGATCGCCGGTGGCCAGGAACTCGTGACGGGGAGACGAACGTGCGCCACTCAGGAGATCACCGTCGAGCAGCGCCGCATAGACGTCCTTCGCCGTCTCCTCCGCCGACGATACGAGCACGACGCCGGGCCCGAGCTCGAGCTGGAGCAGGCCCGAGAGCAGGGGGTAGTGCGTGCACCCCAGGATGAGTGTGTCGATCCCCTCGGCCATCAGCGGGGAAAGATACCCGCGCGCGGCCTCCCTGAGCGCCGCGCTCGTCGTGTCGCCTCGCTCGACGTGCTCCACGAACACCGGACAGGCCCTCGAGTGCAGCGAGACCTCCGCGCCGGTCGCGGCGACGGCACGGTCGTATGCCCCGCTCGTCACGGTCGCCTCGGTGCCGATCAGGCCGACGATGCCGTTGCGGGTCGTCCGCACCGCCGCGCGGGTGCCGGGATCGATCACCCCGACGACGGGGACCCCTGCCCGGGTGGCGATATGGTCGATCGCGGTGACCTCGATCGAGTTGCAGGCGACCACCAGCATCTTCACGTCCCGATGCACCAGGTAGTCGGCGATCTCGAGCGCGTACCGACGGATCTCGTCGATCGGCTTCGGGCCGTAGGGGAATCGGGCGGTGTCGCCGACGTACAGCACGGATTCGTGGGGAAGCTGATCGATGATCGCTCGGACGACCGTGAGGCCTCCGACCCCGGAGTCGAAGACCCCGACCGGCCGCGGATCGCTCACGCGGTCACCACCAGAGGGACTCCGCGACGCCTTTCTCGGCCGTCGCGAGGTCCTCCGCCCAAGCCTCGGTCGACAGGTACTTCCAGCCACCGTCGGGAAGCAGGCAGACGACGTCGCCGTGATCGATCTCGCTCGCGATGCGCTGCGCCACGTACACGACGGCCCCGCTCGAGATGCCGGCGAAGATGCCCTCCTTCGACGTGAGCTCCCGGTTCGTTCGCAGCGAGCTCGACGAGTCGACGAGGAACTTCCGATCGATCTCGCTCGGGTCGAAGATCGGCGGGATGAACCCGGCGTCGAGCGAACGCAACCCGTAGACCATGTCGCCGAGCTCGGGCTCGGCCGCGACGATCTTCACGTTCGGATCGTGCGCGTGCAGCCCTCTGCCGTTGCCGGTGAGCGTGCCGCCCGTGCCCATGCCGGCCACGAAGTGCGTCACCTCGGGCAGGTCGCGGATGATCTCCTGCGCCGTGCCTTCCTGATGAGCGAGCGGGTTGGCCGGGTTCCCGTACTGGAACGGCATGTAGTACTTCTCGTCCTGCGCGAGCGCGCGGGCGACCTCGATCGAGCCGTTCGTGCCCCGCTCGCCGTCGCTGAACACGATCTCGGCGCCGAAGAGTCGCAGCAGGCCGATGCGCTCGTCGCTCGCGTTGTCGGGGATCACGACCGTCAACCCGTAGCCCTTGCGCGCGGCGACCATCGCGAGCGCGATGCCCGTGTTCCCCGATGTGGGCTCCAGGATCGTCTTGTCGGGCGTGAGCTCGCCCGATGCCTCGGCGGTCTCGATCATCTTCAGCGCGATGCGGTCCTTCGTGGACCCGGTGGGGTTCGTGCCCTCGAGCTTCGCCCACAGGCGCACCCCGCTCGTGGGAGACATGCGCGGCATGCCCACGAGCGGCGTGTTCCCGATCGCGTGGAGGATGTCGTCGTACCGCACGCCGGGATTATCCCAGTCGCGCCGGTCCGACCGCGCAACGTCTGCTACCCACTGCCGGGCATGAACGCCGTCATCCGCGTCGGACCGTCGACGATCAGCCCGATGCCGGATGCGTACACCTTTTCGTCCTGACTGTCGTCGAGCGGGTTGCGATCCAGCAGGGTCGCCGTGTCCTCATACGTGCCTGCGGGCACCTCTGTCACGTCGCCCAGCGCCACGACCTTCGCTTGGTCCTCGGCGACTCCTGGGGCGATCTCCTGTTGGAACGCCTGATCGATCTCGAGATCGGCCGGCATGAAGATGCCGGGGATGTTCGTTCTTCCGTCGGCACGCCATGCACCGCTGTGCGACGAGACGTTCCCTTCGGAGTCGTAGATGTCGACGTCCTCCCCGAAGTAGCAGACAGTGCCATCCGCGGTCTGGGCGAAGTAGTTCCGCGAGATCTCGACGACCCGTCCGTCGATGGCCTCGTACTCCTCCACGACGCGCGTCTCGACTCCGGCGACCGTCTCCACCTCGTCGAGCACGCTGATCCGAACGAGTTCGCTCCCGGAACCACCCTCCCCCTCCAGGACGATCTGCGTCCCGGGCGCGAGCGGGAAGAACGGGTTATCGATCTCGAGTGTGAAGCGAGCGGAGTCGGGATCGCAGACACGGATATCCATCAGGTTCTCGAAGCTCCCGAGCCGCGAACACGCGGTTGATGCGATGCCAGCGACGACCAAGAAGAGGGCACCCGCCCCTCTCGCTCCCATCTGCGCATGACCTTCCGCTCGAATGTTCGCCGAGTCCGTTTGCGCCCGAAGGCATCATCCAACCGCGTCGGCAGATCGGAATCAACCGGTTTCAGCGCGGTTTCAATACCGCGAGATCCGCCCGCCGATCCTCAGTCGCGCTCGACAGGCGACGTCGCCGCGTAGGCAGGGATCCGACGGAACGCGTTCCGGTCGAGGCGCCGCACGGCCTCGCGAGCCTCTTCCATCCCGCGAGCACCGAGGCGGAGGTACGAGACGAGCTCGAGCTCCTCTTGCTCGTCCTCGTTCTTCCCGCGCCACCCGACCCGGACGTTGCCGACGCCCGGTGCGTAGTACTTGAGCTGCGATGCCTGAGGCTTGGTCCGCTCGAACTCCTCGATCACGAGCACGTCCTCGTAACAATCGACGGGCACGCAGGTCCCGACACCGATCTTGAACGTCCTTCCCCGATCGACCCAGTTGATCGGCGGCGGTGCATACCCTTGCTCGTAGCTCGGCGTGTCCAGCATCGGCTCGGCCACCATCTGGATGCCCGCCCTGGCACCGGCCTCACCGGCGACCCATCCAGGCGATTTCACGAGCTTCCCGTCGTCGTACTCCTCGGGGTACTCGCCGAGATGCCACACGTTGCCGTCTCGGTCCTGAGCCCAGAACGCGAGCTCGGCTTCCTCCAGCTCGCCATCCGTGTAGTCACGCTCCCAGACCACGACCGCCCGGACGCCCGCCACATCCTTGGTCATGTCCGTGACCGTCGCGATCACCTTCCGCTCGATGGGCTGGCCGTCATCGAGCGCCCCTCCCTCGTAGACGTATTCGACCCCGGGTGTAAGCGGGAACCACTGGTTGTCCACCGGGGTCGAAGGATCGAAGGTCGCGGAATCGAAGCCACGCGGCGCGACCGCCTTGGCCGATGCCACCGGGCTGGTCGACACCGGCCCTCGATCGGTGCACGCTGCGAGCGGCTGCATACAGAGGAGCGCAACCAGCCCGACCCACGTCATCGCGGACGGACCCCGGCGTCCGTCCGCGACACCGCCGACAGGAACTGCCCGAGCAGGCATACCCTTTCCCACTTTAGTCACGACTACGCAGGCACCGGAGCTGCTGGCATCGGCGTGCCGGCTTCGCCTCCCCTCTTGGCGAACCGCAGGTAGAGCGAGGGCACGACGAACAGGTTCAGCAGCGTTGCCGTGATCAAACCGCCCAGGATGACCCAGGCCATCGGGTACTCGATCTCCTGGCCGGGGATCTCTCCCGCGATCAGCAGCGGCACCAGCGCCAGTCCGGTCGTGAGGACCGTCATCATGATCGGCACCACCCGCTCGCGCGCGCCCTGGAGCACCAGCTCGGGGCCGAACGGCACCCCCTCGAAGCGTTCGAGATGCTGGTAATGGCTGATCAACATGATGCCGTTCCGGGCGACGATGCCGAGCACGGTGAAGAAGCCCACGAGCGAACCCAGCG
>JBEVGU010000074.1:0-5221 GCA_040511595.1 Actinomycetota bacterium | reverse complement strand
CCGGCGTTGTTGACCATCACGTCCAGGCGTCCGAACGTCTTCACAGCCGAGTCCACCAGCTTCTGCAGGTCGTCGACCTTGCTCACGTCGGCGTCCACCCCGATCGATCGATCGCCGAGGGCGGCCACCTGCTGCTCCAGCTCCTCGGTTGCGTCGGGGTGGGCAACGAAGTCGATCACGACGTTGGCGCCCTGTTCGGCGAGCGAGAGCACGATCGCCTTCCCGATGCCGCTGTTGCCACCCGTGACGATGGCGACCTTCCCCTTCAAGCTCATGGTGCGCTCCTTCCTCGTGCGCGAAGGCACGTGTCGTGGCTTATGGGTCGGCATCGCCTTGCCTGGTCACGACGAATTCCGCGAGGTAGACGACCTTGCTCTGGGTCTTGGTCGCCATCGATGGCTCGCTCGTCGCTCACCGGCTAGCGCATCCGATCCAGCAGATGCTCGCCGACCCGGATCGCGTTGGCCATCGCTGTGAGCGCCGGGTTCACAGCCCCGATGCTCGGGAAGAAGCTCGTGTCGACGACGTACAGGTTGTCGAGCTCGTGCGCCTTGCAGTGCACATCGAGGACCGAGGAGGTCGGGTCGGTGCCGAATCGACAGGTGCCGGCCTGGTGTGCGACGCCCGCGACGGAGATCGACATGTCCATGTAGTAGTTCTTGTCCAGCACGTGGTGCTGTGGCAGGCCGACGTGATTCAGGATCTGCTTCATCTCGTGGTACAGGCGGCTGGCTTCCTCGTCGTTGGTCGAGTGGTAGGCGAGGTGCACCGCGCCGTCGTCGTCGATCGTCACCCGGTTCTCCGGCATCGGGAGGTCCTCGGTGGTCAGCCAGAAGTCGACGGCGTGGCGGGCGACGTCGGCCAAGCTCCAGTGGGGAGCCAGCTTCGTCAGCTTCGGCTCCTCACCCTTCATCGCCTCGGCGTTGGACTTGCCGACCATCTGGATGTTGCCGATCGGCCACGAGTAGTCCGGCGTTCCGAGGTAGAAGTCGTTCACCCCGAGCGTCTTCTGGAAGACGGTGTCGTTCGGCTCCTTCGACAGCGCGACCGCAGCCTTGCTGTTGTGGAACATGTAGTTGCGCCCCACCTGATCGGAGCCGTTGGCGAGCCCGTTCGGGTGCGCGTCGTTGGCCGAGCTCAGGAGCAGCTTGGCGCTGTTGGCGGCTCCGCTTGAGACCGACACGATGTCGGCCTCGTAGACCTCCCGATCGCCGTCGCGCGAGACGACGACGCCCGTGACCGTTCGACCCGCTGGGTCGGTCTCGAGCTTCACGGCTTCGGCGCCCGTCAGCAGCGTGACGTTCGCGTGCTCGATCGCCGGTCGCACCGCCATCACCTCGGCGTCGGACTTCGCGTGCACGAGGCACGGATATCCATCGCACCACGTGCACCGGATGCACGTGCTCCGTGGCCTGTCGGCCTCGTTCAACAGGATGCCGCAGGGAGCATGGAACGGGGTGAACCCCGCCGCCGCGAGGTCGTCGGCGAGCTGCTGGATCCGCGGCTCGTGCGACACGGCGGGCCATGGATACTGCTTGCTCCAGGCGCCCTCGGTCGGATCCTCGCCGTGGGCGCCGTGCACCTGGTAGAGCCACTCCGCCTTCGTGTAGTAGGGCTCCATGTCCTCGTACGTGAGGGGCCACGCCGGCGAGATGCCGTCGACGTGCTTGAGCTCCCCGTAGTCCTGCGGGCGCAGGCGGTAGAGCGCCGCGCCGTAGAGCTTCGTCGCACCTCCCACGAAGTAGTGGACCTGCGGCTGGAAGGGCTTGCCCTTCGCGTCGTACCAGGTCTCGGGTGAGATGTACCTGCCCTTCTCGAAGACCGGTTCGGGTCCCCAGTTCTCC
Source organism: Actinomycetota bacterium (assembly GCA_040511595.1). Taxonomy (GTDB): domain Bacteria; phylum Actinomycetota; class UBA4738; order UBA4738; family HRBIN12; genus JAOUEA01. The sequence goes on along the minus strand of JBEVGU010000074.1, from coordinate 3,377 downwards.
ATCTCCCGAGGCAGGAAGTCACCCCGTTCCAGAAGCAGGATCTTCTTGCCTGATGGTGCCAGCGTGTGGGCGAGCGTCCCCCCACCCGCTCCGGTACCGATGATGATGATGTCGTAGCGCTCAGGCATCGGGTTCCCCCTTCTCCTCGCCCTCGCCCCAGTCGATCCGTGCGACATCGGAGCGATCGAGCACCTGTGGGCCTCGTGACTTCGTGAAGTAGTCGCTCGCCCAGCTCACGAAGGCGTCGACACGATGGCGCACGCCGCTCAGGAGCGCGACGTGCACGCCGAGCCACGCGGCGAAAGCGATCGGCCCGTGCAGCTCGTGGCGGTGCTCTCCGACCTCGGCGACGGCGGCGCCTCGGCCGATCATCGCCATGATGCCCTTGTCGTGGTAGTGGAAGCCGGTCCGTGGCTTCCCGTCGATGTCCGCGAGGATGTTCTTCGCGGCCCAGCGCCCTTCCTGCAGCGCCACGGAGCCCAGCTGCGGGAAGTCGCTCCCATCGGGCGCGGCGGCGTTGGCGATATCGCCCACGGCGTACACGCCGGGGTGATCCGCGACGGTCAGGTCCGGCAGCACGTCGATGCGGCCGCCGCGTCCCGACGGGAGCTCCGAACGCGAGACGAGCTCGGCCGCTTGTAACCCTCCGCCCCAGATCACACACCGGGTCGAGATCGACTCACCGCCCTGCAGCACCACGGCGTCCGCGCGGATCTCCTGCACCGAGGTCCCCAGCCGGAGTTCCACGCCGTCTCGCTGGAGCGCCTTCGTTGCATACTCGTGCGCCTTCGGAGAGAACGGCCCCAGCACGAACTGGCCGTGATCGATGAGCACCATCCTGGCGCGCGAGACCGCGAGGTCGCGGTACTCGGACGGCATCACGTCCCGGATCATCTCGGCGAGCGCACCCGAGATCTCCGTGCCCGTCGCGCCCGCCCCCACGACCACGAAGTTCAGGGCCCCTCGATCGAGCAGCTCCGGATCGCGGTCGGCGTCCTCGAAGAGCGTCAGGATGCGCGATCGAAGCCGTTCCGCGTCGTCGAGCGAGTAGAGCGGGAACGTGTGCTCAGACCCTGAGATGCCGAAGAAGTTCGCCCGGCTCCCTCCGGCGAGCACGAGGAAATCACCGACGAGGACTTGCCCATCGTCCAGCGTGACCGATCGACTGTGGGTGTCGACGGAGACGACCTCGGCCATCTTCACGTCGACATTGGGATGTCTGTGGAACTCACCCCGGATGTTCATCCCCACATCCGAGGCCGCCAGCTGTGACGTCGCGACCTGGTAGAGCAGCGGCATGAACTGGCTGTAGTTGTGCTTGTCGAGAAGCGTGACGTGCACGTCGTCGTGCTTGGCGAGCTCCTTCGCACAGCCGATGCCCGCGAATCCAGCTCCGACCACGATCACCCGTTGCTCGGCTGTCATGCGTTTCCTCCTCCTATCGCCACGAGGGGATCACTCCCCACTGTCCGCCTGCGACACGTCCGGGTTCGAGCACGGTGAGGTCCTTCCCCGTGCGCAGTGCGTTCGGCGGACACGTCATCGGTTCGATCGCAACGGCGCAGCGTCGCCTGGTCGGCGGATCGACCGTGTCGCCCGTGTACACCATGAGGTACCGGAACCACGGATCGGCCCAGAGGGTGGCGGTCCTGCCCCCGTCGGGTGCGGTCACCTCGGCTCGGGCGAGGTCGTCGGTGCCTCGGACGAGGTCGGTGAAGCCCGTGTCGAGCCGCACCGAGCCGACAAGTCTGTGGTCGGTGAAGTCGAGGTCGGTGTCTGCGGTCCGCTCCTCTCCCACCGGAAGACCTCGATCGTCCGACAGGAGACGACGCCTGGCGGGGACCAAGATCGTTGCGCGATCGATCTCCGTTCCTACGCTCAGGTACGGGTGGAAACCGATCCCGAACGGAGCAGGGACGTTCGAATCGTTGCGCACGCGCGCGGTGGTCGTGAGGCCGACGCCGTCGAGCTCGTACCCTACCCGCAGCTCGATCTGCCACGGGTAGCCGGGCTGCGGATGGAGTATGCACTCCAGGTCGATCGTCGCGTCGGTTCGCGATCGCGCCGACCACGGAAGCCAGCGGACCAAGCCATGGATCGCGTTCCGGCGATCGGGCTCGTCCAGGGCAGCCTGGGCGTCCCGGTCGCCGAACCGATAGCGGCCCGCGTCGAGCCGGTTCGGCCAGGGCGCGAGCACCTGCCCACGGCCATCGGGTGAGGATGCGTCCACGTCGAACCCGTCGATCACCTCGAGGTCGCCGACCGAGTAGTGACGCAACGTGGCCCCCACCTCGGTCACCACGGCGACGTGATCGCCGTGCCGGAGCTCGTGCTGCGCCCCGGAGGGCGGAGGAGGGAGGGCCGCCGGCACCTTATCCCCCGGTGCTCGTCGATGCCTGTCCCTCGGCCGCCTCGGTGAGCGCGACGGCGCTCGCGATGAGCGTGAGGTGGGTGAACGCTTGCGGGAAGTTCCCGATCAGCCGGCGGTGCTCCTGATCGTACTCCTCGGAGAAGAGGCCGAGGTCGTTGCGGAGGGACAGGAGCCGCTCGAACAGGTCTTGCGCCTCCTTCACCCGTCCGAGCATCGCGAGGTCGATGACCAGCCAGAAGCTGCAGGCGAGGAACGCGCCTTCACCGGGGGGCAGCCCGTCGGCCGCGCCCTTGTCGGGGATGTAGCGCATGACGAAGCCGTCGCGCACGAGCTCGCGCTGGATCGCATCGACGGTGCCCACCACGCGCGGGTCCGACGCGGGCAGGAAACCGACCTGCGGGATCAGCAGCAGCGCGGCGTCGAGCTGCGTCGACCCGTAGTACTGCGTGAACGTGTTCCGCTCCGCGTCGTAGCCCTTCCGACACACCTCGTCGTGGATGTCGTCGCGCATCTGTCGGAGCCCTTCGAGTGGTGCTTCGAGGCCCGTTTCCTCGGCCATTTTCGCCAACCGGTCGGCGGCGACCCACGCCATCACCTTCGAGTGGACGAACTGGCGCCGAGGACCGCGAACCTCCCAGACGCCGTCGTCGGGGTCCCGCCAGTGCTCCTCGAGCCACTGGACGAGACCCTCGGCGGGGTCGAGCGCCTCCGGGACGGGAGTCATGCCCAGCTGCCGCGCCCGGTAGATGGCGTCGGCGAGCTCGCCGTACACGTCGAGTTGGAGCTGACCCGATGCCGCGTTGCCGACCCGCACCGGCGCCGAGCCTTCGTATCCCGGAAGCCAATCGAGCTCGTACTCGTCGAGCCGGCGCTCACCGGCGACGCCGTACATGATCTGCAGGTCCTCCGGATCGCCGGCGACGGCTCGGATCACCCAGTCGCGCCACCTGGTCGCCTCCTCGACGTAGCCGGCGGACATCATCGAATCGAGCGTGAGCGCCGCGTC
>JBEVGU010000073.1:0-4150 GCA_040511595.1 Actinomycetota bacterium | reverse complement strand
ACCTCAAGGGACTCGATGGCGGGATGCACCTGTACGAGGTGACCGCCGTCGACGGCGAACCGGTCGCGGGCCCGATCGATGACGCCGAGCGCGCGAGCGAGCTGCGGGATGAGGCGGCCGAGCTCCCGGACTCTCGGGACCGCGCTCCCCTCTTGATCATCGCCGGGGTGATCGCGGTGCTGGCGGCCGTGGGAACGGTGCTCGTCCTCACCAGGTCCTCGGCTCGAACCGATCCGACGACTGCGGGGCCGCCGACGAACGCGCTGGTCGGCATCGACCCGAGCTCCGGCGAGGTCCGACAGACGATCCCGATCGAGGTCCAGCCCGTTCGAGTCCTGAACCGCGAGGTCACGCACGTGGTCGTCGCCGCCGAAGGTGGTGTCTGGCTCGCCCGCGACACCGTGGTGCTCCACGTCGATCCCGAGCACGACGAGGTGCGCGAGCCGCCGGTCCACCACGACACCTGGCTCAGCGGGATCCCGATCTCCGTCGTCGCCGGGGCCGGAGAGCTGTGGGCCTCCTCCGACGGCGTCGTCCGGATCGACGGCGCGACCGACGAGATCGAGCCGTACGTGACGTTGGATACGGGCAGATACGGCACCGACGTGGCCTTCGGAGGCGGGATGATCTGGGTCACGGACTCCACCGGTGTGCTGTGGCGCGTGGACCCCGAGGACCCAGCCCGCGTGCGGCGGGACGGGCTCCGGAGCGGGGACGCGTACGCCGTCGCCGCAGACGGCGCGTCTGTCTGGGTCGCCGACACCTTCGCGGGCTCGATCACGCCGATCGATCCCGAGACGATGCGGCAAGGCGACCCCGTTGGCTTCAGTACCGAGATCACCTTGCTGACGGTCCAAGACGGCGAGCCGTGGGTGCTGAGTGCACCCAGCGCCACTGTCGCGACGGTGGGATCGACGAACGTCGCCAACGTCGGGCCATCGGCGACCAGCCTGGCGGCCGGGTTCGGCTCGCTCTGGGTCGGCGACGAGAACGGCGATGTGTACCGGGTCGACCCCGAAACCTTCGAGAGCACCGTGATCTACCGCGCGGGAGGACGGATCACGACGATCGTGCCCGACGAGGAGCGGAACGTCGTGTGGCTCGACGTCGGCCACGCGGCGGACTGATCGTGTTCGACGTCGACCTGCGCGAGCATCATCCGCTCCCGTCAGTCGAAGATACTCACGCCGCCGGGACCGACCAGGAGTCCCGCGACGATCAGCACGATCCCCCAGAGGATCCCGCCACGCACGATCGTCACGATGCCGGCGACCACCAGCACCGCCGCGATGATCCACAGGATCGTGTCGGTCGTGCCTTCGTTCCCACCGTTCTGAGCGAGCAGCGCCAAGCCGGTCTGCAACATCGTTCCCTCCTCGTCTCGTGCGCGGGAGCGCGCACCTGTCGTGTCGCCGGGACATCCTCTCCACCGACCTCGTCGGCGAAACTCTCCGCGCCGAGGATAGTTCTACGGCCCGGCGGGTCTCGGCGCGATCGATCCCGACCCTGATCAGAGGCTGCCCTGACAATGGACCGAAGGGGATGCACGAGCCTGTTCCACGCTGCGACCCGAGCCAAACGCTCCCAAGTCGTTTCTCAGCGAGCGTTAGGCGATGTGTTCGCCCTCCTTCTGGCCGACGGACACTGGCATGGTTGGCAAGACGCTCGCACGAGCTTCCGACGCGGGACTCGGCGGCCGACGCCCCCGTACACCGACCCGACTGCAGGAGATCGCGGAGCGGGCCGACGACGGCTTGAGAGTCACTGGGAGCTGGAAGAGCACTTGGCCAGGCCGCCTGATGTCGCGAGCCCCGCGCTTCCGGAGATGCTCGGGGGCACGAACCGCGCTACCCTCGCGCGATGACCGATAGCCTGGCACTCCCCCACGACGAGCTGCTCTACCGGCGCATCGTCGAGGACTCGCCCGCGGCGGTCGTGCTGCTCACGAACGAGGCGCCGACTCGCGCCCTCTACGCCAGCCCACGCATCGAGGAGATCTCGGGGTTCACCCCCGATGAGCTGCTGACGCAGCATGAATTGTGGGTCGGACGGCTCCACCCCGACGAGGCGGAGGCCCTGGCCATCAAGTGGGCGGCTGCGGTCGAGGCGGGCGAACTGTTCCGGGCGGAGTACCGGTTCCAGCACCGCGACGGCGACTGGCGATGGCTCCGCGAGACTTCCTCGCCGGTACGCGAGGCCGCCGGCACGATCCGGTACCGGCAGAGCTTCACCGAGGACATCACCTCGGAGCGACTCGCCGAGGAGCAAGCCGAACGGTCCGAGGCTCGCTACCGGGCGCTCGTCGAGCGGCTCCCGGTGATCGTCTACGTCGACTCGGACGAGGCCGAGCCCTCCAGCCTCTACGTGAGCCCGAACTGCCTGGAGATCCTGGGCTATGCCCCCTCGGAGTTCCTCGCCGATCCGGAGCTCTGGTTCCGATCGATGCACGCGGACGACCTCGCCCGCGTCAAGGAGGCGTGGGCCGACGCGGTGCGAACGAGGACCCCCTTCCATGCCGAGTACCGCGACGTGCGACCGGACGGGTCGATCGTATGGGTCCGCGACCATTCGATCCTGGTCGACGACGAGGAAGGCCGGCCCCTCTTCTGGCAGGGCGTGCTGCTCGACATCACCGCCGAACGAGAGGCCGCGACCGCTCTCGATCGTTCCGAAGCCCGTTATCGCAACCTGGTCGAGCAGATCCCCGTCATCGTCTACATCGACGCCTACGACGGCGCGGAGTCGAGCCGATACGTGAGCCCACGGGTGATCGACGTGCTGGGTTACCCGGCCGATGCCTTCGTGGCCGACACGTGGTTGTGGGATCGCATCGTTCACCCCGACGATCACAAACGCGTGCTCGCAGCCTGGAACGAAGGCTGGTCGCACGACACCGGATGGAGCGTCGCGTATCGATGCGTGCACCCCGACGGTCACGACGTGTGGGTCCGCGACGACGCTCGGAGCGTGATCGACCCGGCTACCGGCGAGCAGACCTGGCAGGGCGTGATCGTCGATCTCACCGTGGCCAAGAAGGCCGAGTCCGAGCTCCGCCGGTCGGAGCAGCGCTATCGAGCGCTCGTGGAGCACGTGCCGGCCGTCGTGTACGAGATGGGCCCGGACGACGACCGACGGACGCTGTTCGTCTCGCCCCGCGTGGAAGAGATCCTCGGCTACCCACCGCAGGAATGGCTCGAGCAGCCCGACATCTGGATCGAGCTCCTGCATCCGGATGACCGCGAGACCGAGCTCGCTGCGCACGACCGCCACAACGAGACCGGCGAGCCGTGGCGACGCGAGTATCGATTGATCGCGAACGACGGGCGGCACGTGTGGATCCGCGACCAGGCCGAGCTCGTCTCCGACGACACCGGGCGGCGGTGGCTCGGGGTGATGGTCGACATCACCGCACAGAAGGACGCCGAGGAGATGCTGTGGCTGACGAACGATGAGCTCGAGCTTCGTATGCGGGAGCGAACCGGCGAGCTGGCGGAGGCCAACGAGATGATGACGCTCGAGATCGGGGAGCGCCGACGCATCGAGGCGAAGCTCCGGAGAGCCGAGGCACGGGTCCGGGCGCTGGTCGAGCACCTCCCGGGGGTCGCGTACACGTGGCGGGTCCGGCCCACCGGCGTGAACGTCGACGTCGAGCTCGACGCGTCGGTCGGATACACGAGCCCCCGCATCGAGGACCTCCTCGGATACTCGCCCGCAGAATGGCGCTCCGACGACCGGTTCTGGGAGACGCGGATCCATCCACACGACCGTGAGCGGGTGCTCGCCGCGACCGAGCGCTCACGGCGAACGGGCGAACCTTTCGACGAGGAACTCCGCTACCTGGCCAAGGACGGCCACGTCGTCTGGGTGTTGGAGCGGGCGACGCTGCTCACCCGCGACGACGCAGGGCGGCCTCAGTACTTCCAGGGGGTCATGCTCGACGTGTCCGATCGCAAGCGAGCGGAAGAGAAGGCCGACGCCGCCGAGGCCAGGTTCCGCTCCCTGACCGAGGAGGGGCCCGTCGCCGCATACTTCTACGAGCTCTTGGAAGTCGATCCGCCGAGCCTGCGCATGGAGTACGAAAGCCCGCAGATCGCCGAGATCACCGGGTATCCGGTCGACCACTGGAGCCGGCCGGAGGCGTGGTTCGAGA
>JBEVGU010000072.1:0-6933 GCA_040511595.1 Actinomycetota bacterium | reverse complement strand
GACGACACCGCCGTCCTCGTCGCGGGCGAACTCCAGCGGGAACCGATCGAGCGCGTCATGCGTCACGAGGAAGGTGTCGCCCGGCTCGGGCTCGAGCGGATCGCGCTCGAGGCGCACGGCGAGCGGACCGATCGTGATGCCGAGCCCATCGCCCACGGGTCGGACCAGGAGTTCGCGCCCGTCGTCGCCCCCGTAGCGCCCGACGTAGTCCCCGGCCCTCGGGATTTCGGTCGGCTCGGGCGGGGCCCACGTCTCGGGGAGGTCGGTGCCGGCAAGGTTCGCGCGCACCGCTTCGAACGCATACGTCACGACCGAACGCTTGGCCCCACCCCCGTTCTGCAGGGTCACGACGCCGAGGCCCTCGTCGGAAGACACGGCGAGCAGCGCGGTGTAGCCGACCATGCCGCCGCTGTGCGCGATCCACCGATGCCCGTCGACGTCCTCCTGACGCAACCCGTAGGCATACCTGCCGCCGTCGCCGTCATCGACACCGTCGTCGGTGAGCTGGGAGAACATCGCGTCGCTCAGGATTCGGCCGCCTCGGCCGTCGGGAACGTCGCCCCGGGCGAGCAGCAGTCGCGCGTAGGCGGCCATGTCGAGCACGGTGGACGTGATCGAGCCGTCGGCCGTGTTCGACACGATGCGGGTCGCGGGCGACAAGGGATGACGCAGCTGCGGCGGCCGGTCCCAGCGGGTTGGCTCGTAGCCGACCGCGGTCGACAGGTACTGCTCGGCGGTGATGCGCGCGGCGGAGTCTCGCATGCCGAGTGGGGCGAACAGCCGGTCCGCCAGGAGGTCCTCGATCGGCGTCCCGGTGACCCGCTCGAGGCAGGCGCCTACGATCTTCCACCCGTCGTTCGAGTACCAGAAGCGCTCCCCCGGTGGCGTGGTCGGTGCCAGTCCGCGCAGGAGCCAGAGCGCGCCAGCGAGGGTCGGGGCGTCCTCGGTGCCCGTCGCGAGCCCCCCCGTGTGCTGCATCAGGTGGTGCAGGGTGATGGGCCCGAACGGCTCGGGCAGCTGCAACCAGGGCAGGATCTCGTTGACGCTCACGTGCAGGTCGAGCCTGCCGGCTTCCGCCTCCTGCATAGCGATGATGCCCGCGAACGACTTCGAGATCGAGCCGATCTGGAAGCGGGTCTCGGGCCGGACGGGCGTGCCGGCCGCGACGTCGGCCATGCCTCGGACCGCGACGCCGAGGATCTCCTCGCGGTCGGTGACGGCGAGGGCAGCGCCCGCGGCATGAGACGACTCGAGGTGGTGCTCGAGGGCTGCGCCGATGCGATCGAAGGCTTCCTGCAACCCGGGCATCAGTTGGCTCCGGAGGCTCAGGCTCCGAAGAAGAGCGCGAGCTCTCGCTCGGCAGACTCAGGAGAATCGCTGCCGTGCACGATGTTCTCTCCGATCTCGGTCGCGAAGTCTCCGCGGATCGTCCCGGGCAGGGCGTCCACCGGATCGGTCGGGCCCATCAGCGAGCGCCAACACGTGATCGCGTCGTCGCCCGTGATCGTCGCCACCACGACGGGGCCGCCGGTGATGAAGTCGACCAGTTCCCCGAAGAACGGCTTGTTCCGGTGCTCGCCGTAGTGCCGCTCCGCCGTCTCGCGGGGGATCGTGAACAGGCGCATCGCCTCGATCGAGAGGCCCTTGGCCTCGACGCGGCGTAGGACCTCGCCCACGAGGCCGCGACGAACGCCGTCGGGCTTGACGATCAGCAGGGTGGATTCGGTCGCCATCTCGCTCGCCGGTCTCCTCGGAAGGCTCGGATCACGTGGTGACGCCGAGCGCGTGGCGGGCGTCGGCGACAGTGTACAGAGAGCCCGTCACGCAGATGAGATCGTCGGCGCCAGCCGCCCCGCGCGCGGCGTCGAGCGCCTGGGCGACCGACCCGTGGACCGAGACCGAGCGCCCTTCGGCGCGGACGGCTTCCACGATCGGGAGGACCTCCCCCGCCCGTTCGCTCTCGTTGCGCGCGGCGTAGACCTCGTCGGCGAGCGGCGCGAGGGGTCGCACGATGCCGGCGAGGTCTTTGTTCGCGCTCGTCGACAGCACGAGGTGCAGGCGGTCCCAGGTGAAGAACTCGCGGAGCGCGATGGCGAGCGCCTCGGCACCCGAGGGGTTGTGCGCGCCGTCGAGCAGGATGATCGGGCGACGGGCCGCCACCTCGAGCCGGCCGGGCCACCGCACGTCGGCGAGCGCCGCTCGCACCGAGCCGTCGTCGAGCGGCTCATCGAGGAGCGACTCGCACGCCACGATCGCGGCGGCGGCGTTGCGGACCGCGTGCTCCCCGAACAACGGCAAGAACAGCTCGTCGTAGGTCGCGCTCGAGCCCCGCACCGAGAACGCCTGGCCGCCCACGGCCTGCAGTCGTTCGAGGACCTCCCAATCGCGGAACTCGAGCAGCATCGTCGCCCCGACCTTCCGGCTCCGCTCCTCGAGCACCGTGAGGGCCGCCGCCTCCTGCTCCCTGACCACCACGACCTTGCCCTCTTTCACGATGCCGGCCTTCTCCCCCGCGACCTCCTCAAGCGTCGAGCCGAGCTCCGGGTGATCGAGGCCGATCGGGGTGATCACGGCGACGTCGCCCGCCACGAGGTTCGTGGCGTCCCATGTTCCGCCCATGCCGACCTCGAACACGCCGAGCCCGACGGGCTTGTCCGCGAACCACAGGTACGCGAGCGCCGTCAATGCCTCGAAGTAGGTCACGCGCTCCTCGGACCGCGCGTCGACGAGCTCCAGGTATGGGTGCAGGCGCGTGAAGTCGTCGGCGAACTCCTGCTCGGTCATGTCGACGCCACACACCGAGAGCCGTTCGGTGACCGAGTCGAGGTGCGGCGATGTGTAGAGCCCCGCCGTCAGGCCGTGCCCGCACGCGATCGCGGTCACGATGCTGGCGGCGGTGCCCTTGCCGTTCGTGCCTGTCACGTGGATCGTCGGGTACGCGAGCTGGGGATCGTCGAGGTAGGTCGCGAGCGCGAGGATGCGCGACAGATCGGGTACCATGCGCGACTCCTTGCGGGCATCGAGCTCGGCGAGCGCTGCAGCGAAGTCCATCTCGTGGCATCAGGCCCGATTCGGGGCCGCCGAGGGGCCGGCCGTGGGGTTCGGCTCACCCAGCACGACCTCGACCGAGAACTCGTCGGCTTCGGCTTGGTCGATCGCGCGGATGTTGCCGGCTTCCCGCAAGTCGGCTGACGCCTGACTCAACAGTCGCAGGCGGTCCTGCGTGTGGCGCACGGTCACCGAGTCGACCGGCGTCTTCAACGAGACCTTCGCGAGCGCCTTCTCCGTGCGGACGGCCGTGAGCACCGCGGCCGCGACCTCGTAGACGGCCGGGTCCCCCGCGGCGCCGGCGGGCTCGGTGGCCTCGATCGGTGACGGCCACGTCGCGCGATGGACCGAGCCCTCGCGCCACCATGACCAGACCTCCTCTGTCACGTACGGGAGGAACGGCGCGAACGCCCGCGCGAGCACGTCGAGCGCGGTGCGGAGCGCGCCGATCGCGGAGCCGGCGGCATCGGGTCGGCGCGTGTCGTACGCGCGCTGCTTCACCAGCTCGAGGTAGTCGTCGGTGAATCCCCAGAAGAACCGCTCAAGCGCGTCGAGCGCCTTCGAGTGCTCGTAGGCTTCGAACATCTGCGTGGCCTCACCGACCACGCGTCCGAGCGACGCGAGCATCGACCGGTCGAGCGGCTCGGTGACCTGTCCGGGCGCGGCTTCCATGGACAGCACGAACCGCGACGCGTTCAAGATCTTGATCGCGAGCCGGCGCCCGACCTTCATCTGCTGATCGTCGATCGCCGCGTCATAGCCGAGGCGTGCGCTGGCCGCCCAATAGCGCACCGCGTCGGCCGAGTGCGTCTCGAACACCTCCGTGGGAACGACGACGTTCCCCTTGGACTTCGACATCTTCTTTCGGTCGGGGTCGAGCACGAAGCCGCTGACGGCCGCGTCGGTCCACGGCAGCGAGTCGTGCTCGAGGTGGGCCCGCAGCACCGTGTAGAAGAGCCACGTGCGGATGATGTCGTGCGCCTGCGGCCGCAGGTCCATGGGGAAGAGGCGCTCGAACAGGTCCGGGTCGTCTTCCCACCGCCCCGCGATCTGGGGCGTGAGCGACGACGTCGCCCACGTGTCCATGACGTCGGGGTCGCCGATGAAGCCTCCAGGTGCACCACGCTGCTCGGCCGAGTAACCGGGCGGCACATCGACCTGCGGATCGATCGGGAGCGTCGACTCGTCGGCCAGGATCGGGTCGTCGTATCGAGGCTCCCCCGCGTCGTCGAGCGGGAACCACACCGGGAAGGCCGGCCCGTAGTACCGCTGCCGGCTGACCGCCCAGTCCTGGTTCAAGCCCTCGACCCAGCTCGCGTACCGCGATCCCATGAACTCCGGATGCCAGAAGATCTGGCGGCCGCGTTCGAGCAGGGCTTCCTTGAGCTCCAGGGTCTTCACGAACCACTGCCGACTCGAGATCACCTCGAGCGGGCGATCACCCTTCTCGTAGAACTTCACGACGTGCCGCACCTGTTCCGGCTCTCCGACGAGCCAGCCGCCATCGCGGAGCAGCTCTACGATCTGCTTCCTCGCCTGCTTCGCCGCTTTGCCCTCGAGCGTGGCCATCGCGGCGTTGGCGGCGTCGACATCGCGCGACTCCCACCCTGGCTCCCCGAACCGCCCAGGGGCGACCGTGCCGTCGCGGCGCACCACCACCCGCGCGGGCAGTCCGAGGTCTCGCCACCACACCACGTCGGTGACATCGCCGAACGTGCAGATCTGGGCGGCGCCCGTGCCTCTCTCGGGGTCGGCGAGCTCGTGCGCGACGACCGGCACGGGCACACGGAAGACGGGCGTGAGGACGGTCGAGCCGACGAGCCCCGCGTAGCGTGTGTCGGCCGGGTTCACGACAAGCGCCACGCACGCCGGGATCAGCTCTGGCCGCGACGTCTCGATCTCGATGCGGCCGCTCCTGTCCTCGAGGTCGAACGCGACCCGGTAGTAGGTGCCCGCGATCTCGCGGTCCTCGATCTCGGCCTGAGCCACCGCCGTGCGGAAGTCGACGTCCCACATCGTGGGGGCCTCGGCCGTGTACGCCTCCCCGCGCCGCACCAGCCGGAGGAACGCGCGTTGCGATGCGCGCCGCGAGGTCTCGTCGATCGTGGTGTACGACTGCCGCCAGTCGACCGAGAGCCCGAGGCGCCGGAAGAGTGCTTCGAACGCCTTCTCGTCCTCGTCGGTGAGGCGCTCGCACAGCTCGATGAAGTTCGGGCGGCTGACCGCGACCGGGGCGTCGTCGGGCCGCTCGAGAGCCGTGACGTCGAAGCCGGGGTCGTACGGGAGCAACGGGTCGCACCGCACGCCGAAGTAGTTCTGCACCCTGCGCTCGGTCGGCAGGCCGTTGTCGTCCCACCCCATCGGGTAGAACACCTCGAGGCCGCACATGCGCTTGAAGCGAGCCATCAGGTCGGTGTGGGTGTACGACATCACGTGACCGATGTGCAGCGAACCGCTGGCCGTGGGCGGCGGGGTGTCGATCGCAAAGATCTGCTCACGCGTCCTCGATCGGTCGAACCGGTAGGTGCCTGCGGCCTCCCACCATTCGTCCCATTTCGCTTCCAGGCCGTCGAGCGACGGCTTCTCGGGCACGCTCATGGGGCGCAGTCTACGGAACGGCCCTAGACTCGCGCCGATGCCGTCCTGCCCAGCCTGTGGCGCGGCGAACGAGGCCGACGCCCGGTTCTGTTCGACCTGTGGCGCACCGCTCCGCCGGGCATGCGCCACCTGTGGTGCGGGGCTGCCGTCCGACGCGAGGTACTGTCCCGCGTGCGGCACGGCCGTGCACGGGGACGACGCGGCCTCCGCGCCTCTGGATGAGCGGCGGGTCGTGAGCGTCCTGTTCGCGGACGTCACCGGCTCGACGACGATCGGCGAGCGACTCGACCCGGAGCAGCTGCGTGAGGTGTTGGCGACGTACTTCGGCGCGATGCGGGAGGAGATCGAGGCCGAGGGCGGCACCGTGGAGAAGTTCATCGGCGATGCGGTGATGGCCGCCTTCGGCGTGCCCGCCGCCCACGAGGACGACCCGGCTCGGGCCCTGCGTGCGTCGCTCCGGATGCGAAACCGGCTGGCCGCCGTGAACGCCGAGCTCGCGGCGTCACACGACCTCTCCCTACGCATGCGGATCGGCGTGAACACCGGGCAGGTGCTCGCGACGGGGGGCGCGGCTCCCGGTGAGCCGATGGTCACGGGCGACGTGGTGACCACCGCCTCGCGCTTGCAATCGGCGGCCGAGCCCGATGAGATCCTGGCCGCGGAGCGAACGCGCCGAGCCGTTCGCGGGTTCCGGTTCGGCGACCGGCGGCACCTCTCCCTGAAGGGGAAGCGCGAGCCGGTCACCGCCTCGCCGGTCCTCGGTGGCTCCGGCGACGCGGCCGACGTCGGCCTGAGCGCGCCGATGGTCGGGCGGGCCGCCGAGCTGCTCCTGCTGCAGACGATGTTCCGGCGCTCCGCCGTCGAACGTCGCCCGCACGTCGTGACGATCTACGGCGACCCCGGCGTTGGGAAGAGCCGGCTCACGCAGGAGTTCGTGCGCTGGGCCGAGCCGCAGGACGAGGGCCCACGCGTGCTGCGTGGCCGCTGTCTCCCGTACGGCGACGGCATCACGTACTGGCCGCTGTCGGAGATCTTGCGAGGCGTCGCGGGCATCGCCGACACCGACCCTCCCGCCGTGGCCCTCGGGAACATCCGCGAGTTGGGACGGTCCTTGCTCGAACGGGCCGCGGATCCGGCGCGCACTGCGGCCGCGCTCGCGTTCACGACGGGGCTCGAGGATCCGGACCTGCCGCTGTCGGGCGCCGACCCCAAACAGGTCCGTGCGCAGATGCATGGCGCCTGGCGGGCGTTCTTCTCGACGCTCGCGGACGAGCGGCCGGTGATCGT
>JBEVGU010000071.1:0-6199 GCA_040511595.1 Actinomycetota bacterium | reverse complement strand
CGTCCCATCCAGCCGGTGAAGTTCCCCGACGATGCATCGGAACCTTCAGCGCCGGTGATGTCGAGCGGAGCGGTCATCGAAGTCCTCGATCTGCGCGTCTGGTATGGAACGGCCCGCGGGGCGGTACGGGCGGTGGATGGCGTCTCGTTCGAGATCCGGCCGGGAGAGACCTTGGGACTCGTGGGCGAGTCCGGATGCGGGAAGTCGACCCTCGGTCGGGGGATCATGGGACTCCTGCCCGCCGGCGCCGCGGCGCAGGGGAAGGTGCTGTTCGATGACCGGGACCTGGTGACCCTGGGACCCGCGGAACTGCGAGGTCTGCGAGGTCCCGAGATCGGGATGATCTTCCAGGAGCCGATGACCAGACTCGACCCGCTGATGCGGATCGAGGACCACTTCAGCGAGATGCTGAAGGCCCACGAACCCGACATCTCTCCCGCCGAGATCAAGAAGCGTTCCCTGGAGGCGCTCGGCGGCATGGGCATCCCACCGACCCGATTCCGCCAATATCCGCACGAGTTCTCCGGTGGCATGCGACAGCGCATCATGATCGCGTTGGCGTTGGTCCTTCGCCCGAAGCTCGTCATCTGCGACGAGCCGACCACCGCCCTCGATGTGCTCGTGGAAGCTCAGATCCTTCAGATCCTGTCCGACCTGAAGAAGAACTTCGATACGTCGCTCCTGCTCATCACGCACAACTTCGGGATCGTGGGAGAGGCCAGCGACCGGGTGGGCGTCATGTACGCGGGCAGGATCGTCGAGGAGGGCGACACCCGCGCAATCCTCTCGGCGCCGAAGCATCCGTACACGCGGGAGTTGCTCCGGTCAGTGATCTCGTTGCAGACGACGGGTCTCCAGTACATCCCCGGCGCTCCGCCGGACCTCATCGACCCACCGTCCGGCTGCCGGTTCCACCCGCGCTGTCCCGATGCGATGCGCGTGTGCCCCCAGAAGGATCCGGTCGATCAACACGTTGAGTTCGGCCATCGGGTGCAGTGTTGGCTGCACGGCCCCGCCAGCGAGATCCCGCCCGACGGGACGGAGCCGTACGAACGGAGGGAGTTCGCCCGTGCCGATGAAGCGTGAGACCGGCAGCGATCCCGCGACCTGGGCGGGAGCAGGATCGGTCGTCGATGGCACCCGGGAGGTGCTCCTCGAGGTCCGAGACCTGAAGACGCACTACTCACTTCGCGGCTCGTTCGGAGATCGGCTCCTGGGGCGGGAAGCGGGCCAGGTGAAAGCCGTCGACGGCGTGTCGTTCGACCTTCACCGCGGCGAGATCCTCGGCCTCGTGGGTGAGTCCGGGAGCGGCAAGACGACGCTCGGACGCACGATCCTCGAACTGGTTCCGGCGACGTCCGGGAGCATCCAACTGGAGGGACGCGAGCTCGTCGGACTCTCGGAGCACGAATTCCGGCCGCTGCGCGAGCGCATGCAGATGGTGTTCCAGGACCCCCACGCCTCGCTCAATCCGGCGATGGATCTGCTCTCCGCCGTCGGCCATCCTCTCGTGATCCACGGCATCGCCAAGGACACGGAGGCGACCCAGAACCTGGTGGCCAGAGCGCTCGAGCGGGTCGGACTCGTTCCCGTCGAACAGTTCCTGGGCAAGTACCCGAGCGATCTGTCGGGCGGGCAGAAGCAGCGGGCCGTGCTCGCGCGCGCCATCATCCTCGGCCCCGACCTGCTCGTCGCAGATGAGCCGGTGTCGATGCTCGACATGAGCGTGCGGGCGAAGATCCTCGAGCTGATGCTGCACCTGAAACAGGAACTCGACCTCACGTACATCTACATCACCCACGACCTCGCGACGGCCAAGTTCTTCTGTGACCGTATCGCGATCATGTACCTGGGGCGGATCGTGGAGATCGGCCCGACCGAGGCGATCTTCAGCGATCCGAAGCACCCCTATACCCGATCACTCTTGAAGGCGATCCCCGATCCCGATCCCGACCGCGCGATCCCCCGAGACCTTCCCCGTGGCGAGGTGCCCGACGCCGCGCGTCCGCCCCTCGGATGCGCGTTCCATCCTCGATGTCTTCAGGCGTTCGAGGTCTGCGGATGGGAAAGTCGCGATCTCCGGACGGCGATCGAGGCCCGATGGGCGGCGCTGCCTGAGGAGCAATATGAGCGGGAACGATCGGTCGTGGGAGAGCTCGTTGCGATCGAAGACATCGTCTCGATAGCGCGGGTGCCGGCCTCTGCGGGGCACACGGGGCACGACGTCCTCGCGTTGCTGCGGACCATGCGGGAGGCGTCAGTCGACGATCCATTGTGGCGGGGAGTGCGATCAATGACTGCTGAGGGCGATCACGTTCGCGTGGAGTTCCGCGAAGCCCTTGATCCCCGGCTCCAAGCCGTGGGGGATGTGCAAGTGGCCTGTCATCTTCACGACATGGAAGCGCTGGGCAAGGCAACTGCGGGATGATGCGTTCCATCGGCCCGACGTGCCTTCAGCAGACGACATGGGCGCGTGCCGTCAGTCGTGCTCACGATGCTGATCCTGGGTCCTTGGCCGAGGATATCCGGCTCCCGATCGTCGAGGAACGGCTGGCCACGCTCTTCAGTGTCGATGAAAGGGGGAGCGGTCTTGCGGAGACCGAGGAGCTGCTCGCCGCCCATCCGCTGCGCGACGGGTTGTGGCAACATCGCATCGCCGCGCTCGCGGCCACCGGCACAGGCCGACGCCGTCGACGCCTACGGCCGGCTCCTCGACACGCCCGTCCGATCAGCGGGGCATCGACCCGTCGCAGGAGTCCCAGGAGCTCGAGTGGCGGATGCTGACGCAGGAGGCGATGGCCGGCGCTCCGCCGGCGACCGACGGGAACCTGCCCGCCGCGACGACGAAACTGATCGGAGCAGGAGCTCGTCGATCTCAAGTCTGTGCTCGACCGGCCCGCCTTGCTCACGTCACCGGCCCGGGATCTCGGGGGAACAGTGGTTCCCGTCGATCCGCTGCCGATGACCCGCACGACGCGCCCCGACGACGCACTGCCCTCGTTCCCGTCGGTGGAGTCGCGTACTTCCGGATCGGTCAGCACGCCTCGCACACCCAGTTCGTGTTGGGCGAGCAGCTCAGCCTCCCCAACGACCGCAACTACGACGGGTCGTGGACCGAGTACGGAAACCCGATCGACGCGTGGGTCGAGGTCGAGGAAGGCTGAGGGCCGTACGGACTCCCGGACCGGGTACGTGCGCCTTGCTCAACACCTGCCCGGCCCGGTACCACCCTCACGGGACCACCCTCATCGGAGCGAGGCGGCGGGCACCTGCTTCTTCGGATCGACGAACGGGATCGCCGCGGTCGTGCCGGTCAGGTCGCCGCGCTGGGATCGGACCTCGAGCATCGTGCCGGGCCCCGACAGCTCGATCGGCACCCACACGTAGCCGATGTTCCGCTCGAGCCGAGGCGACCACACCGCGTCGGTGACCCGGCCGACCTGCTTCCCGTCGTGGAAGACCGGCCAGAAGTCCGCTGGGTCGATCTCGAACCCGCCATCGGCCGCGAACTCGATACCGACGAGCTTGTCCCGCACGCCCTCGCGACGGACGCGCTCGAGTGTGTCCTTGCCGATGTAGTCCTGGGGCTGTTCCTCGACCAGACGCTCGAGCCCCATGATCTGGAACGGGTTGTGCTCGATCGTCATGTCCGATCCGTAGTTCATCATGCCCGCCTCGATGCGCTTGGCCATGCTCGGCGCCGCGACCCGGATGCCGTGCTCCTCGCCCGCCTCGAGCACTGCGTTCCACAACGCGTCGCCGTGGGAGAAGTCGAGGCAGTTGACCTCGAACCCGGGGGCAGCGGTGAACCCCGTGCGACTGATCACCACCGGCATGTCGCGGATCTCGAACCGGTCGCACCAGTAGTACCGCAGGTCGTAGATGGCCGGCCCGACGAGTTGCTCGAGCGTGGCCGACGAGGCCGGCCCCTGCACCTGCATCGGATAGACGTCGGGGTGGAAGACGTTCACGTCGAGACCGAGGCCGGTGACGACGCCGAGCGCGTAGAGCCCGGCATCGGAGTCGGCGCATTGCATCCACCATCGTCCCTCGTCCACGTGCAGCAGCACAGGGTCGTTCACGATGCCGCCGTCGTGCGCGGTCACGAGCATGTACTTGCCCTGCTTCACCGCGCACGTGCTGAGATCGCGGCACGTGAGCATGTCGATCAGCCGGTCGGCGTCGGGGCCGCTGACCTCGACCGTCCATTCGGCGCCGACGTCCCACAGCACGACGCTCGACAGCAGGTGCGCGTACTCGACGTTGGGGTCGTCGTAGTAGCCGGGCAGCAGGGTGTGGTTGTAGACGTCGTACGCCGTGCACCCCGCCCGCACCGTGGCTTCGAAGTACGGCGATCGCCGGTACCACGGTCCCGGGAACAGCGTCGTCTTCGATAGATAGCGTTCTGCGCCCATCGAGCTCCCCTCCATCGGTCGTTCCTCGGCCTCACGGTATCGTCGGCCCGGTGTCGGCGCCGGCCGGTAGGCTTGATGTGTAGATGAAACTCCGAGACGTCACCCTCGACGACGAGTGGCTGTGGGAACGGCTGCGCTGCGACCCCGTGATGATGTCCGAGCTCGGCGGCCCGCAGCCCAAGGAAGGCATCCCGGCCAAGATCCGAGAGGACGTCGACGCGGTCGAGCACGATCGGGGGTGGATCTCGGTGATCGAGACCGACGACGGCCAGGCCGCTGGCAGCGTCTGCATCTGGCAGCACGACGAACATGGCGAGACGATCAGCGAGATCGGCTGGATGGGGTTCACGGAGTTCCAGGGGCAGGGGCTCGGCCGAGCCGCCACCGCCGCGATCCTCGAGCGGGCACGAGCCGACGGGCGATGGGGCACGATCCACGCCTACCCCGGCGTCACGAACGGGCCTTCCAACGGCATCTGTCGATCGCTCGGTTTCTCGTTCATCGAGACCGTCGACGTCGAGGGGTTCTCGGGCACCCTGCGCACCAACCACTGGCAGCTCGACCCTCGAACCGCCTGAACGAACTCGACGTTCCGCGATGCAACGTTCCAGCCCCGTGAGGGGTTGGTGGAGTGACGTGCAAACGAGATCGAGCGACGTGTCCGACGGCCTCGAGTTCGAGGAGTTCTATCGGGCCGAGTTCCCGAACCTCGTGCGAGCCATGTTCCTACTCGTCCCCGACGACGACGAGGCGCAGGAGCTCGCACAGGAGGCGATGGTCAGGGTGTACGAGCGCTGGAACAGGGTTCGGTCCATGGACCGACCGGGTGGCTACGTGTATCAGGTCGCCGTGAACCTCAACCGCCGACGGATCCGTTCGTTGGCCATGCGAACGCGCCGGCTCCTGATGTTCGGCGGTGGTCTCCAGCATGTGGAGACCACCGAGACCAGACGTGAGCTCTCGGAGGCGATCGGCTCGCTGTCGATGCGGCTCCGGGAGGCCTTCATGCTCGTCGACTGGCTCGGCATGAGCTCCGAAGAGGCGGGCCGCATCCTGCAGATCGAACCGGCGTCGGTGAGGAGCCGCGTCCACCGCGCCCGGAATGAACTCCGTTCGCACCTGACCGCCGGGGAGGATGGCCATGGATGACCTGCGCGATCGGATCCGACGGGACCTCGACCACATCCAACCCCGACAGACGTCCTTCGACGATGCGATGGGCCGGGTCAGACGCCGCGAGCGGCACCGCAAGGCTCGCGCCGGGGCGCTCGGCGTGGCGCTGGCAGCGGTGATCGTCGCGGGACTCTGGGCGGCGGTCGACCGCGGAGAGGAGCGATCGTCGACGCCGGCTTCTCCCTCCCCCGGCGCGGACACGGCCGACGATCGCGTGTTCCTGTCGGGAGACGGGGAAGCCTGGGTGGTCGACCCGGTGACCGAGCACGTCCGGCACATCGAGATGTCCGAGCTGTCGCCTGGCGACCCTCCCCACCGCGTCGTGCGACGGGGCGACGTGCTCGTCGCGTGGGGATACCGGACCCTCGTCCTCGACCCTCGAGATGACTGGGCACCGCGGGTCCTCGCCCCCGACTCCTTGGTCTTCATCCCCTCCGCCGCCCCCGATCGCGTGTGGGTCGCGATCCTCGACCAGGAAGAGCAAGACAGCCGGTTGGACTCGGTCCGCGAGATCACCGTGGAGGGCGACGTGACGGTTCCGGACACGCGGCCCCCGGACGGCGCGTGGCCGATCGCCGCGGTGAACCAGGGCCTCGTGTTCCAGCAGCCAT
>JBEVGU010000070.1:0-5022 GCA_040511595.1 Actinomycetota bacterium | reverse complement strand
CCTCCCGCCTGCCGTTCGGCACCGAGGTCGATCCGGACATCCTCGCGCAGGTCGATCGCGCGGAACAGGCGCTGAAGGCGCTTGGCCTCCGCGAGCTCCGGGTCCGGCACCTCGGCACAACCGGCCGCGTCGAGCTCGGCGCCGACGATCTGCGGCAGGCGCTCACCGAGGATCGCGCCATGGTCGTGGGCGCGGTCCTCAGCGCCGGCTATGCGAGCGTGGAAATCGACACGGAGCCTTTCGAGTCGGGCAAGCTCACGCGAGGGATGAGAGTGCAGCTGCCGATCGTCGGGATGACAGCCGACACCGCCGGAGGCGTCCCGACCAGCAGGAGATTCACGGTCTGATGCGTGAACGTAGGAAGGCGCGTCTGCCACCGCGGTGGTTCGTCGTGACCGCCTGGCACGTGCACCGCTGGATCGTCCGGGCGAGCGGCGGCCGCAAGGGGCTGTGGCGTCCGCGCCCGGGCAAGTGGGGCGCCCTGCGGCTCACCACGCGGGGCCGGAGCAGCGGCGAGCCGCGGAGCGTGATCGTGGGCTACTACGAGGATGGGCCGAACCTCGTCTCGATGGCCATGAACGGCTGGGGTGCGGCCGAGCCGGCCTGGTGGCTGAACCTGCAGGCCCACCCAGAGGCGGTCGTCGAGCTGGTCGGCGGTGTCCGGCGCGAGGTGCTCGGGAGGGCTGCGGTGGGCGAGGAACGTGAACGGCTGTGGCAGCGTTGGCGCGAGCTGGACCGGAACCTCGACGGCTACGCTGCGCGACGCCCGCACGAGACGAGGGTCGTCGTCCTCGAGCCGCGCCCGTCGATGACTTCTTGACCACGACCCGGACCACTAGGCTTCGCGCTCTGTCGCGGCTCCTTGTTCTTCATGCCATCAGGTCGCTGCGAGACGCACGCGAGCGTCCCCCTCACGTGCACCTTCGTGGGCGAGAGCCGCTACGCCCTGGGAGCCGTTCGGTGAGCCGTATCATGTGACCGTGGCTGCGCGGGATGCGGAGCAACTCGCCGAGCAGGCGGGCGTCCCCGTCGCCTTCGTCCACCGGCTCGTCGAGTTGGAGATCCTGCCACCGGCCGGCGACGGTACGTTCTCCGACGCCGATGTGTACCGGGTGCGGTTCGTCTGGGCATCCGATCGCGGCGGACTCGCGATCGAGACGATCGCAGTCGCGGTCCGGGAAGGCCGGTTCTCACTCGCCTTCATGGACAATCCCAACTACCGCTTCGCGTCGCTCTCCCCCAGCACCTACGCCGAGGTCGCCGGGCGAGTAGGCCTTCCGGTCGACTTCGTCCTCGCGTTCGAGGAGGCCTTGGGGAAGGTCCGTCCAGGACCTGACGACGCCGCCCCGGAGGACCTCACGGCGATGCTCGAGCTCCCCCGGCGGTCGCTGGCGGCGGGCGTCGACACGGAGACGCACCTCCGACTCATCCGCGTCTACGCCGACGCGCTGCGCCGGATCGCCGAGACCGAGGGCGATGTGTTCCATCGGCGGATCGAGGTACCACAGCTCGAGGCCGGCCTCAGCCATGGCGAGATGCTCCAGGTCGTGAACCCGATCGGGGCCGACCTCACCCCCGGCATGGAGGCGCTCGTCATGGCGATCTACCGGCGACAGCAAGAACGAGTGTGGACCGACGACGGCGTGCAGCACATGGAGAGCGCGATCGAAGAGATGGGTCTGTACGTCCGTCCCGAGCGCCCGACCGCCTTCGCCTTCCTCGATCTCACGGGCTACACGCGGCTCACCGAAGAGCGTGGCGACGAGGCCGCCGCCGGGCTCGCCGCCAACCTCACCGAGCTCGTGCACGACGAGGTCGGTCGTGGCGGCGGCAAAGCGGTCAAGTGGCTCGGTGACGGCGTCATGGTGTCGTTCCGTGACGCGGCGGCCGCCGTGCTCGCGACGATCGGCGTCGGCAGGCGAACGGGCGACGTCGGCCTGCCCCCCGCCCATGCCGGGGTCGCGGTCGGGCCGGTCATCTTCCAGGACGGCGAGTACTACGGCCGAACGGTGAACCTCGCGGCCCGCCTCTCAGGCTTCGCGGGACCCGGTCAAACCCTTGTGGATCAGGAGACCGTCCGGCATGTCAGGGACCGAGACGACTTGCGGTTCCGCAGCCTCGGCGATGCCCTCTTGAAAGGGATGGTGACTCCGATCGAGGTGTACGAGGCCGAGTGCCTTACTTCGTAATCGACGGAGACCTGACGATCGTCAACGGATCGCTCATCCCGACGACCGCCAGCGCTCGGAGGGTGATACACACGTGCATCATCGGCGCATCGCTCGAACGAGAGGAGACTCGACGTGTCATCGCCGGCTGTGCTCAACGTCCCCGAACACATGGTGTCCGTTCGTCTCAAGATATCTGCGTTGTGGATCGCGATGCTGTTCCTTTTCGCGTACGGCGACATCTTCGGCTTCTTCGTGCCAGGACGGCTCGATGAGCTCGCGGAAGGAGAGATCTCCGGGATCGAGATCACGCAGGGGTTCCTGCTCGCAGTATCGATCTACGTCGCGATCGCCAGCGCCATGGTGTTCCTCACGCTCGTCCTGCGAAGAGTCCTGAACCGATGGATCAATCTTGTACTGCCGTGCCTGTACGCGATCTCGATCGTCGCCTCGGTGATCGGTGAGGACCACGCGTACTTCTTCTTCCTCAGCGCTGCCGAGATCGTGCTGCTTGCGACGATCGCCCGGTATGCCTGGACGTGGCCGGTGGAGGATCCCGCGTCGCAGCAACGATAGCGACGAGAGCACGACTGCGCAGGAGAGGCGCGCCGGGTCAGAGTGGGCATCGTCGCGTTCGTGCTACCAACGATCGGACTCCCCTCCCCGAAACGTCGCTAGCCGTCCGGCTGATCGATCCGGCCGCCCTCCGCCCTCACCAGCGCCGTGAGCCCCTCGATGTCCAGATCGAACCCGTGGGCGAACGCGCGCTCGTAGGCTTCGTCGCCCAGCGCCTCCCGTGCCGCGACGGCCGGATCGCCGAAGCGCGCGATCGCCACGTCAGGGAACCGCAAGAGGAAGTCGCGCTCGAGTCGCTCCCACCCCCCCAGCAACCGGGCGGCGTCCTCGTGCCGACCGTCGAACGAGGCAACGATGGCGTTGGGCAGCAGCACGGTCGACAGCAGGGACGCGTTGGTCGACGACGTCGCGACCTCGGGACCCTCGCGCACGAGCGCCGTCGCGACCTCGGTTGCCTCACGCGCAAGCGCACGTGCCGCATCGGCGTCGCCGAGCATCAGCCGCATCCCGGCGAGCCCGACCAGGTTCTGGCTGATCCCCAAACGATCGCCGATAGCACGCTGGATCTCGATCGCCTGCTCGAATGGTTCCACCGCGGCGGCAGCATCGCCCCGGAGCATCCGCGTGAAGCCGATCCCTCCGACGATGCGACTGCGCAGGAGCGCATCGCCGTCACCCAGGACCTCGAGCGCTTCGTGGAGGATCGGTTCACCCGCCTCGAAGTCGCCGTCGGCCATGCCAGCGACGAACGACAGGTCGAACAACGCCGACGCCAAGAGCTCGCGATCCTCGAGCGAGCGGGCGATGACCGCGGCCTCCTCATAGGCACGTCGCATCTCTTCGAACTCCGACTGCCAGTACAGGATCCCCCCGTAGGCCCCGAGAGCACGGGCCCGCACCTCGTCCGGATGCTGCGCCTCGGGCAGTTCAAGGAGCCGCGCGAGGCGGGCCTCCGCCTCGACCAGGTGACCTCGTTCCTGCCAGAAGCGCCAGATCGCAGCGGATGTCCTGAGCCCGGTCTCGACCGACATCCGATCGTCACCCAGGTGCTCCGCGACGTCCAGAGCCGCACGGATGTTGTCGTGCTCACGCTCCAAGAGCGTGCACCAGTCGGCCTGTTCGGCGTCGGCGAGGTGTGGCTCGGCCTCGATCGCCACCGAAAGGACCCACTCGGCGAGTCGGCGTTCGAGCGCCTCCCGATCGCCGGCTGCGTCGAGACGCTCGCCGGCGAACTCACGGATGGTCTCCAACATCGAGTAGCGGACCTCGCCGGTGACGGGATCGGACCGGCGCACCAGGCTCGCGTCGGTGAGTCTGCCCATCACATCGAGCACCTCGAGGCCCTCCCCCGCGACGCGCTCGGCCGCGTCCAGGGTACTGCCACCGGGGAACACCGAGAGCCGCGCGAACAGTATCCGGGCATCGTCGTCGAGGAGGTCGTGGCTCCACCCGATCGTCGCAGCCAGCGTCCGTTGGCGCTCGGGGACGTCGCGCGGACCTCCGGTGAGCAAGGGGAGGCGCCGCGTGAGGCGATCGGCCAGCGCGTCGGCATTGAGCAACGCCATCCGGCTCGCCGCCAGCTCCAGCGCGAGCGGCAGGCCGTCGAGCGCCGCCACGATGCGGGCGACGGCGGGCGTCGACCTCTCGTTCAGCTCGAACCCGGGGTGCACGGCGGCGGCCCGCTCGGCGAACAGACGGACGGCGTCGAACGCTCCCGCATCGGCGGCATCGTCCGTGGGGACCGGCATGGGCTGCAGCTCGAAGCGCTGCTCGCCCGTGAGCTGGAGCGGCACGCGACTCGTCGCGAGGACCGCGAGACCAGGCGAACCGTCGAGCAGCTTCCCCACGGCCGCTGCGGCCTCGACCACTTGCTCCATGTTGTCCAGCACCAGCAGCAACTGACGATCCCGCAGATGACCCCGCAGCGCCTCGGCCGTGTCCTGTCCCGGCTCGCGCCGGACCTTGAGCGCCGAGGCGATCTCGGGCAGCACCACCTCCGGGTCGGTCACAGCGCTGAGATCGACGAAGAAGGCGCCGTCCACGAACCGATCCAAGACCTGCGACGCTACGCGGATCGACAGCCTGGTCTTGCCGGTGCCACCCGGGCCGACGATCGTCACCAGGCGCGCGCCGCCGATCATCTCCTCGAGCCGCGCGACCTCCTCGGTGCGGCCGATGAACGAGGTCCGTTCGGGGGACAGGTTCGTGGGACGTGCATCCAGGGTCCGTAGCCCCGCGAAGTCGGACGGCAACCCGGCGATCACGAGATCGTGGAGCC
>JBEVGU010000069.1:0-2709 GCA_040511595.1 Actinomycetota bacterium | reverse complement strand
CGTAGAGGTCGCGCGGGAAGGACACGATGATGGCCTTCTCGAGTTTGGGATCGGTGTGGACCAGCATGATCGTGTCGGCCCGGTTCTCGCCGCCGATCTGCTGATCGGTGCCGAACTCCGTCTGCTCCTCCTGACTGAGGCCCTCCCGGGAATCGCTCCCGAGCAAGAGGTAGTTGCAGACGTCGTCGGCACATCCACCTGGCGACTGGGGCTCGTTCGAGTCGTTCGGGACCTCGTTCGTGTCGAAGGGGCCCTCCACGACGCCGGCACCTTTGGCTTGTTGGTACGCGACGAACCCGTAGGCGCTGCCGGCCGCGATAACCAAGGACAGGGCAGCCGAGATGCCGACGAACCAGTGGGTCAGATGGCCGTGCGGTTTCGGGGCAGGGGGCGCCGGCGAGGGTCCATCGGTCATGGCGCCAAGCGTACCGGCGCAGCCTCTGTGGAGGCTCCCCCGTGGCCGTGTTGTTCCTGTGGCGGAACGATGACGCCGCCCGCGCACGTATCTGCCCTGCTCGGATGGGATAATCCGCCCACGCAACAGCCGAATGGACCGGAGGGCAGACCCATCGACGTCGTCACCGTGGTGCTCGTCGGGCTGGAAGACAGCCTCAGCGAGGAACTCGCAGGAGAAGAAGGCTTCGATGTGCAACGAACCGGCGACATCGAAGGCCTGGACGAGCACCGGGGGGCCGATGCCGTGCTCATCGCGCTCGAGGGCTCCGGTCCCCTGGAGGTGCTCGGCGCCCTGAGGGCTCGAGCGCCCGAGGCGGCGGTCCTGGTCGTGACCGACCCGGACCGTGAAGCCGACGGCGCGGTAGCCCTGCACGGCGGCGCCGAGGATCACCTGGTCCGTGGCTCGATCCCCGACGGGTTCCTCTCGAGAGCGATCCGGTACGCGATCGCGCAACGACGACTGCGCCGTGAGCTTTCCACCACCGACGAGATCACCGGCCTGCCCAACCTGCGCGGGTTCGCCCCGATCGCCGAGCACCATCTCCGCATGGCCGACCGCGCCAAGACCCAGGTGGTCTTCGTCTTCATGCGCCTCGACGGGCTACAGGCCGCCCGGGCCGGAAGTCCGGAAGAGGCCGAGGTCCTGGTGCGCGAGGCGGCCAACGTGCTGCTCGAAGCCGTCCGTGACGCCGACGTGCCCGCCAGGATCACGGAGGACACCTTCGCCGTACTGCTCACCGGCGATGCGGTGGGCGCGGAGACGCTCGTGTTGTCCCGCCTGGTGGAAGCGATCGCGGTGCACGACACGGACCGGCAGTCCCCACGTTCGCTCTCGCTGTCGGTCGGCAGTGCCCTGTACGACCCGGAGGAACCCGCCACCCTGTCGCAGATCCTGGAGACGGCCGGCCGCCGCCTGGGCGATCAACGCCCGGAGGGGTCATCCAAGGCCTGATGCGCTGCGAATACCCCGCGACAGAACGCCCGCATCCGGGACGAACGCCGAAGGGCCGCGGTGGGAACAGGGGACGTCGTTGCTGGTCAGGAGCGAGTCGGTGGGGATGATCGATATCTCCGAGGCGCGCGATCGCGACCTGCTGCTCCGCCTCCGTGATCGCGACGAGGACGCGTTCCGCGGCTTGTTCGCGCGGTACGCGCCCACGGCCAAGGCCCTCGCGCAGCGGGTCGTACGGCAATCGCATCTCGCGGAGGAGATCGTGCAGGAAGCGTTCATGGCGGTCTGGAGGAACCCGGAGGGCTACGACGCCGAGCGAGGCTCGGTGAAGTCCTGGCTCATGGGCATGGTCCACCACCGCGCCGTCGACCTGGTTCGCCGAGAGGAGTCCTACCGTCGCCGGGCCGAGGATTCGATCCCCGAGGCGATGCAGGAGCAGGTCGACCACGCCGACGAGGTCGTCCAACAGGTAGGCCTCCCAGAGGAGCGTCGGATCGTCCGTGCCGCCCTCGACGAACTGCCCGCCGAGCAGCGGGACGTCCTGACCTTGATGTACTTCGAAGGCATGTCCCAGTCGCAGATCGCCGAGCGGACGGGACTGCCGCTGGGCACGGTGAAGTCCCGCACCCTCCTCGGGATGCGCCGCATGCGGGCATCGCTCGAAGGGATCGAACGATGACCCGCGACCACGCCACGATCGAGGAGCTCCTCGCCGTGCAGGCCCTGGGTGGGCTCGACGGCGACGACGTGCAGGCCCTCGCCGCCGAACGCGCATCGCACGGCGACTGCGAGGAGTGCGCGCGGCTCGAGGCCGAGTTCTCCGAGACGGCCGGCCGCCTCGCGTTCTCGCTCGAACCCATGCCGGTCGATAACGCCATGGCCGATCGGATACTGGCCGCATCCCCCGCTTCTCCTGTCGTGGCGCCCGAGCCCACGACCGCCGCGGACGACCTCGGCGAACGCCGCCAGCGGCACCGTCGCGGTTGGCAGGCCGCCGTGGCGGTCGCGGCCGTCATCGCCGTGCTCCTGGTGGCCGTCGCCGTCATCCGAGTCGACCGCACCACGGCGATCGCCGGTGTGTCCACGTCCCAGCGGCTGGTCGCCTTCTCGGGCAGCGGGGAGGGCGAACTCGCCGTGGCGTTCACGCCGGGTGAGTCGGGCGCCGTGCTGTGGGGTTCCGACCTGCCGGATCCGGGTCAGGACAAGGTTTACGAGATCTGGATGATCCAGGACGGCACACCGGTGTCCGGCGGGTGCTTCCGCCCTCAGGATGGGCAGGTGGCGTTGTCGGTCGACGCGAG
>JBEVGU010000068.1:0-7889 GCA_040511595.1 Actinomycetota bacterium | reverse complement strand
CGGATCGGCTCGGCATCCGCCTCGACACCGTCGAGATCACGAAGGTGTTCGACACGTACCGATACACGCTCGCCGAGCTCTTCGCCGGGCGCGAGGAGGACGTCACCGAGGAGAACCTTCAGGCCCGCATCCGCGGGAACCTGTTGATGGCGATGTCGAACAAGTTCGGCTCGATCGTGTTGGCCACCGGGAACAAGAGCGAGTACGCAGTCGGATACTCGACCCTGTACGGCGACATGGCCGGCGGCTTCGCGCCGATCAAGGACGTGCCGAAGACCCTCGTGTACGAGCTGGCCGCATGGCGGAACGCTACGGCGAGCGCCGCCGGCGAGACGCCGCCGATCCCCGAGCGCACGATCTCGAAGCCGCCGAGCGCGGAGCTTCGGCCCGACCAGCAGGACACGGACTCGCTGCCGCCCTACGACAAGCTCGACCCGGTGATCGAGGCCTACGTCGAGCACGACATCGGCATCGACGACATGGTCGCCGACGGCATCGAACGGGCGCTCGCCGAGCGGGTCGTGGGCATGATCGACCGCAACGAGTACAAGCGGCGGCAGGCCGCGCCGGGCGTGAAGATCACCCCGAAGGCGTTCGGGCGAGACCGGCGCATGCCCATCACGAACCGCTACCCGGGCTGATCGCGACCCATCGGCGCCGGGCCTGTGTCGGCTGCATCAGCCGATCGTCCACGTGACCGTGATCGTCACGCTCGTGTCGAGCTCGTCGGGCGGCACGACCGAGACCGAGGAATCGGAGGCGCTCAACGCGACCGCCCGGTAGGCCTCCTCGTACACAGGGCGGGCGGCGCCTTCTTCCACGATCCGCTCGACCCCGGTGACCGTCGTGCCGGCGGCGGCGGACATGGTGTCGGCCTTGGCGCGGGCCCCGTCGACGGCCTGCTCGAGTGCCTGGGTGCGAGCTCGCGTCGGATCGGAGACCTCGAACCGCACGTCGCGCACGCTCGTCGCACCCGCCCCCACGGCAGCCTCGATCACGCCGCCGACTGCGTCGAGGTCGCGCACCGTGACGGCGAGGGTTGAAGCGGCCACGAACACCGTCCGCTCCTGCGGCGTTCGCCGGTCGATCGTGCGCCGATGCACGTCGAGCTGTGTGGTCTGCACATCGACTTCGGCCACGCCCGCCTCCTTCAAGGCGGCGAGCACGCGGTCGGTGACCGAGCCGTTGTCCGCCAGGGCGTCGGCGCTGTCCTCGGCTTGCGTCTCGACGCCGAGTCGCAAGGTCGCCTGGTCGGGCTCGCTTCCGACCGTGGCCGTCGAGGTCACCGTGATCGTGCGGCGGCCGCCGACCTCATCGCCACTTTGCGCCATCGCGCGGGCGCCGAAGGCGAGGAGTACGAGCGCCCCGATCACGAGGGCAACGATCCATATTCGCCTGTCCATGGAACGGTCTCCTTCCGGTGGCCGACGGGGGTGGCGGATCGCCATTCGGCCTTCGACCCCGTCATGCCTCGAAAGGAGCGGAACGTGACGGCGCCGGAGGGGCTGCCGTCAGTGGCAGACACCAGTGCCCGAATCCAGCGCCGCACCTCCGACCGCGATGAAGCGCCAGGAGTACGAGCTCTGAGCGAGCGTCAGCTCGAGGATCCCCCGGGTATCCGTGATGCGGACTTCGGAGTTGGCGATCGGCGCGCCGAACGGATAGCAGCAGTTTCCACCAGTGCCGACCACGAACTGGCGGATACCGGTCTCCGACGCAGCTCCGAGCGACGTCTGCGGTGCGAACCGCTCGTAGTGGTGCTCGTGGCCGTTCAGTACGAGCTCAGCCCCCTCGAGCTGAAGGAGGTCCCAGAACGGCTGGCTGGACGTGTCGCTCCCGTGGTTGATCCCCGAGGAGTACCTCGGCTTGTGCCAGTAAGCCAGCGTGCACTCGTGGTCGTCGTTCGCGAGGTCTTGCTGGAGCCAAGCGTACACGGGGCTTCCCGGGCCGCATCCACCGATCGCGATGCATTGACTGTCGAGCGACACGATGTGCCACGTGCCGAGGTCGAAGGAGTACCACGTACCGCCGTTCGTCAAGAACGAAGGGCCGAAGTAGTCCTTGTAGCCCTGAGCGTTCGGAGTCTTCCACTCGTGATTGCCGGGCGACGGCTTGGTCGCATCCTTGAATCGACCCCACTCTCGGTCGTAGGAGGCAAGGTACTGGGCGAGCGTGCCGACGTTGTACTGGTTGTCGCCGAGCGTGACCGCCACATCGGGGGCGGAGGCTTCCACCAGGGAAGCGGTGCCGGCGCAATTCTTCGGTGCGACCTGACAGATGTCGCCCGCGGCGACGAGCACGCTGGCACCGCCAGGCGGAGGCGGTGGCGGGTCGATGGCCGGGGTCGTGACCACGAGTGGAGGCGAGGATCGGGCCGACCGTCGACCCGCGGGATCGACCGCGTCCACGGTGTACGAGTACGACGTGAGCGGCATCGCGAACGTGTCTGAAAACGTGGTCCGGTTGCCGGGAGCCGAACCGATGGGAACGTCGTCGCGGTAGACCCCGTACTCGGCGACCGTCCCGGAGTCGTCGGTCGACGCCGACCACACGAGATCGACGCGGTTGCTTGTGATGCGGCTGGCCGCCAGGCCCTGAGGGACGGCCGGCGGACTGACATCGGTCGTGACGAGTGACGTCGTGGCGACGATGTCGTCGTAGGCGGCATCCATGGTTACTGGCGAGCTGCTGCCCAGCTGCACCTGCGCCACGGGCTTGGTTCCCAGCGTTGTGGCGAACGAGAGGTCGGAGATCCTCACCCCATCGAGCCACACCTCGAGCATCGACCCCGCGCCTGCGACGAGCGCGTGGATCTGCACCTCGTGCCACACGCCTTTGCTCATCTTCGTGCCGCTCGTCGTGGTCGTCCCGGACACGTCGTTCCTGATCGAGAGCGTTCCGCTGGAGGACGCCCGGAGGGAAACGATGCCACCGCCACCCGCCTTCAGCAGCCTGAGGAGCCTCACGGTCCCGCTCGAGGAAAGCAGATTCACGCGAACGTCAAGGAAGACGTCGGTCTGGAGGGAGGCCAGCGTCTTCGACGCGTAGCCCGGCTGGCCGGACGTGGTAGTGCGGCCGGCCCAGGCTCCGCCGACGACAACCTGCTGCTGGACGGCGAAGCCAGAGCTCTGGGTCCAGAGCCCGAGATCGCCCGACTCGAAGTCGTCGGCGAATACAGGCGCTGCCGCCGATCCGGTGGGCCCGGGAAGGATCAACGCGGAGAGCGCGAACGCGGCCACGAGCGACGCAATCAACCGACGCGTGCGACCGACCTTCATCGTTGTTCCCCCTGCGCGACGCGGGGAAGACTCCAACGGAACGCCCGGACCGGACCCTGTCACATCG
Organism: Actinomycetota bacterium; assembly: GCA_040511595.1. Lineage (GTDB taxonomy): Bacteria > Actinomycetota > UBA4738 > UBA4738 > HRBIN12 > JAOUEA01. The sequence continues at coordinate 4,544 of JBEVGU010000068.1, read as the reverse complement.
GTGGGAGTTTCTGCAACTCAAGTTCCAACGGCCGTCCGGGCCGTGTTCGTACAATCCGGCGCAAGGGCCCGTAGCTCAGCCCGGTCAGAGCAGGGGGCTTTTAACCCTCGTGTCGCAGGTTCGAATCCTGCCGGGCCCACCGTTGTGACGTCTCGAGTCATCGTTCACACGTGTCTCGCGACATCGGGCTCAAGGTGTAGTGCATCGCATCGTGACCACCGTCTCCCCGGATGTCGGAGCCCCTCGCTAAGCTCGGCCTCCATGCGCACGGTGCAGATCCGAGGCACTCGAGGGCTGCGGTTGATCGCCGAGGTGCCGGGCACCCGGCATGAACGGGTTCGTGGGCTCCGGGGCCGCGAGACCATCGCACCGGGTCGCGCGATGTTCTTCCGGCGGTGCCGGTCCGTGCACACGATCGGCATGACGTTCCCCGTCAGGGTGGCGTGCCTCGATCGGTGGCTCGGGGTGCGATGGGTCCGCGTGGTGCCGCCCCGCAGGATCGTTCGCGCCCGGAAGGGAGTTCGCCACGTGCTGGAGCTCGGGGCCGAAGCCGACGTCAGGCCCGGAGATCGGTTCCGATTCGAGGAAGCGCGGTCGACGATGCCGCCGGCCGAGCCGGCTCAGGCGATCCACATCCCGCCGCGCTGACCCACGACCGACCAGGAGCCGTCGGCCTCCTCCAGCACGTACGTCGTGCCGCCGCCGCAGAGGCCGCCGCACCCGTAGCTCGCGCCGACGCGAACCTCTCCCGCCCGCTCGACGATCGGCCCGAGCCTGAGCACGACGTCGCGCGGCGGTCCCTGCATCCACTCGTCGTCGTAAAGCGACGTCGGGTCGTCGATGAACCGCAGGCGCATGCCGTCGAGCCGCTCACGCAGCACCGTTCGTTCCGCCTCTGAGAGCTGGTCGTCGCATCCCTCGGGCTTCATCGGCTCGTCCGCATTCGCACACAGGCCCGTCACGACGTAGACGTGGCGCCATTCGATCGGCTCCACCCCGGCCAGTTCCGTGATGAGCGATCCGTACACGCCGACCCGGCGCTCGTCGGCGCGTGGCGACGACGAGGTGGTTCCTCCACCTGTAGGAGGAGTCGTGGCGTCGGAACACGCCACGAGCGAAACCGTGAGAGCGACGAAGACGGCGATGCGACGCATACGAATCGAACCTCCCGTCCACCTTCCGCCGGCCGGCGGAGGCCATCGACCCATCATGCCCCGAAGGGACGTGGGTGTGACGAGGTCTTCGGCGTTCCCACGCGGTGGCTATACTCAGTCGGCCGCCCCTGGGGCCGCTACCCTGCTGGAGGAGCTCCTGCGCCCCCATCGTCTAGCGGCCTAGGACGCCGCCCTTTCAAGGCGGAAGCACGGGTTCGAATCCCGTTGGGGGCACGGTTCCGTGCGAGGGCCAGTCCGAGACTTCGCGCGGCGCCATGACAACAGGAACACCACGTGCGCCCGTAGAGGAGTCCGGCCGTCCTCACCGCCCTGTCAAGGCGGAGATCGCGGGATCGAAGCCCGTCGGGCGCGCCATCGACACCCGCGCCGGCCTCCTGAGGCCGGCGCAGGTGCGAAACCAGGTCGGGACGGCGCGCGTGCCTTCATAGCTGGTTGTGCGGCAGCCCGCTCGTTCTCAGGAAGCCCAGTGGCATAGGCTCGACCCGTGCTGACCTGCGCCAACTGTGGGCGTGAATCTCCAGACGACTTCGCCTTCTGCCCGGCGTGCTCGGCGCCGCTGACGCCACCCGACCCCCAGGAAGTCCGCAAGACCGTGACCGTGGTCTTTTGCGACGTGACCGGCTCGACCGCGATGGGCGAGCGCCTGGACCCCGAGTCGCTCCGCCGGGTGATGTCGCGGTACTTCGCCGAGATGCGGGCGGCGCTGGAGCGCCACGGCGGAACCGTCGAGAAGTTCATCGGGGACGCGGTGATGGCGGTGTTCGGGGTTCCGGCGATCCACGAGGACGATGCCCTCCGGGCCGTTCGCGCTGCCTCGGAGATGCGAGAGGCCCTCGAGGTCCTCAACAAGGAGCTGGAGCGCGACCACGGCGTCTCCCTCGCCGCCCGGATCGGAGTGAACACGGGCGAGGTCGTCGCCGGTGACCACGCCGACACGCTCATCACCGGCGACGCCGTGAACGTCGCCGCCCGCCTCGAGCAGGCCGCGGAGCCGGGGGCCGTCCTCATCGGCGAGGAGACCCTCCGCCTCGTCCGGGACGCCGTGCTCGCCGAGCCGGTCCCGCCGCTCGAGGTCAAGGGCAAGACGGAGCCGCTCGCCGCGTTCCGTCTGGTCGAGGTAACGGCCGGGGTCGCCGGGATCGCTCGGCGCCTGGATTCGCCCATGGTCGGCCGGGAGCGTGAGCTCGCAAGGCTCAGTCAGACGTTCGAGACCGCGATCGCCGACCGCTCGTGTCAGCTGTTCACGATCCTCGGCACCCCGGGGGTCGGCAAGTCCCGGCTGGTCGAAGAGTTCCTGGGTTCGCTCGGAGAGGCCACGGTCCTACGAGGCCGGTGTCTTCCGTACGGCGAGGGGATCACGTTCTTCCCCGTGGGCGAGGTCGTGAAGGAGGCGGCCGGCCTGGATGACTTCGACGCGCCGGACGAGATCGAGCGGAAGATCTGCGCGGTGCTCGGGACGGACGGTCCGGCGTGCTCAACGCTCGCGCAGCTCTTCGCCGCCGCCGAGCGCGACAGCTCGGTCGAGGAGACGTTCTGGGCGGTCCGGTCGTTCCTGGAGGCGGTCGCCACGACGGCACCGCTCGCTTTGGTGTTCGATGACATCCACTGGGGCGAGCCCACGTTCCTGGACCTGATCGAACACATCACGGGCTGGGCGCGAGAGGCTCCCATCCTGGTGCTCTGCCTCGCGCGGCCAGAGCTGCTGGACGACCGGGCGGGTTGGGGCCGGGGCACGCTCAACGCCACGACGATCTCCCTCGAGCCGCTCTCCGACGATGAGTGCGGCGACCTGATCGGGAACCTGCTGGGTCGCGCGGCGCTCCCGGAGGAAGCGCGCGATCGGATCCTCGCCGCGGCCGAGGGCACGCCGTTGTTCGTCGAGGAGATGCTCTCGATGTTGATCGACGACGGTTCGCTGGCTCGCGACGGCGACCGGTGGGTCGCGACCGGACCGCTGGTCGACCTGCGGGTGCCTCCGACGATCCAGGCGCTGTTGGCCGCGCGGCTCGATCAGCTCACCGGCGACGAGCGGGCGGCGATCCAGCGGGCGGCGGTGTGCGGCAAACAGTTCCACGTGGGCGCGGTGGCGGCGTTGCTGGACGGCGGGGAGGTCCAGCCGATCCTGATGAGCCTGGTCCGACGCGACGTGCTCCGGCCGGATCGGTCGTCGCTCGCGGGCCAGGACGCCTTCCGGTTCCGCCACCAGCTGATCCGCGACGCCGCCTACGACGCCGCGCCCAAGGCGCTCCGTGCCGAGCTGCACGAGCGGTTCGCCAACTGGCTCGAGGGCGTCGGGGAGGCTCGGGTGGAGGAGTTCGAGGAGATCCTCGCCTACCACCTTGAACGGGCTCACCACCTCCTCTCCGAACTCGGACCGCTGGACGATGCCGGGCGCGAACTGGGGCTCCGAGCTGCCAGGCACTATGCGGGGAGCGCCCGCCGGGCGTCGGATCGGAGCGACGACAGAGCCGCCGCGACCCTGTTCCGGCACGTGGCCGACCTCCTCCCCGAGGGTCATCCGGATCGACCGCGCGCCCTGTACGACGTCGGGCGTGCGAGCCTGCGAGGCCTCGACCCGCCCGTGGCGTTCGCTGCGCTGGACGAGGCCGTGGCTGCCGCCGCTGCCAGCGGACAGCGATCGATCGAGTGGATGGCCAGGATCGACCGGGGTCTCGTGCAGCTGATGGTCGACCCGATCGGGTTCACGAGCGACGACTTCCGAGCGGAGCTGGCTGCAGCGAGGGCCGAGCTCGAAGTGGGCGACGACGACGAGGCGCTCACCGTCCTGTGGTTGGGACTCGTGCAGGTGGATTGGAACCCATGCCGTTTCGACGCGGCGAGGGAAGCGGCGATCCGCGCCGTGGAGCACGCGCGGCGCACCGGAGATCGATCGCTCGTGATGGATGCGATGACGCTGAGGTTGGCGACCGAGCTGCTCGGGTCGACGTCGCCCGCCGAAGGGTGGCCGTCGCTCGAAGGGGCGGTGACCGAGCTGGGGCGCGATGGACTCATCGGACACGTCGTTCTGGTGCACGAAGCGTGCTTCCATGCGATGACCGGTGACTTCGTTCGAGCCCGTGAAGGGATCCGTGAGGCGGAGGCGCTGGCCGAGAGATTCGGTTCGGCGTTGTGGGCATTGGCGATCTACGAATTCGGCGGCCACATCGAGGAGATGGCAGGCGATCAGGAGGCGGCCGCGCGATCGTTCCGCGAGGAATACGAGCTCCATCGGCGCATGGGCGACGAGGGGCACGGGTCGACCTCCGCTGCGTACCTCGCCGTCGCGCTCTGCCGTCTGGGCCGGTTCGACGAGGCAGAGGAGCTGGCGACGATCGCGCGCGCCACGGGCGCCGATGACGACCTGGCCAC
>JBEVGU010000067.1:0-2625 GCA_040511595.1 Actinomycetota bacterium | reverse complement strand
CTCATCCTGGGGCTGGAGCAGGTCCCAAGGGTCGGGCTGTTCGCCCGTTAAAGAGGCACGCGAGCTGGGTTTAGAACGTCGTGAGACAGTTCGGTCCCTATCCGCTGTGGGCGTAAGAGATCTGAGAGGAGCTGCCCCTAGTACGAGAGGACCGGGGCGGACGAACCTCTGGTGTGCCAGTTGTCGCGCCAGCGGCACGGCTGGTTAGCCACGTTCGGAAGGGATAAGCGCTGAAAGCATCTAAGTGCGAAGCTCGCCTCGAGATGAGATCTCTCACCGGGACGACCGGGTAAGGCCCCTGGCAGACCACCAGGTTGATAGGCCGGAAGTGGAAGCACGGCAACGTGTGGAGCTGACCGGTACTAATAGGCCGAGGACTTGACTTCGCTCGCGCTCGCTATCGCAGTTCTCCGAGCTCTGCTCGAGGGACGCATCCTCAGAGACTCCTCGTGGGGATCTCGATCCACGATCCCACGAGACCACCGTTTCGGTGGCCATAGCGGAGGGGAAACACCCGGTCCCATCCCGAACCCGGAAGTGAAGCCCTCCAGCGCCGATGGTACTGCCAGGGCGACTTGGTGGGAGAGTAGGTCGTCGCCGGGACATCCTTCGAACGAGCCGCCCACGAGGGCGGCTCGTTCGCGTTCCGGCCTGGCGGCTACCCTTGGGGTGCCGTGGAGAGCGTCCGATGCCGAAAGCCCTGAGCCCTCGTCACACCGGGAAGCGTCGACCGCGCCCGGCGCCCGGGTCCGGATTGCCCCGCGACGTCGCGGAGGAGCTGCAGCGTGTCACGAAGCCCACGCAGCTCCGCGACGCCGTCTCACGACTCGCTCGTGCCGCCGAGCTGTTGGAACGAGGCGACTCCGGGGCGGCGGTGGCGGAGGCCCAGAAGGCGAAGGACCTTTCGAGCAGGTCCGGCGCGATCCGCGAGGTGCTGGGTCTCGCGCTCTACGGACAACGACGGTGGCAGGAGGCCCTCACCGAGCTGAAGGCATACCGGCGCATCTCCGGCCGGGCGGACCAGAACCACGTGATCGCGGACTGCCTCCGGGCGCTCGGCCGGCCGGAGGAGGCCGTGCCGCTGGCCGAGGAGACGTTGCGGGCGAGGGTCCCGAACGAGGTCAAGGCCGAGGCCGTCATCGTCGCCGCCTCGGCGCTCGCCGATCAGGACCGCTTCGCGGAGGCGCTGGCCTTCCTCGGACGAGCGCGCACGCGAGAGGACGTCGCGGAGCCCTACACGCTGCGCCTGTGGTACGTGCGGGGCGACATCCTCGAGCGCGCCGGCCGGCGAGAGGAGGCCGAGCTGGAGTTCCGCAAGGTGATGCGTCACGACGTCGCCGCCTTCGACGTCGCCGAACGGCTGGCCGCACTGTCTTAGGCTTCGTCCGCCTCTCGCTCCCATCGCTTCCGCCAATACCGGGACAGACCGGCCGCGTTCATCGAGATCGACCCGATCGCGTCGTACCGAGCCAGGTCGATCGGTCGGCCTGAGTCGAGCAGGAACTCCTCGGCCGCTCGATCCCGGAGGGCCTCGGCCACCGTCGCGACGTCGGCGTCCGGGTCGATCTCGAGCAGGACCCGAACGATCTCCGACCACGCAACGATGCGTTCACTCGCCACGTCGCAGCTGCGCTCGACGTCGGGCACCGGCCCGAAATGCGACGTCAGCAACGACGTCGCCTCGAGCTCCGTGATGCGCCCGATGCTCTCCAGCGCCGATCCGACGTCGACCTCCGGCGGAGGGAGCGCCGGCCGGAAGCAGTTCGCCCACGGCAGGTGTGAGCCGATCGCCTCTCCCGTGAAGACTGCGCCGCTGAGCGAGTCATGCAGGGCAACGTGGTGGGAAGCGTGACCCGGGGTATGCACGACCGCGAGCGAGCGTGGGCCGACGGCGATCGTGTCCCCGTCGCCGACGGCACGGAGCCTCTCGGCTGGCACGGGCGCCGTCTCGCCGAAGAACCGACGCAGGCGAGTCTCCCCGTACGTCCGGGCCGTGCTCGCCACCAGCCGGGTGGGGTCGGCGAGGTGCGGTGCGCCACGCTCGTGCACCCACACCTGGGCGCGGGGGAACCTCGCGGCGAGGGCCCCGCACCCCCCCGCATGATCGAGATGGACGTGGGTGACGATCACGTGCGCGAGGTCATGTGAGCCGATCCCGAGCGAGGCGAGCCCATCCATCACCAGCGGCAGGTCAGCTCCGGGACCGGCCTCAACGAGCGCGGGCTCGTCGCCCAGCAGGACGTAGACCGCGTTGAATTCCCACTCCCCGGCCATCACGGTGTCGATCATCGCGATCCCCTCGGCGACCGGGGTGAGCACCGCGTGCCGCTCCGCGTCGTTCACGCCGCGAGTGTCGCACACGGCCGTGTCGGTGCCGGCTGCTAGCGTCCGTGCCGAACGAAGGAGGAGTCATGGTGACGGTCAACGTCGTCGTCCTCGCGGGCACCGTGACGGCCGAGCCGGTCCAGCGCCGGATGCCGTCGGGCGATGAGGTCACCGAGATCCGGCTCTCCGTTCCGGAGGTGGGCAAGCGCCTCCTCCCCCTCCCGGTCGCGGCATGGCACGCCACGGTCGGCGCACAGGTGCTCGGCGAGATCGCCAAGGGCGATCGGGTGCTCGTGCACG
>JBEVGU010000066.1:0-36507 GCA_040511595.1 Actinomycetota bacterium | reverse complement strand
GGAGCACCTGGGACCTTGCGGCGTCGATAGGCGACCGGGAGACGCAAGGGAAGAAGAGGCTCCTCGCCGAAGCATGGGATCACATTCCCTGAAGGCTGCGGCCGAGGAGATGGGCGATCCTCCCTCGACCTCGGCCGCCGAATGAGTTGGCGCTCCGCTGGGTAGGGGGCGGCGTTTGGCCGTGCCCTATCTCCTATCCCTGGCCGCCCGAGCCCGGGATGCCCTTCCGTGCGAGCGGTTCGGTCTGGGTTGGGTAGGCTGCGTCCATGGACGTGACGGAGCCGCTCGGGATCCGGATCCAGAGCGTGGTGATCGATGCGCACGATCCGATCGCCCTCGTTCGGTTCTGGTCCGCCGCCCTCGGCTGGCGGATCACCGAGGAGGACCCTGAGGAGTCCGTGCTCGAGCCGCCCGAGGGCAGTCCCGCCAACGACGTGTCGCCCGACCTGCTGTTCGGCCGCGTGCCCGAGGCCAAGGCGATCAAGAACCGCCTCCACCTGGACCTACGGCCCGACGATCAGGACGCCCACGTCCAACGACTCCTCGACCTGGGCGCCACGCGGGCCGACGTGGGCCAGGACGAATCGGAGAGCTGGGTCGTGCTCGCGGATCCCGAGGGCAACGAGTTCTGCGTCCTCTCCCCGTTGAAAGCCGACGGCCGCCTGAGCGGTCAGACCAGCGAAGCCGCCACCCGCTCCAGCGCGTCCATCGACTCCTGCATCCCGCCTTCCATGCCCGACTCGGGCCCATCGGTTGGCTGTCCGTGGACTCCCGGAGACGCAATGGAGACCTATCAGCTAGAAGCATGGGACCTCTTGTTCGATCTTCTTGGACACCACCGGAGAGCTTAGTGGTCAGGACAAGGAGAGGGGTTCACTTAGGCCGATTCCAGCTCGCCTCGGGTTGCCAGTTCTCGGGGAAGGCCGTCTCATCGAACGGCTGCCCCTGGATCCTCGTCGCGTACAGGGCTCGGATCAGGTGATGCCATTGAACAACGTCCAGGTCGCCCTTGCCCCGGCTTATCAGCGCTGCAACGAGGGTGACGTCACTGTTATCTCGGGGCGTGGAATGCTCCACTCGGCGTTGCGGGCACCCCCCGCCGGAGTCATGGGTACGTTGGTGTACTTGCAGATGAAGGCTTGGCGGTCCTCATCCCATCGATCGACAAGTACCCTCTTTGCAGCGTGCCGGGCGATCCCGTGCCGCTTGGCCCTTTCCAGGAGACGAACGCAAGTTGCGCAGTACTTCCGCACACCTGAAGGCCTGGAGCAGGCCTCGCAAAGCATCGTTCCAGCCGCCATACCTCACCTCTCGACCTGCCATTGCGCTCAGGGGGACGTAGTTCCGTGACTCACTGCCAGGTGTTGCATCGGCGGGGAGGAGCGCTCACCATCGGGACAATGATTGCACCCGTTCCCAAGGACAAATCCGTTCCCAAGGACAAATCCGTCGCCGCCGCCCTTGTGCTGACTTTCCTGTTTGGACCGCTCGGCCTCTTCTACTCTTCCGTCATCGGCGGCTTCATCATGCTCGCCTTGTACGTGATCGTGGGGATCGCAACTGCGGGCCTGGGCTTGTTGGTCTTGTGGCCCATCACGATGGTTTGGGGAGCCGTGGCTGCGAGTAACTCACATACTCAACATGCGGCATGGATTGCCAAGCACACGGGTAGCGCCCAGACCCTGCCCGCTCATCCGCCACCCCCAGCCACGCTGGCTCCGCCTCCGCCTCCGCCTCGTCATCCGGCAGCTTTGGATCCACCACCGCCGCCACCGAAAGCGCTCCCGCCGCCTTCGGGGTAGCCAGGGGGCGGCGCCGACGTGAACGTCATCGACTGGCTGCTCGATTCCGATCCGTCCATCCGCTGGCAGGTGATGCGGGACCTGACCGACGCCCCCGCTGAGACCGTCGCCATCGAGCGCTCGAAGGTCGCGACCGACGGGTGGGGAGCGGAGTTGCTCGCCCGCCAGACGTCCGATGGTCAATGGGGCGGCGATGTCTCCATCCCCGAGTGGACCTCCAGCCCCGAGTGGTACTGCCTGGAGACACTGACGCTGTTGCGCGACATGGGCCTGGATCCGCAAGGCCCCGAGGCGCGCCGCGCCACGACTCTCGTCCGCGACAACGTGACGTGGCACTGGTGGGACGACAACCCGTTCTTCGTCGGGGAGGTTCAGCCGTGCATCAACGGGCGGGTGGCCGCGGTCGGCGCCTACTTCGGCCAGGACTCGCACCGCGTCGTCGTCCGACTGTTGGGCGAGCAGATGGCCGATGGCGGCTGGAACTGCGAGCAGGAGAACGACTCGACCCGGGGCTCGTTCCACTCAACGATCGACGTCCTCGAGGGTCTGATGGAGCACGAGCGGGCCAGCGGGGGCAGCGATGAGCTGAGAGCCGCCCGGCAGCGCGGGGAGGAGTACCTGCTCGGGCGCCGCATGCTGCGCCGGCTGTCGACCGGCGAGATCGTCGACCCGACCTTCACCCAGCTCTCGTTTCCGAACAGCTTTCACTACGACGTGTTGCGAGGGCTCGACTACCTACGTGCGGCGGGCGTCGAGCCGGACGAACGCGTCGGCGAGGCGATCGACCTAATCGAGTCCAAGCGCGACACCGACGGCCGGTGGTCCCTCGAGAACCCGCTTCCGGACCAACTGGAGATCGAGATGGACGAGCGCGAGGGCGAACCGAGCCGATGGAACACCATGCGTGCCTTGCGGGTGCTGCGTTGGTTCGAACAACGATGAGCGACGAGTCTGTCGATGTTGGCCCGAGTCGCTGCTTGGCCTCCTCGGCAGCCTCGGCAAGTGTCCGCCGCGATTTCAGCTGTCGCTCCCTGGGCGCAGTCCTTTTTGGGACCGGGACCTTCCCGATGACGTCGATCGTCACCCCGTTCAGCTCCGTCATTCCAGGGGGGAGTCAATAGGGGGCGGCGTTTGGCCGTGCCCTATCTCCTGTCCCGCCTCGCGGCTTGGCGCTTCTGCTGCAGGTCGCTAGCATCGTGGTGCGGGGTGGAGCAGTCCGGTAGCTCGCTGGGCTCATAACCCAGAGGTCACAGGTTCAAATCCTGTCCCCGCGACGAGAGATTCGCAGGTCAACGAGGGTCCCGGTCGAACCGGGACCCTCTTGCATGAGGGCTCATTGCCCCAAGAGTGCCCCACGTCGTCACTTCGCCGCGCGTTCCCGATCCTCGGGGCGTCGAGCACGCTCCCGATGGTCGAGGCCCTTTGTGATGGGTCTCCGGTCGCGCGTGCGCGTACTGATCGAGCGGGTTCCGGATCGACCTCCTGCGGACCCCGACGAGACGCCATCCACCTGCAAGCTCAAGCCCCCGGCATCTTCTCCACGATCCTGCCTGCGTCCAATCCGAAGTCAATCACGTCGATCTTCGGCGGCTCCACGTCGATCGTCGTGAGGGCTGTACAGATTTGGCTGCGATGATCGGTGCCGTGGTCCAGGGTCCCCGCGAGCCGAAATCCGACGGGTGCCCACCGCTGGAACCCGTCGCTCTCGTCGACCTCCCGCACCACGGCATCGGGGTCGAGCGGTCCAGAGATGAGCTTGGTCCATCCCGAGCCGGTGCGCTCCATGACCCCGCGCACCTCGGAGAGCGACATGCGTCCAGCATCGACGTTGTACGCGCGGTCGCCCGTCAAGATGAATAAGTCGAACGCGTCGCTCTCGACGACGTGGCGAACCGTTTCGAGAATGGGTCCTCGCGTGCCGGTAACGTTGGTTTCGAGCTCCTCGGCGCTCAGGTCCAGACAAGCATCGACGACGCGCAAGGTTGCCCAAACATGGTGGGCGAATGCCGCTTCGAGAAGCGAACTGCTCATGACGATCTCCTCACCTTCGGACGCCGGACGGTCGATCAGGAATGTCGCCCAGCCGGAGTGACAAGCAGCCAGACGCCTTGCGACTGCTTGGTGACGACCTCGTGAATCTAGGTCGACGGCGAGGAGGTCTCAGCCATGCGCATCGGGCGCAGCCTAGCCCGAGCGCGCGCCCCGGTCAAAGGCGGTAGCGACACGGCGCTCGCCCCGATCCGACGACCACCGACGAGACGTCGCTGCCTCCCGCGCGCCTACCACCAAGCGGTGTGCTCGGTCCTACGCGACCGCCCGTTGCCGCCCAGGAGATTCGCTTCCGGCAACGGGTGGTGCGTTTCCAGCGGTACGAGGGAGCACGATTCCGGACCGGGAAGACTGACTCTCCGGCCTTCGCCTCGTCGGGTGTCGAGTTGACGGCAGAGACTCACCTTGACGCCCCCGATGCCGGGGGGCAGAGTCGGTCCATGGCGGCGGACGTTGGTCCGGCCTTCCTCGACGAGCTGCGCGGCACGCTCCGAGGGGAGGTGCTCGCTCCCGCGGACCCCGGATACGAGAGCGCTCGGCGCGTGTGGAACGCCATGGTGGACAAGCGCCCCGGTGTCATCGCCCGGTGCGCGAGTGCGGAGGACGTGGCGGCCGCGGTCTCGCTGGCCGTTCGCGCTGATATCGAGGTGGCCGTCCGGTCGGGGGGCCACAGCATCTCGGGGGCCTCGTCGTCGGACGGGGGTATCGTGATCGACCTCACCGGGATGCGTGAGGTCCACGTGGATCCCGACGCTCGCGTCGCCACGGTGGCGGGCGGAGCTCTCCTCCGCCACATGGACGCGGAGACGCAGCGTTTCGGCCTGGCGACGACGGCCGGGATGGTCTCGCACACGGGGCGTGGGGGGTCTGACCCTCGGTGGTGGATACGGCTACCTGTCGCGACGGTTCGGCCTCGCCTGCGACAACCTCCTGTCCGCCGAGGTGGTGCTCGCCGATGGATCGGTGGTCGTCGTGAGCCAGACCGACGAGCCCGACCTGTTGTGGGGATTGCGCGGCGGTGGCGGGAACTTCGGGGCCGTGACGTCATTCCGATTTCGGCTGCACCCCGTCGGGCCCACCGTAATCGTCGGCGAGCTCACGTTCTCGGAGGTCGATGGGGTAGCGGCTTTGCGCGCGTTCCGCGACCTCGTCTTCGATCGGCAGGATGTCGTCAGCGCCGTCCATGTGGGAGCCGTTTCGCCGTCCTGGCCCGGCTTCGAACGCTCCATGGTCGGGAAGCCGGTGGTGATCGTGGAGTTCGTGGTCACTGGTACCGACCTGGACGACGCGGATCGGATCGCCGCGTCGCTGCGGGGAGTGGCGCCCGTCATCGTGGAGAGCGTCGAGCCGATGTCGTACGTCGAGCTCCAGTCGGCGGGCGACACGACCTCTGCCCCCGGGGCCGCTCGGCGCTACTGGAAGTCCTCGGCCTTCGCCGAGCTTCCGGACGAGTTGCTGGAGACCTTCCTCGAGCGGGGGGTGGAGACAGCATCCGTGGCCCCCGACTGCTACCTCGAGTTGGTGGCTGCGTTCGGGGGCGCTGTCTCGACGATCGACGCGGATGAGACGGCGTTCGGCCAGCGGCGCGCCCAGGTCGACTTCCTGGCGCTCGGCAGATGGACCGATCCCGCCGATGACGAGCGGTTCATCGAGCTGTGCCGGGCGAACTGGGCCGCCGTATCGCGCTTCGGGAACGCCGGCGTCTACGTGAACAACCTGGGACTGGAGGATCGCGTCCTCGAGGCGTACGGGGAATCGCGATACCGTCGGCTGGCCGCCCTCAAGCATCGATTCGACCCCGCGAACACCTTCCACCTCAACGCGAACATCCGCCCCTCGGGAGGCGGAGGGCCGCTCGGACCCCTTGGGCGTGAGGGTCATCGGGGGTAATCGACCACGGTCGCCCACACGCTTTCGGTACCCCGCGACGAGATCGTGAGGGGCGAAGGAAGGCGGATGCGGTCAGGATCTCGTCGGTCCCCGGCATCTGCAGCTGCCGCTCCCGCCGACGGAAGCTCGGCTGGCACTCGATGATCCGATCGCTCGGTTGTCGCGGAGCCACTCGTTCCCGTAGGTCATCCCGAAGCCCGACAAGAGGGAGGCCGCTTGTCAACTCTGCAGCGGCGCGCGTTCCAGGACGCTTCCCAGATCGGTCGAGCAGACAAGTCTGCCCCGCTCGCGCCGGAGTCCCACAGGGCTGCGATCGAGGCTAGGATGACGCGGTCGACCGATCGAAGAATCGAAGGGGGAACCCGGCGTGCCGAAGCGTGACGTGGTGGGGCAACTCTCGCGCGTGCCTCTGTTCTCCGGCTGTTCCCGCCGGGACCTGCAGACGATCGCCCGCGTCGTCAAGGACATCGACCACGCCGATGGAACCGTCGTCGCGCGCGAGGGGGAGCCCGGGGTCGGGCTCTTCGTGATCGTCGACGGCACCGCCGACGTTACGATCGGCGGCAAGAAGAAGGCGTCGCTCGGACCGGGAGACTTCTTCGGCGAGATAGCGCTGCTCGATGGCGGCCCGCGAACGGCCACGGTCACGGCGACCTCGGACATCCAGATGCTGGGGCTCACGGAGTGGGTCTTCCGAGGGTTGATGCAGGAGCATCCGTCGATCGCGGTGAAGACGCTGCAGCAGATGGCGGGACGGCTGCGCAGCGCCACGAAGGCCGCGACCGCCTGACCCCGCCCGGCGTCGCGGACCGCCGCAAGGGGCACCGGGCGTGACCGCGGAGCCCGGCCCCCCGGAACGGGCGCTCGCCGAGCGGCGCGCGAGCGCCAGAGCCGCGGGCGACTTCGCCTCGGCCGATGCCATCCGCGACGAGCTCGCGGCGGCCGGATGGAGCGTCATCGACGAGCCGGGAGGCCTGTGGCGGCTGGAGCCCGCGGTGCCGGCTCGGGGAGCCACACCGGAGCCCGTACGTCCCCGCGACGTGCCGTCGAGGCTCGCCGAGCCCGCGACCCACGACGTCTCGGTGCACTGGGTCGTGGAAGGCTGGCCCGACGACGTCGTGCGCGCGCTCTCCTCGTTCCGAGACCGCACGGCGGGACGAACAGTGCGCTACATCGTCGCCGACGTCACGGACACGGATCCCGGCGTCTTCGGCGTCAACGAGCACGACGACGTCGAGGTGGTCTCACTGGTCGCCGGCACGGGCTGGGCGGCGGCGTGCAACGCCGGTCTTCGCCGCGGCATCGGACGGATCCTGCTCGTGATGGACGGATCGATCGAGGCCGCCGGCGATGTCTTCGGGCCGCTCGAGGAAGCCCTCGAGGATCCGCAAGTGGGCATCGCGGGACCGTTCGGGCTGGTCACGCACGACCTCCGGCAGTTCGAGGACGCGCCGGGCCCAGGCCCATGCGACGCGATCGAGGGGTACTGCATGGCGATGCGCCGAGACGTGCTCGAACGCTCGAGCGGCTTCGATGAGAAGTTCAGGTGGTACCGAACGGCGGACATCGAGCTTTCGTTCCGTGTGAAGGAGCTCGGGCTTCGCACCGACGTCGTGCCGGTGCCCGTCATCAGACATGCGCACCGGATGTGGTTCGAGACCGATCCCGCAGAGCGGGCGAGGTGGTCGAAGCGCAACTTCTATCGGTTCCTCGAGCGATGGCGAGACCGGTGGGACCTCGTGCTCGACCCACATCCGCCGGGTGGGGCCCGGCCTTGACACGCGGCTCGCGCGATCAGTCGACCGTTGGCATCGGGGGAGCCGGCGGCATCGCGATCTGCGGGGAGCGCGAGGGCTCGGGCGTGGGCTTCGGCACGGCCGCGGCGGCAGCCGCCGATTCCCGCTCCTTCACCTCTTCCTGTTGGCGGAGATCCTCGGCGTTCGGGATGGGCTTCGTGCCCCCCGTGTACGCCTCGAGATCGTCGCCGTCGATCGTCTCGGTCACGAGCAGCAGCGCTGCAAGCTTGTCGAGCATGTCGCGATGCTGCATGAGGAGGCTCTCGGCCTGGTCGTGCGCGTCGTTCAGCAGCCGCATGACCTCCTCGTCGATCTTCTCGGCGGTCCCGCTCGAGATGCGGGGGCCCATGGAGAACACCGCGTTCGGATCGTCGTGGCCCAGCGAAAGCGGCCCGACCTTCTCGCTCATGCCGTACTCGCTGACCATCGCCCGCGCGATCTGGGTGGCCTTCTCGAGGTCGTTCTGCGCACCCGTCGAGACCTCGCCGTAGATGATTTCCTCGGCCACACGACCGCCCATCGCATAGGCGAGGGTGTCCCGCAGCTCGGGCTCGGTCGCGAGGAACCGGTCCTCGAGCGGGCGGGTCATCGTGAGACCGAGTGCCGCGGTGCCTCGCGGGATGATCGTGATGCGATGCACGGGGTCGAGGTTCTCGGAGTAGTGCGCGACCAAGGCGTGACCCATCTCGTGCGACGCCACGCGCGCCTTCTCCTTCTCGCTCATGACCCGAGACTTCCGCTCGAGACCCATCGACGCGCGGTCGATCGCCTCCTCGAGCTCGTCCATCGTGACGGCGTTCTTCTCGCGACGGGCCGCCAGCAGGGCTGCCTCGTTCACCACGTTCTCCAGATCGGCGCCGGTGAACCCGGGGGTGCGTGCCGCGATCGTGCGCAGTTCGACGGTGGGGGAGAGGGCGACGCCGCGGGCGTGCACCCGCAGGATCTCTTCCCGACCCTTGAGGTCGGGGCGGTCGACGACGACCTGGCGGTCGAAGCGCCCCGGACGCACGAGCGCGGGATCGAGCACGTCAGGCCGGTTCGTGGCGGCCATGATGATGACCCCCTTCGAGGCGTCGAAGCCGTCCATCTCGACGAGCAGTTGGTTCAGCGTCTGCTCTCGCTCGTCGTGCGCCCCGAGGCCGGCTCCGCCGACGCCGCCGCGGCCCTTGCCGATCGTGTCGATCTCGTCGAGGAACACGAGCGCGGGCGCCTTCTCCTTCGCCTGTTGGAACAGCTCCCGCACCCGGGCGGCTCCGAGGCCGACGAACATCTCGACGAACTCCGACCCGCTCATGAAGAAGAACGGCACGTTCGCCTCGCCGGCGACCGCACGCGCGAGGAGGGTCTTGCCGCATCCGGGGGGCCCAAGCAGCAGCACGCCCTTGGGGATGCGTCCGCCGAGCCGCTGGTATTTCTTCGGGTTGGAGAGGAACTCGACGATCTCCCGCAGCTCGTCCTTGGCCTCGTCGACGCCGGCGACGTCGGCGAAGGTGGTCTTCATCTCCTTGCGGTCGTAGATCTTGACCTTGTTCTTGCCCATGTTGAGCGCGCCCGAGGCTCCCGCGCCCATCCGTCGGAACACGAACCAGTAGATGCCGATCATGATCAACGCGAATGGCAGGATGTTCAGCAGCAGCGACATGAACACGCTCGGCTGCTCGAACTCGAAGTTGACGTCGTGGTCCTTCAGGAACGTCGCGAGATCCTGCGTCTGGAAGTTCGGCGCGAGCGTCGTCGTGAAGGGTTTTGAGTCCTCGCCGGCCCTCAGGGCGCCCGAGATCGACGAGTCGGAGATCTGCACCGGGATGTCGGGGTCGAGGGTGCCTTGCTCGACGTGGTCGATGAACTCGCTGTAGCTGATGGTCTCGCGCGCGCTGTTCGAGAGCACCTGGTTGAAGATCAGCAGGGCGAGGAGCAACACGGGAACGATCAGCCACGGCGCGAACCGGGGCTTCTGCGGTCCGGTGGAGCCGCCGCCACCGTCGTTGCCGGTGCGTCGGGAGAAGGGGGAACGGTCGTCGTCGTTAGCCATCGTGCCTTCGATTCTCCCATCGACATCGAGATATGCCAGGCTCCGCGGACGAGATGGGCGCGGCGCCACGGTTCTTCCACACGATGCTCACCCATCGGCAGGGTCGGGCTCCGCCTGGATGCGCGATACTGGCCGACCATGGCCCAGACCGCCGCCGCCGAAGATCCCGCGCTCCGCGCCCGCTTCGAGCGCGACGTGATGCCGCTGCTCCCGAGCCTGTACGCGGCGGCCCTGCGGATGACCCGGAACCCGACCGACGCGGAAGACCTCGTGCAGGAAACCTACTTGCGCGCGTACCGCGGCTTCGGAGGGTTCCAAGAAGGAACGAACCTCAAGGCCTGGCTCTATCGCATCTTGACCAACAACTTCATCAACACCTACCGGAAGAAGCAACGCGAGCCGCAGACCGTCGAGGGCCCCGACGACCTCGACGAGTGGTACCTCTACGACCGGCTGGGCGGCCGGAACGTCGAGCTGTCGGCCGAGACCGAGGTGCTCGATCGCATGCCCGACGAGGCGGTCAAGCTCGCGCTCGAATCCCTGCCCGAGAACTTCCGGCTGCCCGTGCTGCTCGCCGACGTCGAGGGGTTCAGCTACAAGGAGATCGCCGAGATCATGGACACGCCGATCGGCACCGTGATGTCGCGCCTGCATCGGGGAAGGAAAGCGCTGCAGAGGGCGTTGTGGGAGACGGCGAAGGAACGGGGACTGGTCGATGACGACGCCTGACTGTGGGCCGAAGTGCCAAGAGACGTTGAGGGAGATCGAGTCCTTCCTCGATGGCGAGCTCGACGTCTCCGTGCAGCAACGGATCGAGATGCACCTGTCGGACTGCAATCCGTGCATGCAGCGGGCCGAGTTCCGTCGGCATGTGAAGGTGATGGTCCGGTCGAAGTGCGGCGGCGACTCCGTGCCTCCGGCGCTGTTCGAGCGTGTCAGAGCCCTGATCGACGAGAGCCCCTCGCCCTCGGCCTGAACCGATGGAGGGCCTCGGCACGATCCTCGGGGTCTGGGCGCACCCCGACGACGACATCTACCTCTCGTCGGGCTTGATGGCCGTGGCCGCCGCCGCGGGCGAGCGGGTGGTCGACGTCACCGCGACGCGCGGCGAGGGCGGTTCGATGGACGAGGATCGATGGCCGCCTGAGCGCATGGCCGAGGTGCGCACGGGCGAGATGCGCCGGAGCCTCGACATCCTCGGGGTGCGGGAGCACCGGTTCCTCGAAGGGCTGGTCGACGTCGATATGCAGACCCCCCTCGACGGGTCTGGTGCCGCCCAGGTGCTCGAGATCATCCGGGAGGTGCAACCCGACACGGTGCTCACGTTCGGGTCCGACGGCATGACCGGCCACGAGGCCCACAGGAGCGTCTCGCGCTGGGTCGAAGATGCGTTCGCCGAGGCGGCGATGCCCGGGGCCCGGCTGTACACCGCGACCGTGACGGCCGAGTGGGCAGAGACGTGGCTTCCCCGGTTGGAGCCGTTCGACATCTTCCTGCCGGGCACCCCGACGATCGCGCCGCCCGACGAGCTCGCGATCGAGTACTCGTTGCCCGACGACGTGCTCGACCTGAAGTTCCGGGCGATCCAGGCACACGAGAGCCAGGTCGAGGGGCTCGTGGAGGTCTTCGGCGACCACATGCGCGAATGGATGGCGACGGAGTATTTCCGGCTGGCGGCTTCGAAGGAGGCGTGATGCCGAGTCGGCCGGATCCGGTCACCGACCTCGCGTGGGGGCCGGACCGCGCTCGCGCCTTCGTCGATGGCGTCGTGGGCATCTACGAGGAGTTGCTCACCCGGCTGCCCGAGCTGCCGATGATCCCTCCTCATGGCGCCGAGGAGGTCCGCGCCGGCGTCGTGATCGACGTGCCCGACGAGCCGATGCCCGAGCCGGAACTCGTGGAGTACCTGCGCCGGATGACCTTCGAGCACTCGGCGTTCCCGGGGCACCCGCGCTTCTACGCGTACGTGTCCGGCGCCGGCACGGTGCCCGGGGCGGCGGCCGACCTGCTCGCGTCCGGCATCAACATGAACGCGGGCGGATGGCGATTGGGTCCGTCGGCCACCGAGATCGAGATGGCGCTCACCCGGTGGTTCGCGTGCGAGATGTTCGGCCTCCCCGAGGGCTCCGGCGGCGCGCTCGCATCGGGCGGCGCGGTGGCGAACCTGATCGCCCTGAAGGTGGCGCGCGACGCGCGAGCCGGTTGGGACGTGCGGGCCGAGGGCGTCGCGGCGGGCCCCCCGCTCGGGATCTACCTCTCGTCCGAGACCCATGTCGTCTCGGATCGCGCGGCCGACATGCTCGGGGTCGGGGCGAACAACGTCCGCCACGTGCCGGTCGACGACGGCTATCGCATGCAGGTCGACAGCCTGCGGGCGTCGGTGGGCGCCGATCGCGCGGTAGGCATCGAGCCGATCGCCGTCGTCGCGAACGGCGGTACGGTGGCCACGGGCGCGGTCGACCCGCTCGACGAGATCGCGGACGTGTGTAGCGACGAGGGCCTGTGGATGCACGTCGACGCGGCGTACGGGGGACCGGCGGTGCTCGCCGAGGATCTGCGGCCGTTGTTCAGGGGCATCGAGCGCGCCGACTCGATCGCGTTCGATCCCCACAAGTGGTTGTACACGCCGCTGAGCGGCGGGTGCGTGCTCGTCCGCGACATGGAGCTGTTGCGGGGCGCCTTCGACCCCGAATACGTCTCCTACATCGTGAAGGACGAGGCGCACACGGATTGGGGCATCGACCTCGGTCGTCATTCGCCGAACTTCAGCCGCGGCTTCTGGTCGTTGCGGGTCTGGATCTCGCTGTTGGCGCACGGTCGCGCCGCCTACGCGAGGCGCATCGCCCACGACGCGGCCCTTGCCCGCTACCTCGGCGACCTCGTCACCGAGCACGAGGAGTTCGAGCTGATGGCCCCCGTCGGCCTCTCGATCACATGCTTCCGCTTCGTGCCTCAAGGACTGCCCCGGCGTGAGGGAAGCGAGGGGACGGAGGCCTACCTGGACACGCTGAACGAGCGCATCATGACGGAGATCCAGCTCGGTGGTCAGGTGTTCTGCTCCAACGCGGTGCTCGGGGGTCGGTTCTGCCTGCGCTCATGCATCGTCAACTACCGGACCGAGGCCGGCGACGTCGAGGCGCTGCTCGAGGTCACCGCAGACATGGGGCGCCGGCTCGACCGCGAGCTGCGACCAGACGAGCTGCGACCGGACGAGCTGCGATGACGCCGTGGGCCCTCCTCGGGTCGGGCGAGTTCGAGCCGTGGTCAGAGGCCGCCGATCGATGGCTGCTCGAACGCGCGACCGGGGACGGACGAATCGCGATCCTTCCGACGGCGTCCTCGCGCGAGGGGGACGAGGTCTTCGACGATTGGGGCCGTAAAGGGGTCGAGCACTTCGCGTCGCTCGGCGTGCATGCCGAGGTGGTGCCGGTGCGGACGCGAGTCGACGCCGATCGATCGGATCTCGCCGAACGACTGCGGGATGCCTCGGTCGCCTACCTCTCAGGAGGCAATCCGGCCCACCTCGCCGATGTCGTGCGAGGCACCGTGGTCTGCGAGGCGCTGCTGGCGGGTCTGGCCCGCGGCATGGGGTACGCGGGGTGCAGCGCGGGCGTGGCGTGCTTGACGGAGTCGACCTACGACAGCGACAGCGAGGACCTCGACGGGATCTTCAAGCCCGGCCTCGGCATCGTGCGCGGCATCCTGTTCGCGCCTCATTGGAACGTGATCGACGCCTGGGTGCCCGGCGCGACGGCGTTCATCGTGTCGTCAATCGTCGACGGGCAGGTCCTGGTGGGCATCGACGAGGAGACGGCCATGCTCGGCGACGACGATCGGTGGGTGGTGCGAGGCCTGGGAGGCGTGCACGTGCGGCGCGACGGCGTGTTCGCCAGCTACCGCGACGGCGACGCGTTCGAGCTTCCGCTCGCGATCGGGTCGTAGCCCGCCTCGCGTCGCGTGCCTCGGTATCGTGAGGGTCATGGCCGCCCGCACGAAGCTGACGCGATCGTCGCCGCTCGAAGACCGTGCCCCGGTCGTGATCCGTCGCCTGGAGAAGGTGTATCCCGACGCGCGGGTGGCGCTGGAGTTCTCGAACCCGCTGGAGTGCCTGGTGGCGACGATCTTGTCGGCGCAGTGCACCGACGAGAAGGTGAACGAAGTCACGGCGACGCTGTTCCGGAAGTATCGATCGGCCGCCGACTACCTCGCCGTGCCCGAGGAGGAGCTGAAGGCTGATATCCGCCCCACCGGCTTCTTCAATCAGAAAGCAACCTCGATCCGTGCGGCGTGCGAGCGCATCGTCACCGTCTACGGCGGGGAGGTGCCCGGCACGATGGAGGACCTGATGACCTTGCGCGGCGTCGCCAGGAAGACCGCCAACATCGTGATGGGGAACGCTTTCGGGAAGGTCGAGGGCATCGCGGTCGACACGCACGTGCGGCGGGTCTCGAACCGGCTCGGCTTCAGCGACCAGACCGACCCCGACAAGATCGAGCAGGACCTGATGCGCCTCGTGCCGAAGAAGGATTGGTTCACGTTCAGCTATGTGCTGATCGACCACGGGCGAGCGATCTGCCAAGCGAAGAAGCCGAGATGTGCCGAGTGTCCGGTGGAGCCGCTGTGCCCCTCCAGCCGGCTGTGACGGTGCGCCCGATCGCCCGCCCGATCACCGCCGATCAGCCCACGGCGACGAGCTCCTCGACCGGCGCCGCCACCGCGGCGGCCGCCGAGCGCCGGCGGGCCCGCCTGATCTCGCGGCGGTCCTCTTCACCGAGTCCTCCCCACACACCCGTGTCCTGGCAGGAGTCGAGCGCCCAGGCTAGACAATCCACCCGGACGGGACACTCGAGACAGACCGCGATCGCCCGCGCCGTCTGCTCGGCCGCCTCACGCGAGGTGCCGACGGGGAAGAAGAGCTCGGGGTCCTCGCCGATGCATCGCGCGTGCTCGATCCACCAGGTGTCCCGCGGGTCACGTCTGAATCTCGGCTCAATCATCGGTCACCCCCACCGCGTCCGACGACACGCCATTTCCTGCGTGGAAGCCACCCTATGGCCTGAATGGGCGTTCAGTCAAGGGAGAGATTCGTGACCATCCTCCGGCGGAAGCGGCTCCCGGCCGGGCTCGAGGCGCCCTACGAGGCGTTCGTTCGTGTGCTCGCCGAGATCGAGCCGGCGAAGGAGGCGTTGACCGAGGTGATGCCGACGACGCGGCTGCCCGGCCGGCCGTTGCCGGACGCCCTCGCGGTGTTCGAGGGACACCTCGAGCGAGCGCGCGGAGCGATGCAGGCGTGGAGGAGTCCGGCGATCGAACGCGAGTGGTCCGCGTGCGACGCGGGCATCGCGGAGGCGCTCGTTCGAGCGCGACGGTTCCGCGAGGAGGCCCCGGACCTCGCCGGGTTCGAGGGCCTGATCTGGGCGGTCGAGGAGTTGCTGGATCCGTTGGAGCCGTTCCGGGCAGCCGCGGAGCGGTTCCGGTCACTCCGGGTGTCGGCCCGATGACCGAGCGGCGCGCCCTCCCGCTGGGCGAACGCGTCGAAGGGCCGCCGGCGGTGACGCCGCCGCGGGCGCCGATCGCCGGGCGGTTCATCGACCTGGTGCCGCTCGACCCCGACGCCCATGCGTCCTCGTTGTACGAGCGCTCGCACGCGGAGTCCGATGACGACGTGATCTGGACGTACCTGGCCTATGGCCCCTTCGACGGCCTCGAGGAGATGCACGCATGGCTCTCCGCGAATGCGGCCTCGTCCGACCCATCGTTCTTCGCGGTCGTCGACCGGACCACGGGAGAGCCGGTCGGCGTCGTGAGCCTGCTGAACATCGATCCGGTGATGCGACGGCTCGAGCTGGGGCACATCTGGTACGTGCGATCCGCCCAGCGCGGGCGGGCGAACACCGAAGCCGCGTACCTGGTGTTGCGCGAAGCCTTCGGTTCGTGGGGCTACCGGCGGGTGGAATGGAAGTGTGACGCGCTGAACGAGCGGTCGCGCGCGGCGGCGGAACGGCTCGGGTTCGTCTTCGAGGGTGTCTTCCGGGCGCACATGATCGTGAAGGGGCGCAATCGCGATACCGCGTGGTTCTCGATGGTGCTCGAGGAATGGCCCGGGCGGAAGGAGGCGATCGAGCGCTGGCTCGACGCCGAGCCCGGTTCCGTCTCCCTCCGGGTCCTCACCGGCTCGTTCCCGCCCCGCTGAGCGGACTCCTCGGCCGGGCTCTCGTATCGTGCTCGCACGATGACCGTCGTCAGCCTCGTCGGGGTGGAGAAGTCCTTCGGCTCGTGGCCCGTGCTGCAGGGAGCCGACCTCGACGTGCCCGAAGGGGCGCGGATCGGCATCGTGGGGCCGAACGGAGCCGGGAAATCCACGATGCTGCGGATCCTGCGGGGCGACGAGGCGCCCACCGCGGGTGACGTCGTCCGGCGGAAGGGGCTCGTCGTCTCCTACCTCGAGCAACACGTCGACGGCGACGATCGGACGGCGGAGCAGACGGTCACGGCGGCCCGCCCCGATGTCGCGGAGCTCGATGCGGAGCTCCGCGCCGTGGAAGTGGAGCTCGCGAGGCCCGACGTGGTCGCCGACCTCGATCGCATGGACCGGGCGCTGACACGCCAGCAGGCGCTGTTGGGTCGGTGGGTCGAGATCGGCGGCCCCGGGCTCGCCGGCGAGGCACGGGCCCTGCTCGCCTCGCTCGGTCTCGACGACGACGACCTCGCCCTGCCAACGAGCGCCCTGTCGGGTGGGCAACGGAAGCTCGTCGCACTGGCAGCCTGCCTGATCCGCCAGCCTGGCTTGCTACTGCTCGACGAGCCCGAGACCCACCTCGACGCGGACCGGCGGGCGCGGCTCGAGGCGATCGTGGGGGAGTTCCCCGGTGCCGTCGTCACCGTCTCGCACGATCGGTACCTGCTCGACGAGACGGTGTCACGCGTCGCCGAGCTGGACGGGGGAAGGGTAACGATGTGGCCGGGCAACTACTCGGCGTACGCGGTCGCGAAGGAGATCGCGATGAAACGACAGCAGCAGCTCTACGTCACCCAGCAGAAGGAGATCGCCAGACTCGAGGAAGCCGTCCGTCGGTTCGAGAACTGGGCGCGGATCGTCGTCAACAAGCGACACATCACGCAGGCCCACAACATGCAGCGCCAGATCGACCGCATGGACAAGGTCGACAAGCCCGTCTTCGAACGGCGGAAGATCGCGCTCGAGATGCGGAGCGCGGAACGGGGCGGGAACAAGATCGTAGAGCTCCGAGACATCACCGTGGGGTTCGACGGCGAACCCGTGCTGTTGGGCTGCTCCATGCAGGTGTTCCGGGGCGAGCGGGTCGGCGTGATCGGGGCGAACGGCGCGGGGAAGTCGGTGCTCGGCTCGGTGCTCGCCGGTCTGCGCGACGTCGACGAGGGAGAACGATGGGCGGGACCATCGGTCCGGTTCGGCTACCTCGCGCAGGGGCACGAGACCGAGCCGCCCGATCGCACGCCGATCGAGTTGGTCCGCGAGATGAAGCCGATGTACGAGGACGAGGCGGTCTCACTGCTCGGGCGGTTCCTGTTCCGCTACGACCAGATGCGCCAGCCGGTCGGCACTCTCTCCGGCGGCGAGCGCACGCGGTTGCAGCTCTGTCTGCTGATGCTGTCGGGCGCGAACTGCCTGCTGCTGGACGAGCCGACGAACCACCTCGACATCGATTCGATGGAGGTGCTCGAGTCGGCGCTCGAGACCTACGACGGCACGGTGATCGTGATCAGCCACGACCGTTACCTGCTCGACCGCATCCCCGACCGCATCATCGAGGTGCGCGACGGGCGGGCGTTCGCCTCACCGGGAGGGTACGACGACTGGCTCGCGGCACATGGCGCGGTGCCCGCGTGACCGCGCGAGCCCTGGCGGAGATCGAGCACGACGTGATCGGATGTCGAGCGTGCCCGCGCCTCGTCGAGTGGCGCGAGCGCGTGGCGCGCGAGAAGGTCGCTCGGTTCGCCGACCAGCCGTATTGGGGTCGGCCCGTGCCAGGGTTCGGCGACGCCCGGGCCGCCGTGCTCGTGCTCGGCCTGGCCCCCGCCGCGCACGGCGGCAACCGCACGGGGCGCATCTTCACGGGCGACCGGTCCGGGGACTTCCTCTTCGCCTCGATGCACAGGGTCGGTTTGGCGAACCAGCCCACGAGCGTGAGCGTCGATGACGGACTGCGGCTCCGCGGAGCCTACGTGGCGGCGGTGAACCGGTGTGCGCCTCCGACGAACAAACCGACGCCCGAGGAACGCGATCGATGCCTTCCGTTCCTCGAGCGCGAGATCCTGGAACTCGACCGTCTCCGCGTGATCGTGGCTCTCGGGTCCTTCGCGTGGGCGGGCGGGCTGCGCGCGTTGTCCGCTCTGGGGTACCCGGCCCGGCCCAGACCGCACTTCGGCCACGGCGTCGAGGCCCTGGTCGGGCCCTACACGCTGGTCGGCTGCTTCCATCCGAGCCAGCAGAACACGTTCACCGGCCGGCTCACCGAGCCGATGATGGACGCCGTGCTGGCGCGCGCCCGCTCGCTCGGTCGCTCCGTCGCGTAGCCTGCCCGGCGGGCATCGCCGGCTCTGGTCGCTCGCGATGCCCCGCGTATCCTGGAGGGCATGGGCCGTCACCGAGGGTTCTTCGCCGTGCCGACCTCGACCGAGGACGAGCGGCCAGTCGATCGGGCGACCGTCCGACGCGTGATCGAGACGTTTCGGCCGTACAAACGGACCGTCGGTCTGGTCGCGGTCGCGATCGCGTTGACCTCGGGCCTCGGCGTGGTCAACCCGCTCCTGATCGCCAAGGTCTTCGACAACGCCTTGTTCGGCACCGACGGCTCATGCGGCGGTGAGGCGTGCCCGAACCTTCCCCTGCTCTATCGCTACGTCGGCCTCATGATCGCGGTGCCCGTCGTCACCAGCGTCATCGGCATCGGCCAGACCTACTGGGCCAACCAGGTGGGGCTGCATGTGATGCAGGACCTGCGGAATTCCCTATACGCCCACCTCCAACACATGCCGTTGCGGTTCTTCACCGCGACCAGGACGGGCGAGATCCAGTCGCGCCTGTCCAATGACGTCGGCGGCGTGCAATCGGTCGTGACCGACACGGCGTCGAACGTGCTCTCGAACGTCGTCACGATCATCAGCACCCTGATCGCAATGCTGGTGCTGTCCGTGCCGCTGACGCTCCTCTCGCTGGCGTTGCTCCCACTGTTCCTGTGGCTCACGGTCAAGGTCGGCCGCGCGCGCCGCGAGGTGGCGGCCAGCACCCAGAAGACTCTCGCCGACCTGACCGCCATCACCGAGGAGACGCTGTCGGTGAGCGGGATCCTGTTGTCGAAGTCGTTCGGTCGCCAGCGCCACGAGATCGGTCGGTTCCGCGAAGAGAACGTCCGTCTCACTGGGCTACAGATCCGGCAGACGATGATCGGGCGGTCGTTCTTCGCGATCGTCGGCACCTTCTTCTCGATCACGCCGGCGTTGGTGTACTTGGTGTCGGGCTGGCAGATCTCCGATGGATCGACGGCGATCCAGGCGGGCACGATCGTGGCGTTCACCACGCTGCAGTCACGGCTGTTCTTCCCGATCGGTTCGATGCTGCAGGTTTCGACCGAGGTGCACTCCTCGCTCGCTCTGTTCGATCGCATCTTCGAGTACCTCGACCTCCGCCACGACATCGAGGACTCGCCGAACGCCATCACGCTCGATCCAGCGGAGGTTCGAGGCGCTGTCGAGTTGCGCGACGTGCGATTCCGGTACGAGGACCCACTCGACGAGCCCGAGACGCCGGTCTCCCCGACCGACGTCGCGGCCGCGAACGGGGCCGCGCGCGCATGGACGCTCGACGGCGTCTCGATGCGGATCGAACCCGGGCAGCTCGCGGCTCTGGTCGGTCCGAGCGGAGCGGGCAAGACCACGATCACCTACTTGGTCCCTCGCCTCTACGACGTGCAGGAGGGCTCGGTCACGATCGACGGACACGATGTGCGGGGCGTCACGCTCGAGTCACTCGGTGACAACATCGGCGTGGTCACGCAGGAGACATACCTGTTCCACACGACGATCCGGCGGAACCTGCTGTACGGACGTCCCGACGCGACCCAGGAGGAGTTGGATGCCGCCGCTCGCGCCGCGAACATCCACGACCGCATCGCCGAGCTGCCCGAAGGCTACGACACGGTCGTCGGCGAGCGCGGCTACAAGCTGTCGGGCGGCGAGAAGCAGCGCCTCGCGATCGCGCGCGTGATCCTGAAGGACCCGCGCATCCTGATCCTCGACGAGGCGACGTCCTCGCTCGACACGACGAACGAACGGCTCGTGCAGGCAGCCCTCGAGCCTTTGATGGAGGGCCGAACGACGATCGCGATCGCCCACCGCCTCTCGACGATCCTGAAGGCCGATGTGATCTTCGTGGTCGACCTGGGCAGGCTGGTCGAGCAGGGGACGCACGACGAGCTCCTCGAACGCGGTGGGCTGTACGCGCGCCTCTACGAGCAACAGTTCCGCGGCGGGCTGATCCAGGCCGAGTGCGAGGACGGCGTGATCCTCGCGAGCGGCGAGGTCGTGCGCTCGGAGAGCGGCTCGGGCGCCGCCTGACGCGATGCGCCGGCCCAGGCCGGGCTGCACCCCGGTTCCGGCGCTCAGCGCTCGATCTCTCGCCGGTAGGTCAGGAGCACGAAGCCGTCGGGGAAGACCCGGTCCGCGAGCCGCTGGAATCCGAGGGTCTCGTACATCGCCTGCGCCGCCGTCATGCGCGAGGTCGTGTGCAAGGTCATGAACGTCTTGCCGGCCGCCGCCGATCGTTCGAAGCAAGCATCGATCAGGGTTCGGGCGACGCCGAGCCGTCGTGCCGAAGGATGGACGCCCAGCATGCGGATGTGCGCCTCATCGGGGTGGAGTGGGGGGTCGTCGTCTCGTTCGACCCGGTCGAACAGCTCGAGGGTTGCGCTTCCCACGATGCGACCGGCGTCGACGGCCACCAGGATCGTGGTGCGATCGGCGCGCCCCTCGACGTTGGCGATCGTCTCCAGGTACTCGTGCCAATCGGCGTCGCCGTCGCGGACGAACTCGCGATAGGCGGCGACGGTGATCCTGCCGACTTCCTCGTGCTCGTCAGGGCGGGCTTCGCGCACCGTGACGGCAGCGGCCGCCGGCCCGCTCATCCGACCACGCTCACCCCGAGCGCGAGGCCGATCGCGTAGGTCACGATGGCGGCAGAGGCGCCGATGGCGAACTGGCGCAGGGCCGCGGCCACCGGGGAGCGCCCCGTGACCCTGGCCGTCGTGGCCCCGACGCCGAGCAGCGCGAGGCCGGTGAGGACCGCGGATGCGTTCGTGGCCGGGCCGCCTTCGAGGAACAGGAACGGCACGAGGGGAACCAGCGCGCCGAGCGCGAAAGTGGCGAACGACGATACTGCCGCTGCCCACGGCGAGCCCAGGCCCTCGTCGGGATCGATCCCGAGCTCCTCCCGGGCATGCGTATCGAGGGCCACGGCCGGATCCTTCGAGAGCGCGGCTGCGAGCGCCCCGGCCAGGTCGGCCGGCACCCCCTTCCGCTCGTAGATCTCGGCGAGCTCGGCTTGCTCGGACTCGGGGTCGCTCCCCAGCTCGTGCGCCTCGAGGTGCAGCATGCGTTCGAGCATCTCGCGCTGGACCCGCATCGAGACGTACTCGCCGGCGGCCATCGAGAAGGCGCCGGCTAGCAGGCCGGAGATGCCCGCGAGCACGATGACCGAGCGTGACTGGTCGGCCCCCGCGAACCCCATGATCAGAGCGGCGTTGGACACCAGTCCGTCGTTCACGCCGAAGATGGCGGCGCGGAGCGTTCCCGCTTTGCCGGTGCCCGTGGTCTGTTCCCCGTCGACCGGTCCCGCATGAGGCACGAGCGCCGATGTACGGCGGTGCATGCGGCGTCTGACCGCCAGGAGCTCGGGGAGCATGCGCTTCGTGCGAGCGTGCTCGGGCGGCATCGCTGGCTCGGTCACGACGACGAGCATAATCGGGCATGGACCGAGCGCCCGATCTCACGACCCTGCTCCTCCTCGCTCACCGGGCGATGGCCGCCGACCTCGTCATCTCGCTCTCGGAGCGGGGCTACGCCGACGTCCGGCCTCGTCACGGGGCGGTGTTCCTGCACGTCGACCGCCGCGCCGGGACGACCCTCAGCGGCCTGGCGCGCCGCGCCGGCGTCACGAAGCAGTCGATGATGCAAGTCGTCGACGACCTGGAGGCGTGGGGGTACGTGCGGCGGGTGCCGGATCCGTCCGATGCCCGGGCGAAACTCGTCCGCCTGACGGCGCCCGGCCGGCGGTGCGCGACCGAGTTCAGGCGGGCGGTGCAGGTGCTCGAGACCCGGACCCGGCGCCGGCTCGGCGATCGGACCGACGAGCTGTTGCGGTCGGCGCTGGAGGCGCTCGCCGAGGGAGGCTAGCGGCGCGCGAGCGCTGGCCGGTCGATGCGGAAGGGGGACAGGTCGAACGAGGGCTCGGTCCCGGTAGCGAGGTCGGCGAGGGCGGTGCCGAACAACGGCGCGAACTTGAACCCGTGTCCACTGCAGGGCGAGGCAACGACGATCGGTCCCACCCGATCGAGCACGAAATCCTCGTCGGGGGTGATCGTGTAGAGGCACGTGTCGGTCCGTCCGGTGGCCCGGGCCTCCGGCACGTGGGTGGCCACGTACTCGGTCGCTCGCCGCACGCGTTCCGGGTCCGGATCGAAGCTTCGGTCGTCGGGATCGGTCGCGGGTCCCGCCATGTGCAGCCCGACCTTGAACGCGCCCGGTTCCCACGGGTCGGGCACGAGGTAGGGAGGCTGACGCTCGTCCGTGAGCCAGTCGATCACGGTCGGGGCCCTGGTGCGGTCGTCTCCGAACTCGAAGTAGGTCGACTGCTCGAGGTTCGGCCGCAGCGGCACGTCGACGCCCGCCCCCGCGAGCAGGGGGCCGGCCCACGCGCCCGCGGCGACGACGGCGACCGGCGCAACGTATCGATCACCCGCGAGGGTGCCCAGCTCGACCTGGTCGCCGGCGGGCGCGATCGTCGTCACGACGGTCTCGTGCCGCAGCGTCGCGCCCGTCGCCTCCGCGAGCCGTGCCTGCGCCATCACCGTCGGCGCGGCGCGCAGCACGCCCCCATCGGGCTGGAAGACGACGTCGGCTTCGGCGGGCAGCCGCAGGGCCGGCCAGCGCTCGGCGGCTTCCGACGCCCGGAGCCGTTCGACCGGGAGCCCGGTGGCTTCGAGCAGATCGGCGCGGGCGAGCGCCGCCGGTCCGACGTCGATCCCACCCGTCACACGTAGCAGCTCCTCGCCGGATTCGGTCTCGAGGTCCCGCCAGGCATCGCGGGCCCGGACCGCGAGCCGCACGTATCCTTCCCGGTGGTAGGCGAATCGGAAGATGCGCGTCGACCCCCCCGAGCTCCCGTTCGCGTGACCGAACGTGAATCGCTCGAGCAGCAGGGTCTCCCGGTCGCGGCGAGCCAGCTCGAGTGCCGCCGAGGTGCCCATCGCCCCCCCGCCGATCACGATGCAGTCGAACCGGTCCACGGCATAGACGCTAGCGCAGGCTTCGCACCCGCACCCCGCACGCGTATCGGCACGATCGCGAGTCCGGACGGGGCTGCCCGGGTAGCATGAGGCCCATGCCAGATCTGCCCGAGGCGTCCGGCAAGACCGGGGTGCCGAGTCCCACCCGTCAGAAGCCGGAGCGACCGCGTGACCGCCTTGGGCGTCCGCTCGACTGGGCCGCCGAGAACGAGCTCGAGCTCGAGGACTACGACTCCCTGAGCCTCGCCGAGAACGACCGGCTCGGCCGCGAGCACGTGCGTGCAGGCCGGTATTTCCCGGCTCACGAAGCGTGGGAGACGGCCTGGAAGCAGGCCCGCGGCACCGCCGATGCCGAGCTCTTCAAGGGGCTGTCGCAGATGGGGGCGGGATACGTGCATCTGCAGCGGGGGAACGCGCACGGCGCGAAGACGCTGCTCCGACGGGCCTCCCGCAGGATCGGC
Source organism: Actinomycetota bacterium (assembly GCA_040511595.1). Classification (GTDB taxonomy): domain Bacteria; phylum Actinomycetota; class UBA4738; order UBA4738; family HRBIN12; genus JAOUEA01. The sequence continues at coordinate 12,936 of JBEVGU010000066.1, read as the reverse complement.
GCCTACCCCGACGGGCACCTCGGCATCGCCACGATCGCGCTCCGCGACAGGCTCGAGGCCGACGCCGCCTCGGTGGATCGCGGAGAGCTGGTGCCGGGCCAGGGCGTGGTCTTCGACCCCCCCGTCGTCTAGCCGAGCCCCCGTTCCGCCGTGTAGATTGTGCGCCAGATGACCCAGGTGGAAACGAGCGAGATCGGCTGGAAGGGGCGCACCGGCCCGTTCTCGCTGCTCGTTCGCCCTGGCGTCTTCAGCCCCACGAGCACGAGCAAGACCCTCGCCGACGCCCTCGAGATCGAATCCGGCGACACGGTGATCGACGTGGGGTGTGGCAGCGGCGTCCTGGCCTTCGTGGCGGCCAAGCTCGGGGCCTCCAAGGTGTACGGCTGCGACCTGTCGGGCCCCGCGGTCGAGATGGCCGCGCGCAACGCCGAGCGCCTCGGGCTGAGCGACGTGTGCGAGTTCCGCCAGGGCGACCTGCTCGAGCCGATGCGCGACGTTCGGGCCTCCGTCCTGATCGGCGACGTCTCGGGCATCCCCGACGACCTCGCCGCCGTGTCGGGGTGGTTCCAGGACATCCCGGCAGGCGGACCCACCGGCGCCGAGCTGCCCCTCAAGCTGCTCGAGACGATCGGCGACACCCTCGCGCCAGGCGGGCGCCTCTTCTTGCCGACGGGCACCCTGCAGGACGAGAACGCGATCCTCGCGGCGGCTCGCCGGGTGTTCGGCGACAACATCGAGCCCGTGCTCGAGCGCACGTTCCCGCTTCCCGACCTCGTGGCGAAGGCGGCGGCCACCGCGCGGCTCATGAAGGAAGGGCTCCTCAAGCTCCACCAGCGCGGAAGCCGGCTCCTGTGGGACCTGCACATCTGGCGCTGCGTTCGCGCCTGAAGGTCGCTCGCGGCGGCGGCCGCTAGCCGGCCGGCTCCTCCTGGAGATCCAGCGTGACCACCGCAGCGACGTCGTATCCGGCGGAACGGAGATGCTCGGCGCCACCCCGGTCGATCGCGAGCACGATGCGTTCGACACGCACCCCGGCTTCACGCAGCACCTCGGCGGCGCGTCGGACCTGGTGTCCGGTCGTGCTGACGTCCTCGATCAGACAGGCGCGGGCGCCCGCCGGCGCGTGTCCCTCCACCTGCGACATCGTGCCGTAGGCCTTGGGTTCCTTCCGCACGACGGCGACCGGCAGGCCTGTCTCGAGCGAGACCGCTGCGACCAGCAGCGTGGCGGCGCCCTCGGGCGCCGCGAGGTGGTCCACGGTCGCGGGCAGGAGTCCCGAGACCTCGCGTGCCAGGTCCCGGAGCAGTTCGGGGCTCGTGAGGAACCGGAACTTGTCGAAGTACACGGTCGAGCGCTGCCCCGACGAGAGCACGAAATCGCCGTGGAGCTCCGAGGCCTCGATCAAGCGCCGGGCCAGGTCGTCGGACGTCGCCGGCTGGGTGGGCATCGCCAGCATGATGGCATGATGGAGGGGATGGGGACGCGCGGGCGCTGGTATCGGGCGATCGGACGTCCCGTCTTCCTCTCCCTCCCGCCCGAGGCGGCCCATCGAGCCGCCGGCGCGGCGCTGTCGTTGCCGCTGCCGTGGCGGCGCTTGGGTGGAGCCGTGATCGATCCCGTGCTGGAGACCAGCCTCGCCGGCCTACCCCTCAGGAACCCGATCGGCCTCGCCGCAGGGTTCGACAAGGCTGGCCGGCATCTCGATGCGTTGGCGGAGCTGGGCTTCGGCTACGTCGTCGGAGGCACGGTGACGAGGGCCGCCCGGGCCGGCAACCCGTCGCCCCGCATCGCCCGGTCTCCGGCTCGCCGTTCGATGGTGAACGCGATGGGCCTGCCCAATCCCGGCGCCGAGGCGGTAGCGACCCATCTCCGTGCCCGGCCGACTCCGAGCTCGGCCCTTCGGATGGTGAGCATCGCGGACGAGGCCATCGACGATGCGATCTCGTCGATGGACCTCCTGGGACCGCTCGTCGACGGCGTGGAGCTGAACGCGAGCTGCCCCAACGTGTCGTGGGGTCGCGACCGCGACAACGAGTCGCAGCTCCGAGCCCTCGTCGGCGCGCTCCGCCGCCGCATGGACAAGCCGTTGTTCGTCAAGCTTCCGCCGTTCGTCTCGGCGACGGAACGAGAGGTGGTGCTCACGCTCGCTCGCCTCTCGCAGGAAGCCGGGGCCGACGGGCTCACGTGTTCGAACACGCGCCTCGTCGCCGACGACCGGCTCTCGGTCGGGCGCGGGGGCCTCTCAGGCCGCGCCATGTGGCCGCACACCGCCCGCATCGTGAGCGAGGTGTACGACGCGACCGGGGGCGCCATGGCGATCAACGCGAGCGGCGGGGTGTTCACCGCCGCCGACGTCCTCACGTGCCTGGACGCCGGCGCGACGACGGTCCAGATCTACAGCGCGTTCGTGTACGGCGGTCCCGGCGTCATCGGAGAGCTCACCGCCGGCCTCGCCGGACTCGTGCGCGAGCGAGCCGGGCACGCCGCACCGCCTGTGTTGCGACAGGGCTGATCCGCGGTCAAGATGTGCGGGTTCCGCAGGGGGGTCCGTCGGATGGGGGGGAAACGGATGAGCGAAGCCGCCGTGGCCGAACGCGGGGCACCGACGCGCGACGGCGAGGCCGCCGTGCGCCTCGAAGGCATCGTCAAGCGCTTCGGCGACGTCGTCGCCGTCGACGGCGTCGACCTCGACGTCCGGGAAGGCGAGTTCTTCTCGTTGCTCGGGCCGTCGGGCTCCGGCAAGACCACCTGCCTGCGCATGATCGCCGGGTTCGAGCGGCCGACCGAGGGACGGGTCCTGCTCGGCGGGAGGGACGTCTCCTCGCTGCCGCCCTACCAACGCGACGTGAATACAGTGTTCCAAGATTACGCTCTCTTTCCGCACATGACGGTCATGGAGAACGTCGGGTACGGCTTGATGGTCGCCAAAGTTGGCAAGCGTGACCGCAACGCCCGGGCCGCCGAGGCACTCGAGATGGTGCGACTGGGGGATCTCGGCGATCGCAAGCCCGGGAACCTCTCAGGCGGGCAACGGCAGAGGGTGGCCTTGGCGAGGGCTCTCGTCCTGCGCCCCAAGGTGCTCCTGCTCGACGAGCCGCTCGGGGCCCTCGATCTCAAGCTGCGTCAGCAGATGCAGATCGAACTGCAGCAGATCCAGCACGAGGTCGGGCTGACGTTCATCTACGTCACCCACGACCAGGAAGAAGCGCTCACGATGAGCGATCGCTTGGCCGTCTTCAGCCGCGGCCACGTCGAGCAGGTGGGGTCGCCGGCCGACGTCTATGAGCGCCCCGCCACGGCCTTCGTGGCGGGATTCGTCGGCGTGTCCAACGTGCTCGGGGGCGAGGCAGCTCGCGCGCTCACCGGAGTCGAACATGCGTTTACGATCCGCCCGGAGAAGATCGCGATCGTCGGATCTGAGGACGAGGTGCCTGCTGACGACTGCACGGCAACCGGCACCGTGCGTGAGGTTGTCTACCTCGGCGCAGTGACCCGGTATATCGTCGACCTGGAGGTGGGGGGGTCGCTCGTGGTCATGCAGCAGAACTTGACCACGTCATCGATGGAGGCGCTGAAGGTGCGCGGCCACGTCGTGCGGCTCGTGTGGCGCCGAAGCAACAACCGCCCGGTGGAAGCTGCCACCGGTGCGTCAGAGGGATTCTCGGACCAGGAGGAGGGGCAGGCATGAGGAAGCGCTTCCGGTTGTTCGCCGCGCTCTGGGCGGTGGTGCTCGTCGCCGCCGCGTGTGGGAGCGACGAGGGCGGCGGCACGGGCGATACGGCGACGCCGAGCGAGGGTCCCGCGGTCGTCGACACGATCGGCGAGACCGAGGGCGAGCTGAACCTGATCGCGTGGGTCGGCTACACCGAGGACGGCACCACCGCGGGTTATGAGTCCTACGACTGGGTGACGCCGTTCGAAGACGCGACCGGCTGCAAGGTCTCGGTGAAGTACGCCGACAGCTCCGACGAGATGTTCAACCTGATGACCCAGCAGGCCGGTGCCTACGACGGCGTCTCGGCGTCGGGCGACTCCTCGAACCGGCTGATCGCCTCGGGTGCGGTCTCGGCGATCGACCCCGCCCTATTCCCGGACTTCGCGAGCGTGATCGACCCGCTGCAGCCCGAGACGGGCACGAACAATAGCCACTACGTCGTTGACGACACCGTGTACGGCACCCCGTACATGTACGGGCCGAACTTCCTCATGTACAACACGCAGGAGGTGAAGCCGGCCCCGACCAGTTGGGATGTCGTATTCGAGACGGAGCTCAATGGCCAGGCGAATCCGTATGCGGGCAGCATCACCGCATATGACTTCCCGATCTACATCGCCGACGCGGCGCTGTACCTCATGACCCATCAGCCGGATCTCGGCATCACCGACCCCTACGAGCTGACCGAGGAACAGCTGAACGCCGCGGTGGAGCTGCTGAAGGGGCAGAGTCAGATGATCGACAAGTATTGGGGCACCTACACGATCGAGATCGACGGGTTCGTGGACGGCAGCATGGTGGCCGGGACCGCTTGGCCCATTAACCTGAGCTACTCGGAGATCGACGCTCCGGTCAAGCCCATAGAACCCACCGAGGGCATGACCGGGTGGGCCGACACGTGGATGATGTCGTCGGAAGCCGCGAACCCGAACTGCATGCTCGAGTGGATGAAGTGGTCGATGACGCCAGACGTGCAGGCAGAGGTCGCCGACTACTACGGGGCGGCGGGCAGCAACGTCGATTCCTGTCCGGTCCTCAAGAAGCGACTCGACAAGGCCTACGGCAAGGGCTCGGCGGCCCTCGCCGACACGGTTCGGTACGGGTACTGCGGCGACGCTGCGTTCCTGGATTCGCTCCACCTCTGGAAGACGCCGGTGACCGACTGCGGTGATGATCGCGGTGCCGTGTGCCAGGACTACTCGGTCTGGTCGCAGAAGTGGACTGAGATCAGGGGAGCGTAAGCACTCTACGAGGGTCGGGCGCCTGTCGGTCGCCCGACCCGTCACATCAGATGGTTGACGTCGATACCGCCCGATCGTCGTCCGGGTCTGGGCTCGGAGCGACGCTGCATCGCCATCCGAGGATACGGCTCGCCCTGACGCTGCTGCCGCCGCTCGGGTGGCTCGCCGTGTTCTACCTGGGGGCACTCGTCCTCCTGTTGGTGAACGCCTTCTGGACGGTCGATTCGCTCACTGGGCAGATCGTGAAGGATTGGAGCCTCCAGAACTTCCAGACGCTCTGGTCTTCCCCGGTCTACCGGACGATCACCCTGCGCACGGTGTGGATCGCGTCGGTGGTGACGATCGCCGATATCGTTCTCGCCGCCCCGATCGGGTATTTCGCAGCGCGTGTGGCCTCTCCGAGGGTGCGATCAGCCTTGCTCGTCGCCGTGGTCATGCCACTGTGGACCAGCTATCTGATCCGAGCGTTCGCTTGGCAGACGATCACGTCGCCCGCGGGACTTCTGGAGTCGATCCTCGACACCGTGGGGATCCCATCGCCGGGTATCGGGAACTCCCTGTGGTCGATCTGGCTGACATTCACATACCTGTGGCTGCCGTTCGTCTTGCTCCCCGTGTATGCGGCGCTCGAGCGAGTGCCCGAATCCTTTCTCGAGGCGTCGAGCGACCTCGGAGCCAAGGGATGGACGACCCTTCGGAAAGTGGTCTGGCCGCTCGCTCTGCCGGGAATCGTAGCCGGCTCGATCTTCTCGTTCTCCCTCACGTTGGGCGACTACATCGCACCCATCCTCGTGGGCAACACGAAGTTCATCGGCAACGTGATCTACGACAGCGTCGGGGTGGCGAACAACCTGCCGTTCGCGGCCGCCTTCGCCATGGTGCCGATCGCGATCATGGCCGTGTATCTGTTCATCGCGCGCAGGCTCGGCGCGTTCGAGGCACTGTAGATGGCCTGGTCCGTGGAGCCGCGGGGCACTCGGCTCGCCGTCGTGCTCGGCACAATTGTCACGCTGGTGTTCCTGTACGTGCCGCTGGTGGTGGTGGTCATCTACGCGTTCAACGACAGCGTGGCCCAGGCATGGCCGCCCCAGGGCTTCACGACGAAATGGTTCGAGCTGGCTCTCGGGGATGAGCAGATGCGGTCGTCGCTGTGGAACTCGATCAAGGTCGCGTCGGTCGCGACGGCGATCGCGCTCGCCCTCGGGAGTGCCGCATCGTTCGCCGTGCACCGTTTCGCGTTCTTCGGCCGCCAGGCCGTGTCGTTCTTGTTGGTGCTGCCGATCGCTCTCCCGGGCATCATCACAGGCATGGCGCTGCGAACGGGCATCAACACTCTCGAGATCCCTTTCAGCCTGTGGACGATCATGATCGGACATTCGACGTTTTGCATCGTCGTCGTATTCAACAACGTCGTGGCTCGTCTTCGACGGACGCCGACATCGCTGGTGGAGGCGTCGATGGACCTCGGTGCCGACGGCTGGCAGACGTTCCGCCACGTCACGCTGCCCGCCATCGGCACGGCTCTCGTTGCGGGTGGGTTGCTAGCGTTCGCCCTCTCGTTCGACGAGATCATCGTCACCAACTTCACGTCCGGCTCGGAGCTGACGCTGCCGAAATGGATCTTCAACGCGATCCGACTCCCCAGGAACCGCCCGGAGGCCAACGCCGTCGCGGCACTCGTGATGCTGCTGTCGCTGCTGCCTGTGTACCTCGCCCAGCGGTTGAGTGGCGGTTCGGAGGACGTGGCGGGGGCGAGACGCCCCGTCAAGGCCGACGCCTCGGCCGTCGATGCATCGTGACCTCCCACGGACGAGGCCGCGGAGTGATCTACAGGTATTGGCCGCCGCGCGCCGGAGGACCCTCGGTCTGGCCGTCGGGCGCCGAGGGGTTCTGGCCAGGCAGACCGCGGCGGCGGAGCTCCTCGAACTGTGCCCGAGCGGCCGCCTGTTGAGCGAACATCGCCGCCTGGATCCCGTGGAACAGCCCTTCCAGCCAGCCGACGAGCTGTGCCTGTGCCACCCGGATCTCCGATTCCGTCGGCACGCCCTCGAGCGGCGGCGCCAGTCCGGCGAGCTCTTCCTTCAGGTCACCGGAGAGGACCTCTGAGAGCTCGCCGACCGCCCGATGGTAGACGTCGGCGAGCCGGCGCCTGCCGGCTTCGTCGAGTGATGCCTGCCGGGTCTCGTCCAGGAGCTCGCGCACCATGGAGGCGATGCGGAGCAGCTTGGCCGGCTCGGTGATGGTCTCCTGGCCGGCCTCCGCCGGAGCTTCGGCGGTCGCGGCGGATGTCCGATCCTCGACGGGCACGGCCTGGACGACGTCGGGACCGCCGCCGCCCTGCGACGGGGTCCCCGGAGCGGTGGGATCGATGGTCATCCCCCCAACCTAGCACCGCCCTCCGCGAGCCTCCCGATGAACAGGGCCTCCGTGAGGACCATCCGTTCCAGATCTCCGAGGTCCACGCTCTCGTCGGTGGAGTGGTAGTTCGAGCGATGGTCGCCCTGGCCCCAGATCAGCACCTGGATCTCGGGGAAGGCCTCCGCCAGCATGGGGACGAGGGGGATGGAGCCGCCCGACCCCATCTCCACGACCTCCGCGGCGAAAGCCTCGGAGAGGGCGGCCTTCGCTGCCTTCGAGGCCGGCGACGAAGCGTCGACGAGGTACCCGGCGCCCGGCTCGTGCTGCTCGACGGCGACGCGCACCCCCCAGGGTGCCGCCCGCTGCAGGTGCTCGGCGAGGATGCGGGTGGCGCGATTGCCGTCGTCGCCCGGAGCGAGACGCAGGCCGATCACGGCGCGAGCGGTCGGCACGATCTGATTCGCCGCGTCGGCCACCCGGGGTGCCTCGAACGCGAGCACGTTGATCGCGGGAATGGACATCGTGCGATCGGCGATCGTGCCCGACCCGATCAGGCGGACCTCGGGCAACACGCGCCCGTCTTCGCGGAACTCCTCCTCGGTCACCTGTGTACCGGGCCACTCGAAGGACCGGAGCCCTCGGAGCGTGATGTTCCCGGCGTCGTCGTGCAGGCTCGCGATCATGCGGGCGAGCGCCATCACGGCATCTGGCAGCGGGCCGCCGAAGGCGCCGCTGTGCTGGGCGATCTCCAGCACGTCGACCCTGACCTCCACCGACGTGACGCCGCGGACGCTCGTGCCGAGCGTCGGCACTCCCGTGCGGTAGTTGCCACCGTCGGCGATCACCGCGACGTCGGCCCTCAGCTGGTCCGCGTGGCCGTGCACGAGCTCCGACAGATGCTCGGTCGAGCATTCCTCCTCGCCTTCGATGAGGACCTTCACCGTGCAGGGGAGCGGTCCACCGGCGAGCGAGGCGCGGATCGCCGCCGCGTGCACCACGATCCCGGACTTGTCGTCGGCCGCGCCACGGCCGTACAGGCGGCCGTCGCGCACGTTCGGCTCGAACGGCGGCGTCTGCCAGGCGCCGGGGTCCGACGCCGGCTGCACGTCGTGGTGGGCATAGAGGAGCACCGTCGGCGACCCGCCTGGCCCACGGAGCTCGCCGAAGACGGTCGGGTGGCCCCCATCGAGCTCGAGGAGTCGCACGTCGCCGAGGCCCGAGGCGCGGAGGATGTCGGCCGTCGCCTCGGCGCTCGCCCGCACGTGAGTGGGGTCGTAGCCGGGATAGCCCACCGACGGGATCCGAACGAGCCACTCGAGGTCGGCGATCGTGTCCGGCATGCCCCCGGCGACGCGGCGTCGCAGCTCGTCTGTGTCCATGGCGGGGGAGCCTACCGCCCGAGGACGATCACGGCGCGAGCCGGTTCACCTGCCAGGGACCGCGTGGCGACTCGGCCGTGTAGAGGAATCGGTCGTGCAGCCGGTGGCGCCGGCCCTGCCAGAACTCGATGGTCCCGGGCCGAACGACGTAGCCGCCCCAGTGCGGGGGGCGCGGCACACCGCCGGGGAAGCGGGCGGTCGCCTCAGCCAGACGGGCCTCCAACTCGTCGCGTCCGGCGATCGCGGCGCTCTGCGGCGATGCCCATGCCCCGAGCTGCGCGTCGCGTGGCCGGCTCGCGAAGTACTCGTCGGACTCGTCGTCGGGCAGCCGGTCGACCGCCCCCGTGACCTCCACCTGGCGGTCGAGCTCCTTCCAGAGAAAAACCAGTGCCGCCCAGGGAACCTCGGCGATCTGTCGGCCTTTGCGACTCTCGCGGTTCGTGAAGAACTGGAAGCCTCGCTCGTCGACACCGCGCAGCAGCACGTGACGCGCCGACGGCCTGCCGGTCGCGTCGGCCGTCGCCAGCGTCATCGCGTTCGGAAGCGGCACGCCGGCTCGTTCCGCGTCGGCGAGCCATTGCCGGAACTGTTCGATCGGGTCGTCTATCAGGTCGTCGCGGTCGAGCGGCTGGTCGTGGTGGAACCCCGAGGGAGCGTGCATCGCGCGCGGATCGCTCATCGCCGCGTCATCGTACGGGCGACCGGTGCCCCCGGCAGGATTCGAACCTGCGCACCCGGCTCCGGAGGCCGGCGCTCTATCCCCTGAGCTACGGGGGCGACGGGGCGAGTCTACAACCGGCTTGTCGGGCACCCGGCGGGACCTCCGAGCGCCCATCGAGCAGTGGGTATCCTCCCCCGATGGAGGAGACCGCCGCTCCCCGGGTGCTCGTGGTCGACGACGATCCGCTGATCGTGCGATTGCTCGAGCTGAACTTCCGTCTCTCGGGCTTCGACGTGTCGAGCGCGTCCCGCGGGGACCGCGCCGTCGAGCGAGCGATGGAGGTCGACCCCGACGTGATCGTGCTCGACGTCACGATGCCGGGACTCGATGGCTACGAGGTGTGCCGACGCCTGCGCGGCGAGGACCGCTTCGCCGACGTTCCCGTCGTCTTCTTGACGGCTCACCCGCAGGAAGCCCTCGAGGCACGCGATCTCGAGGTCGGGGTCGTGGACCACGTCACGAAGCCGTTCGACCCCGAGACGCTCATCGCCGCCGTGCGGGCGGCCATGGACCGCCGAGGCGCACGGTGATCGAGGAGCGGCTCGTGGAAGCGCTCAGCGAGGCCCTGCGGTCGGCGGCCGCGAACCTCGGCATCGACGGCGACCTGCCCACCCCGGAGCTGCTCGTGCCGAAGCAGCGCGATCACGGCGACTTCGCGACCAACGTCGCCCTTTCGATCGCTTCCCGCGCCGGGGGGCGCCCTCCTCGCGAGGTCGCGCAGGCGATCGCGGATGCCATGCCCCCGGCGCCGTTCCTGGAGAAGGTCGAGGTCGCGGGTCCGGGCTTCCTGAACCTGTTCACGACCGATGATTGGCTGCACGACGCGCTCCGTGCGCTCGTCGCTCAGGGGTCCGACTACGGCCGGTCCGAGCCGAACGGACGCCGGGTGCAGGTCGAGTTCGTGAGCGCGAACCCGACCGGGCCGCTCACGGTCGCGCACGCGCGGAACGCCGCGATCGGTGACGCAGTGGCTCGGCTCTTCGAGGCGACCGGGTGGTCGGTGGAGCGCGAGTACTACTTCAACGATGCCGGGGGTCAGATGGACCGGTTCGGCTCCTCGGTCGAGGCTCGGTTCCTGCAGCTCACGGGCCGGGAGGCGGAGGTCCCCGCCGACGGCTACCACGGCGAGTACATCGAGGACTTGGCCCGAGACATCCTCGAGACCGAGGGACCGAGGCTCGCCGCCCTGCCCGATCACGAGCGGTTCCTCCGCATGCGCGCCGAGGGCGTGTCGCGGGTGCTCCGGTGGATCGAGGCCACCCTCGAGCGGTTCGGCGTCCCGTTCGACGTGTACTTTCGGGAATCCGAGCTCGCGGCGAAGGGCGAGATCGAGGCAGCGGTGAAGCGGCTGCGTGAGTCGGGCAAGGCGTACGACGAGGAAGGCGCTGTGTGGTTCCGCTCGACCGACTACGGCGACGACAAGGATCGGGTGCTGGTTCGGTCGAATGGGCAGCACACGTATTTCGGCGCGGACTGCGCCTACCTCATCGACAAGTTCTCGCGCGGCTTCGATCACGTCGTCTACGTGTGGGGCGCCGATCACCACGGTGACGTCGCCCGGGTGAAGGGGGCGGCCGAGGCGCTCGGCTTCGACCCCGACGCGGTCGAGCCGGTGATCTACCAGTGGGTGGCCTTCCTGCGTGACGGTGAGCCGGTGCCCATGGGCAAGCGCTCGGGCAACTTCATCACGCTCGACGAGCTGCTCGACGAGGTCGGCGCCGACGCCACGCGATTCCAGCTCCTCCTGTACTCGAACGATGCGGCGGTGAACTTCGACATCGAGGCGGTGAAGCGCCGGTCGATGGACAACCCCGTCTATTACGTCCAGTACGGGCACGCGCGCATCGCCTCGATCCTGCGAAAGGCGGAGGCGGAGGGTGTGGTTCGTCGGCCGATCGCGGAGGTCGACCTGTCCGTGCTCGCGAGCGACGCGGAGGTGGACCTCCTGCGGGGGCTCGCCGACGTGCCGGCTCAGATCGCGTACGCGGCGGAGCTGCGATCGCCCCATCGGATCGCGCACGCGACGCAGGACCTCGCGGCACTGTTCCATCGCTTCTACAGGGAGTGCCGGGTCGTCTCCGACGACCAGGCCCTGACGCAGGCCAGGCTGTGGCTCGCCGCCGGCACGAAGCAGGTGTTGGCGAACCTGCTCGGTCTGCTGGGGGTCGGAGCGCCCGAGTCGATGCACCGCATCGACGGCGATGGCTGACGCGGTCCGGGTGGACGCCGCCGCCGCGGGCGCGCCGTGGCCCGCCTCCGCGGTGATCGAGGACCGAGGCCTGGTGCTCGGAGGCGTGCCTGCCGGTGAGCTCGCCGATCGGTTCGGGACTCCGCTCGTCGTGGTCGACGACGACGACCTGCGGGCGCGATGTCGCGAAGTTCGTTCGCTCTTCCCACGCGCCTGCTACGCGGTGAAGGCCTTCACCGCGCAGGCGGCGCTGCGGATCGTCCTGGACGAGGGGCTCGATCTGCTCGCCGCGACCGGTGGCGAGCTGGAGGCGTGCCTGCGGGCGGGTGCGCCGGCCTCGCGCATCGTGTTCCACGGGAACGCGAAGACCGACGCCGAGCTCGCCGCCGCCGTCGACGCCCGCGTCGGACTGCTGGTCGCCGACGGGCTCGACGAGCTGCGCCGACTCGACCGCGTCGCTCGCGAAGCCCAACACGTGCAGCCGGCACTGCTCCGCGTCGTGCCCGACGTGGAGGTCGAGACCCATGAGGCGATCGCGACCGGTCACGACGCGTCGAAGTTCGGCACCGCGCTGGCGGACGCCGTGGGGGTGCTGCGGGATGCTGCGGGGATGCCCGGCCTGGACGTCGCGGGTCTGCATGCGCACATCGGCTCGCAGCTCCTCGACGTCGAGCCGTTCCTGCGCACGGTCGACGCACTCGTCGCGCTCGCTGCGCGGCTTCGGGACGAGGCCGGGCTCACGGTCCGAACGATCGACGTGGGCGGGGGGTTCGGCGTGCGATACGTCGACGAGTCGCCTCCAGGTCCCGCGCAGCTGGCCTCCGCGCTCGGCGACCGGCTCGTGGCCGCGTGCGCGGCCCACGCGCTCGAGACCCCCGTCCTGATGGTGGAGCCTGGTCGGTACCTGGTCGCGAACCCGGGCGTGACCCTCTACCGCGTGGTCTCGAGCAAGACGGTCTCCGCCGGCCGGCGTCTCCTCGCGGTCGACGGCGGCATGAGCGACAACGTGCGCCCCGCGCTCTACGACGCCAGGTACACCGTTACTGTGGCGTCGCCCCGCCCCGACGGTCCTTCCGGCGACGAGGCGACGTTCACCGTCGTGGGCCGCCACTGCGAATCGGGCGACACCCTCGCCGAGCACGTGTCGCTGCCCGCCGGCACCGGGCCCGGCGACCTGCTGGCGTTCGCCGCCACCGGCGCCTACACGTACGCGCTCGCGAGCACCTACAACCGGGTGGGACGTCCGGCGGTCGTGGCGGTGCGGGGAGGGATCGCGACGCCGTGGCTCCGCCGCGAGGATGCGGCCGATCTCGACCGCCTCGAGGTGGCCCGGA
>JBEVGU010000065.1:0-2870 GCA_040511595.1 Actinomycetota bacterium | reverse complement strand
CGCGTCGCGGCCACACGACTCGGCGACGCCGGCTCGGTGAACCTCTGGGCCGGCACCGGTCACCGGGACGCGCGAGCCGAACCAGCAGCCGCAATCCTCGACTGGCTCGCCAGCGGCGTCCGTTCTCGATGATGAGCCGCAATGCAAGGGATACCTTGCACGTGCGATGCTTTCGCCATGGCGACTCGCATCGTGTTCCCGCAGGCCAACGAGGTGGAACTCGAGGAGATCGACGTCGGCGATCCCCTTGCCGGGTTCTTGCGGGTCCGCACGCTGTGCTCGCTGATGAGCACGGGGACCGAGGGGATCGTCTTGAGGCGACTGTTCGACGAGGACTCGCACTGGGCCCTGTACGCGGTCTACCCGTTCTACCCGGGCTACGCAGTGGTGGGTGTGGTGGAGGAGGTCGGTCCGGACGTCGAGGGGTTCGAGGTAGGCCAGCGTGTGGCGTCCCGGCTCCTGCACGCTTCCGAGCAGCTAGTGCCGGCAGGGATGTGCACGAAGGTGCCCGACGAGGTCGAGTCGCCCGAAGCGGTCTGGTTCGCGTTCGCCAAGATCGCCCTCATGGGAGCGTGGGCCGCGGACCTTCGCCTCGGCGCGAGCGTCGCTGTGATCGGTGCCGGACCGATCGGCCAGATGGCGTTGCGCTGGGCGGTCGCCTCGGGTGCTCGCCACGTCGTGGCGGTGGAAGGGTTCGCCTCGCGGCTCGAGGCGGCAAGCCGAGGCGGTGCGACGGCCATGGTCGCCGACACCCTCCCCTCGGCCAGCGCCGCGATTGCCGAGGCATGCGACGGTGCGCCGGAGATCGTCATCGACAGCACCGGAAACGCCGCAGTGTTCACGGAGGCGTTGAAGCTGGCCGCCGACGATGGGCGGGTTGTCCTCCTCGGCGACACCGGCTCACCCCATGCGCAATGCCTCACGCCCGACGTGATCACCCGCGGTGTACGCGTCGTCGGGGCCCACGACACCAACAGCATGGGGGGCCCGGAGTGGGACGGCGACCGGAGCCTGCACGAGCTGTTCCTCGACCTCGTCCGTCGCGGTCGGTTCGACGTGAGCGACCTGATCTCGCACACCTTCGCCCCGTCGGACTGCGTCGACGCCTACGACCTCGCCACCAACCAGCGCGGAGACACCATGGGCATCCTCTTCGACTGGGAACGCTAGAGGCAGGTCGGAGCTTGTTTCATGGGCCGGCTCTAGCGTTCGGTTCCAGCACGGATGATCAAACCGAATCCGACGACGACAGGCGGACATCATGGCGACGTACGCAATCGCGCGTTTGGACGACATCGGTTCGTTGGCCGACGGCCGTTACCACTATCGACCGGTACGGCACCACCTCGGCATCACGAGCTTCGGAGTGGCCGCCTGGGTGGGCGCGGCGGCGGGCGACCCGATCATCAACGAATACGACGAGGACTCCCAGCCGGCCGAGGAGCTGTTCGTCGTCGTGAGCGGCCGGGCGATCTTCGAGTTCGACGGTGAGCAGGTCGAGGCGACCCCAGGCACCCTCGTCGTCACCCGGCCGGGCACCGGACGCACGGCGGTCGCGGCCGAGCCCGCGACGACGATCCTCGCCTTCGACGGCACGCCGGGGAAGGCCTACGACGCGACCGGTTGGGAGCTGTGGGCACCCCTCAGGCCCCTCTACGACGAGGGAGCGCACGCCGAGCTCAGCGCTCGGCTCCAAAGGCTCATCGCGGCCAATCCGCAGTATTCGATGCTCGTCTACAACCTGGCCTGCAGCGAGAGCCTGAACGGACGCACGACCGACGCGATCGACCACCTGCGACAAGCGATCGACGCGTCGGAGAAGCATCGCGCTGATGCCCGCGCAGACTCCGACTTCGACCCAATCCGCGAAGAGCCATCGTTCAGAGCGCTCATCGGCGAGGGACAACCGCCGCAGTGATCACCGAGCGCGGTCGTTGTCGCAGACTGCCCTGAGTCGCCTCGTGAGCAGGGCGAGTCGAGCTAGAGCTTCAGGTCGCCCGCGAGGGCGGTGAGCCCGGCGAGGCCGGGCTCGACGACGTCAGCCAGGCGGCCGGCGGCGGCGAGCACGTCGGGTTCGTCGCGTTGGGACGGCTCGATGCGAGCGGGGTTGAGGGCGCAGGCGTTGGCCCAGTCGGCGATGTCCGGCTCGGCCATGTACGTGCGCATGGCGAGAGTCCCACGGAGCTGCATCTCCGCCCATCGGGCAGCGCTGTCGGCGTAGGTGTTCGGCGGGCACAGCCGGTTTCGCTCCCGATCGTCGTCGCGGGTCGCCTCCACGTAGCCGGCGAGCGCGGCGCAGAAGCACGGGAAGGCGACGCGGGTCGTCTGGATCCGGATCTTGTCCGGGCCCCAGAGCGCCACCAGGGGCGGGTACTGCAGCCCCGAGGCCGCGCAGTGCACCACCAACGAGCCGGGCGGCAGGGGAACGACCCCCTCGTCGAGGACGATCTCGTCCGCGGCAACGTGCTTGACGTGGCCGAGGCGGACGACGTGCTCGATGGTGCGCAGCAGCTCGAGCTCCCAGGTGCCGAGCGTCGGTGTCTTGGCCATCGTGGGGACCACGCCCGTGTCGACCCGGAGCATCACGCCGGCGGCTTCGAGGCGGAGGAACAGGTCGTCGAGCGACTCGGCCTCGGTGGCCGCGCCCATGATGTCCGCAGCCAGACCCATCGCGACCGCGGGGTCGGGCTGGACGAGGGCGCGGTTCAGCATCCAGGGGTCACGGGCCCGCACCCACGTGATCCGGTCGGGTGGCACGCCGTTCATCAGCAACCACACGATCCCGTCGGTCGCGGTCTTTCCGGCTCCGACGATCACGAAGTGGGTCGGCGTCTCGGCGAGCTCCGCCAGCTCGTTGATGGGCACGACGT
>JBEVGU010000064.1:0-5055 GCA_040511595.1 Actinomycetota bacterium | reverse complement strand
CCGTCTCGTTCTGGAGCTCGCCGGCCGCGCAGGTCGTGCTCGCTGCGCTCGTCGGCGTCGCCGCCTTCGCGCTCGGGTGGTTGCTGCTGGGGACGGCCGCTCGCGCGAAGAAGGACCGGGAGATCGCCGCGCGGATGGCCGCCATCACCGGTTCGGGGTCCGTCCACCAACCGGTCGCCGTGCAGCCCGAAGGGGCACAGGGATGGATCCCTCAGCGCGTGACGAGGTTCGGGAAGCGGTTCGCGGAGTCCCGCGGCTTCAGCGACCGGCTCGATGCCGAGCTGGAGTCGGCCGGCGTGAGCATCCGGTCGGGCGAGTTCGTCGTGATCTCGGTCGTGGCGTTCCTCGTCGGCGCCGTGCTCGGTGCGGCGGTACTGCGCGCCACCCTGCTCGCCCTGGTCGCCGGGTTCGTCTGCGGTGTGGGCCCCACGATGGCACTGCGGAGGACGCTCAAGAGGCGCACCGAGAAGATGCGCGAGCAGCTCCCCGACGTCTTGACGATCATGGCGAGCTCGCTCCGGGCCGGGCACAGCTTCATGCAGGCCCTCGACATGGTGGCTCGGGAGATCCCGCAGCCCGCCGCGACCGAGTTCCAGCGCGTGGTCTCGGAGATCCGGCTGGGCCGTCCGACCGACGAAGCGCTCGAGGCGTTGGCCACCCGGGTCGGGAGCGCCGATTTCCGGTGGGCCGTGCTCGCGGTGAACATCCAACGAGAGGTCGGGGGCAACCTGGCCGAGATCCTCGACAACGTTGCGGACACGCTCCGCGAGCGCGCGATGATGCGCCGCCAGATCCAGGTGCTCACGGCGGAGGGGCGTCTGTCCGCGTGGGTACTGGCGGCCCTGCCGGTCGCGATCGGCACCTACATGTTCGCGGTGAACCCGGACTACATCGGCCTGCTGGTCACGACGAAGATGGGCCTGATCATGTTGGGCGGGGCTGTGACCCTACTCCTGGTGGGCATCTTCTGGATGAGAAGGATCGTGGATATCGATGTCTGAGATCTGGCTGGTTCTCGCAGTCGCGTCCGCCTTCTTCGCGGTCGTGCTGATCGGCCTCGCGGTGGAGCCGGGCTCCCCGGAGAAGAAGCGCGCCCTCCGCCTGCTCGAGTCCCAGGTGGGCGGTTCGTCGGCACCGGTCAACCTGCGCGAGGAGGCCCTGTCGCGGAGCTTCGGGCAGCGCGTCGTGTTGCCGATCATGTCGACCGCGGGCCGCGTGGCGCGACGCGTCACCCCGCTCGACGCACGCGACCGGGTCGCGAAGAAACTCCAGCTGGCCGGCAGCCCGGTCGGCTGGGACGCCGAGCGCGTGCTCGCGTTCAAGGTGATCGGCGCGGTCGCCGGGGTCTTCGGCGGGTTCGTGCTCTCGACAGTGGTGCAGCCGGCGCCGTTCATCTCGATCGTGGCGATCTCGCTGTTGGCGTTCGTCGGGTTCGTGGTGCCGGACTCGATGTTGAACCGCAGGGTCCAAGCCCGCCAGAAGGAGGTCCTGAAGACGCTGTCTGACACCCTCGACCTGCTCACCATCAGCGTCGAGGCCGGCCTGTCGCTGAACGCCGCCATCGCCCAGGTGGTGCAGAACGTCCCCGGGGTGCTGTCGGCCGAGTTCGCGCGCATGCTGCAGGAGATCCAGCTCGGGGTGCCTCGCTCGGAGGCGTTCCGTCATCTGGCCGACCGCACCGACGTCGATGAGCTGAACGGCTTCGCCCTCGCGATGATCCAGGCCGACGTGTTCGGCGTCTCGATCGCGAGCGTGCTCCGGACGCAAGCGCAGCAGCTCCGCATCAAACGTCGGCAGGCCGCCGAGGCAAAGGCTCAGCAGACGCCTGTGAAGATCGTGTTCCCGCTGGTCCTGTGCATCCTGCCGGCCCTGTTCGTCGTGATCGTGGGTCCCGGCGCGATCCAGATCGCCACGCAGCTCTTCAAGTAACTGAGGAGCGGCTCCACGAGCCGGCCGCGATGCTTCAGCGTCGACGCCGAAATCCGAGGGCTCTCCTGGCACCCTCGACAAGGGACCGAGCATCGGTCCTAGGCACCCCGTCTCGCGCCTCCGTCCGAAGAAAGCACCTTGGTCGTATAGCGTTGACGCGCCAGACGCGATATCGTCCCCCATACAGCGGAGGCTTCAATCCCCCGCTGAGCGGGTAACGGCGTAGGGGTACCGATTCCGAATGGGTCCGAGGAAGTGGGGTAGCGGGCCTATCCAGGAGTCGGGGGGTAGACTCTTCGAGCGACGATGACGGGGCGCAGATGCAGCGGGATGTAGAACGTGACCTAGAACAGGTGAGCGTCAACGAAACCGACGCCCCTGCAGTTGTCCTCACCCCAGTCGTCGATGGATCCAGATCTGTCCGGGCTCGCTACCGTCGCATCTATCGGCTGACCGCGATCACCGACGTCTTGTCGATCGGATTGGCCCTGTGGCTCGCCAACCGGCTGTGGCTCGGACCGAACAAGTTGCCCGAGGCGCGGCTGGTGACGCTGCTCCTCGTGGGCACGCCGATCGTGGCGCTGGCCCTGTATTCGGCGTTCCACCTGTACGACGCGCACCGCTATTCGCCGGCTGAGGAGTTCCGGCGGATCATCCTGGCGGTCTCGTTGACGATCGCGGCCATCCTCGTGTTGTCCTTCGGCGCCAAGACGGAGCCCGATCCCTCTCGCCTGTGGCTCGCGCTCTCGTGGGCCCTCGCGATCGTGTTCGCCTTGGGCTCTCGGCGTCTGTGGCACGCGAAGCTCGGTCGCGAGCGAGCGGCCGGCACCCTCAGCTTCCCCACGCTCATCGTCGGCAACAACGAGGAAGCGGAGCATCTATGGACGCTCATGAACGCGCCCTCGTTCGGATTCCGGGCGCTCGGCGTCGTCTCGACGCAACATCGTGACGGCGACGACCGCAACCTCCCGATCGTGGGCGTGATCGCGAACCTGCGCGAGGTGATCAGGGAATACGGCGCCGAGTGCGTGTTCGTAGCCGCCAGCTCCCTGTCGAGCTCGGAGATGAAGCACGTCGCGAAGGCCGTCCGGCTCGAAGGGGTCGAGGTGCGGATCACGGCGACTCTGCCCGAGGTGCTGTCGTCCCGCGTGGCGGTGCAGTCGCTCGGCGGGTTCACGGCCCTGTCGTTGCGCCCCGTGCGGCTCACCGGCACGCAGGCGGCCCTCAAGCGAGCGTTCGATGTGTCGCTCGCGGGATTGGGGATCGTGCTGCTCGCGCCCGTGATGGGCGTCGTCGCGCTGTCGGTCAGGCTCACGTCGTCCGGTCCCATCTTCTTCCGTCAGACGCGCGTGGGGCAACGAGGGCGTCCGTTCACGATGCTCAAGTTCCGCACGATGCAGGTCGGCGCCGACGAGATGGTCGAGGAGCTGCGCGCTGCTCACGGCGTCGAGGGCCTGATGTTCAAGCTCGAGCGCGATCCCAGGGTCACCGGCGTCGGGCGGGTCTTGCGCAAGTACAGCCTCGACGAGCTACCACAGCTGATCAACGTCGTCCGCGGCGAGATGAGCCTCGTGGGTCCTCGACCCCCGCTGCCGAGAGAGACCAAGCAGTACGAGGACTGGCAGTTCGACCGGCTCGAGGTGCCCCCGGGGTGCAGCGGGCTGTGGCAGGTGAGCGGCCGGTCCGAGCTCTCGTTCGACGACTGCGTGCGGCTCGACCTGTTCTACATCGAGAACTGGTCCCTCGCCTACGACCTCTACATCCTCGCCAAGACGGTGCCGGCGCTCCTGTCGAAGCGCGGTTCCTACTGAGGTCCGGCGAACGATCGACGCTTCACGGGCTCGGAGATGACGTTCGGCGCCCTGTCTGCTGAACGCTCCGCTCGAAGGGCCGCGACGGCCACCCATCCCTCCGCGGCCTCCAGATCACCTGCGGCGACCGCCTCGGCGAACGCGCGGGCGATCTTCTCGGTCGTGGTCGGGCGTCGGAGCCTCATGCAGGTCCTATCGGACCATCGATCGCCCTGCTGAAGGGGCGCATCCGAACGATAGACGTCTGATCGACCAGAAATGGTCTTCCGATGGTTGCCTGACGTAGCCCGAACGCCCTATCATCATCCCCGAGAAAGGCGACACGGCTCTCGGGCCGTCCTACAAGAAGGGATCTGTCCATGAAGAAGGCTCTCGCGGTCTTCCTTGGCGCGACGGCGTTCGTCACGACCTTCGCCGGCGCGGCCCTCGCCCAGACCGAGGGCCCGCAAGGCGGTGGCGGAGGGGTCGTCGAAGGCTCCGGCGGCGGCACGGC
This sequence comes from Actinomycetota bacterium, assembly GCA_040511595.1. Taxonomy (GTDB): domain Bacteria; phylum Actinomycetota; class UBA4738; order UBA4738; family HRBIN12; genus JAOUEA01. The sequence goes on along the minus strand of JBEVGU010000064.1, from coordinate 822 downwards.
TTTCACCGGCGGCGACGCATCCACCGCGGTGCTCATCGCGGCCGTGCTGGTGGCCGTCGGCCTGACGGCGCTGTTCGTGGCTCGGCGTCGGGCGACCGCCCACTCCTGAGTCACCGGACACGCAACGAGCGACGCCCCGGGATCTCCCGGGGCGTTCGCACGTCCGGTCTCGGCGTCGGTGCGGTGCCGAGCGCAGCGCGGTCTTCAGGGCAGCGCCCGCACCGCGTTGCGCCACCAGCGGATGGGCGCGGGGGCTCGGAACCGAACGACGATCTCCGTCCGCCCCTGGGGCACGCCCGTCCAGACGGCGCGTGATCCGTCGATCGTCATCCGCTCGCTGGTCCAGGTGACGTTCGTGCCGGCAGGGGCCTCGATCTCGATCGTGGTCTCGGTGGGCTTCACGGTCGTCTGGGGGAGCACGATCAGGCGGTAGGTGCCCCCCGAGGAGTTCCCCTGCCACACGCCGTCGCGATGCGTGACGATCGACAGCGTGGTCTCGTCGCCACCGGGAGTCGTGAAGAAGTCCTGGAACCAGGGACGATCCAACTCCTCGCCGGGAGTGAGGCCGATCGGGCGATCGTTCCGGTGGGCCTCGACCAGCTCGCACGGCCCGGGGCACGACGCCGAGACGAGGGACACGTTGTCGCCTGTGGTGTAGCCGGGCACGTTCGGTTCGATCACGTATCCCGGTACCCCATCGGTCGGTGCGTCGTTGCGGATCGTGATGTTGGTCGTCGCGAACGCCTCTCCGTCGCCTCCGAGCTGCACCTCGTAGTCGATCGTCCTCGTCGCGTAGAAGTCGATCTTGCTGCCGGAGCGGCT
>JBEVGU010000063.1:0-2716 GCA_040511595.1 Actinomycetota bacterium | reverse complement strand
CCTCATGCACGGCGACGCGCTCACCGTGACCGGCAAGACCCTCGCCGAGAACCTGGCCGAGATGGACATCCCGCCGCTCGACGGCGAGGTGCTGCGCACGCTCGACAACCCGATCCACGAGACCGGCGGGCTCACGATCCTGCACGGCTCGCTCGCCCCCGAGGGCGCGGTCGTGAAGACGGCCGGCTTCGACGCGGCGACGTTCGAGGGTCCCGCCCGGGTGTTCGAGCGCGAGCGCGCCGCCATGGACGCGCTGACGAACGGCGAGATCAAGCACGGCGACGTGGTCGTCATCCGCTACGAGGGGCCCAAGGGCGGCCCCGGCATGCGCGAGATGCTCGCCATCACCGCGGCCATCAAGGGCGCGGGGCTCGGAAAAGATGTACTACTCTTGACGGACGGTCGATTCTCAGGCGGCACAACCGGCCTGTGCATCGGCCATCTGGCACCCGAAGCGGTGGACGCAGGTCCCATCGCCTTCGTGCGCGATGGTGATCTGATACGGGTCGATATCGCAGCTCGTTCCATCGACCTACTGGTCGACGACGCCGAGCTGGCTGTCCGCCGTGAAGGCTGGGCTCCCCTTCCCCCGCGCTATACCCGTGGCGTCCTCGCGAAGTACTCCAAGCTCGTGCGCTCCGCCGCAGAAGGCGCCACGACCGGCTGAGTGCTGCGCTCCCCGCAACCGCCGTCCACCAGAACAGGAACCGAATGACCACGGAATCATCTCCCGTGCCTTCGCCCGCCCCCGTGCCGCCCGGCGCGCCAGTGGAGATCACCGGCGCCGAGGCGGTCGTCCGCTCGCTCGAGATGCTCGGCATCACCGACGTCTTCGGGCTGCCCGGCGGCGCGATCCTCCCCGTCTACGACCCGCTGCTCGACAGCCGCAAGCTCCGCCACATCCTCGTGCGCCACGAGCAGGGCGCCGGCCACGCGGCCGAGGGCTACGCTTCGTCGTCGGGCAAGCTCGGCGTTGCCATCGCCACGTCGGGCCCCGGTGCGACCAACCTCGTCACCGCCATCGCCGACGCGCACATGGACTCGGTGCCCATCCTCGCGATCACCGGACAGGTGTTCTCGAACCTCATGGGCACGGATGCCTTCCAGGAGGCCGACATCGTCGGCATCACGATGCCCATCACCAAGCACTCCTTCCTCGTGAAGCGTGCCGAGGACATCCCCGCGACGATCGCGGCGGCGTACCACATCGCCACCACCGGACGCCCCGGCCCGGTGCTCGTGGACATCACGAAGGACGCGCAGCAGGCGAAGGCGACCTTCCGCTGGCCGCCGAAGGTGGAGCTGCCCGGCTACCGCCCGATCACGAAGGCGCACGGCAAGCAGGTCGCCGCGGCGGCCCAGCTGCTCGCCGAGGCGAAGCGACCCGTGCTGTACGTGGGCGGCGGGGTCATCCGCTCGCACGCGTCGGAGGAGCTGCTCGAGCTCGCCGAGACGACGAACGCCCCCGTCGTGACCACGCTCATGGCGCGCGGCGCGTTCCCCGACTCGCACCAGCAGCACCTCGGCATGCCCGGCATGCACGGGACCGTGCCCGCGGTGATCGCGCTGCAGGAGGCCGACCTGCTCGTCGCCCTCGGCGCGCGCTTCGACGACCGGGTCACCGGCAAGGCCGCGCTCTTCGCGCCCGACGCGAAGATCGTGCACGTCGACATCGACCCCGCCGAGATCTCGAAGATCCGTACGGCCGACGTGCCGATCGTGGGCGACCTCAAGGACGTGCTCGTCGACCTCGTCGCGGCCTACCGCGACGCGACCGCTGCCGCCGCCCCCGACCTCGACGAATGGTGGGCCACGCTCGACGGGCTCCGCTCGGAGTTCCCACTCGGCTTCACGAAGCCGTCCGACGGCCTGCTCGCCCCGCAGCACGTGATCCAGCGGATCGGCGAGCTCACCGGGCCCGAGGGCGTCTACGCGGCCGGCGTGGGCCAGCACCAGATGTGGGCCGCGCAGTTCATCAAGTACGAGCGCCCGAACTCCTGGCTGAACTCCGGCGGCGCCGGCACCATGGGCTACGCGGTTCCGGCCGCCATGGGTGCGAAGGTCGCCGAGCCCCAGCGTGTGGTCTGGGCGATCGACGGCGACGGATGCTTCCAGATGACGAACCAGGAGCTCGCGACCTGCACCCTGAACGACATCCCGATCAAGGTCGCGATCATCAACAACTCCTCGCTCGGCATGGTTCGCCAATGGCAGACGCTGTTCTACGACGGCCGCTACTCGAACACCGACCTGAACACCGGTCACGACACCGTGCGCGTGCCCGACTTCGTGGCCCTCGCCGAGGCCTACGGCGCGCTCGGCATCCGGGTCACGAAGGAGGAGGAGGTCGACGCGGCGATCAAGCTCGCGCTCGAGACGAACGACCGCCCGGTCGTCATCGACTTCGTCGTGTCCGCCGACGCGATGGTGTGGCCGATGGTGCCGCAGGGCGTGTCGAACAGCTACATCCAGTACGCCCGCGATCACTCGCCGGCCTTCAGCGAGGAGGACTGACCATGTCGACCCACGTGCTCTCCCTCCTCGTCGAGGACAAGCCCGGCCTGCTCACCCGCGTCGCGGGCCTGTTCGCCCGCCGCGGCTTCAACATCGAGTCGCTCGCGGTCGGCCACTCCGAGATCGACGGGCTCTCCCGCATCACGGTCGTGGTCGACGTCGAGGAGCTGCCGCTCGAGCAGGTGACGAAGCAGCTCAACAA
>JBEVGU010000062.1:0-12978 GCA_040511595.1 Actinomycetota bacterium | reverse complement strand
TGGCGAAGATCCGGCAGAACCCGCCCGGGCTGATCTTCCACGCCGACTACATCCCGGGCGACCTGGCCTCGTTCCAGCAGCAGTTCCGATCCGACCCCACGCCGTCGTTGATGTACCAGCAGTACGGCCCGTCGATCCCCGAATACCTGGAGCTGGCCGGCGCGGACGCCGACGGGGTGATCTGGTCGACGGTGATCGGCACGCTCCCCGACCAGACCGGGCAGGCGTTCAGGGAGCTCTACAGCGCCCAGTACGACGCGGAGGCCGGGCTCAGTCAGGCCGGCGGACAGTACGACCTCGTGCACGTGTGGGCCCAGGCGGCGGCGATGGCCGGCGATCCGACCGCGTTCGAGCAGGTGAACGAGAACCTCAAGCGCATGCTCTATCGAGGCGTGAGCGGCACGTACAACTTCAAGCCCGGGGAGCTCACGGCGATCCCGTTCCCCGACCAGGTGAACGATCCGAGCCTCGGCATGGCCCACCTGACGTTCCAGATCCAGGACCAGCAACAGGTGTTGGTCGACCCCGATCCCTACATCGAGGGCGAGTTCCAGCTGCCGGCATGGCTCTAGGGCGGGGCGCCGGGCAACGGGCGGTCGGGTCGTGACCGGCGCGACGATGCTCGAGGTCGAGGGCCTCTCGAAGCACTTCGGGGGACTCGCGGCAGTCGACGAGCTGTCGTTCTCGGTCGCCGAGGGCGAGACCTTCGGCATCGCGGGGCCGAACGGGGCGGGCAAGACCACGCTGTTCGACGCGATCACCGGTCTGGCGCGCGCGACCTCGGGCCGGATCGTGTTCGTGGGCGAGGAGATCCAGGATCGCTCGTCTCACGCGATCTGCCATCGCGGCGTCGCGCGCACCTTCCAGATCCCCGCGGTCTTCCCCGAGCACACGGTGCTCGGCAACATCGCCGTCGGCGCCTACTTCGGGCGCCGATCCGGCGGCGTCCCGGGGCTCGCGTTCGACGGCGACACGGTCGAGCGAGCGCGTGATGCCGCGATGTTCGTGGGGCTCGAGAACAAGCTGGGGATGGTGGCCGGGCCGTTGTCGCTGTTCGACAAGAAGCGGCTGATGATCGCGTCGGCGATCGCGACCCGGCCGCAGCTGCTGATGCTCGACGAGCCCGTGGGCGGGCTGAATCCCGGCGAGATCGACGCGGTCCTCGAACTCGTCGGCAAGGTGCGGGAGTCGGGCGTCACCGTGATCCTGATCGAGCACGTGATGCGCGCGCTCATGGCGATCTCCGATCGGGTCATGGTCATGAACCACGGACGACTGCTGTTCGAGGGCACCCCAGCCGACGTGCAGCGTCACGAAGAGGTGATCCGCGTCTACCTCGGCACCGAGTCGGCGTCCGACGCGGTCGACCATGGGGACGCCGATGCTTGAGACGAGGGGACTCCACGCGTCGTACGGCCAGACGCGCGTGCTGCAGGGCATCGACCTCACGGTCGGCGACGGCGAGGTCGTGATCGTGATCGGCCCGAACGGGCACGGCAAGACGACGCTGCTGCGCACGATCAGCGGCTTGATGGCTCCGACGAGCGGCGAGGTCTGGTTCGGGGGCGATCGCATCGACGGGAAGCGGCCCGATCTGATCGCGTCCGACGGCCTGGTGCACATCCCGCAGGGCGACCTGCCGTTCGGTGACATGACCGTCGAGGAGAACCTCGTGCTGGGTGCCTTCCCGGCGTCGGACTGGGCCGGTCGCGCGCAGCGGCTCGAGCACGTGTTCGGCATCTTCGCGGTGCTCGGCGAGCGGCGCGGACAACGGGCGAGGACCCTCTCCGGGGGAGAACGACGCATGCTCGCGCTCGGGCGGGGGCTGATGCGTGAGGCGCGGATGCTGATGATCGACGAGCCCTCGCTCGGACTCGCGCCGGTGCTCGTGAACGAGGTCTATCGACACATCGAGGCGATCATGCGGTCGGGCGTCACCCTCCTGCTCGTGGAGGAGAACTTCAGTCACGTGCATGCCTTCGACGCCAGGGTGCTCCTGCTCGAGTCGGGACGCATCGTGCGGGAGGGCTCGGTCGCCGAGCTGCAGGCCGACGAGTCCGTGATGGCCACCTATCTCGGGACCTGAGGGGGCACGGTGAGGTCGTTCGTCCAGGTGATCGTGAGCGGGCTCGTGACCGGGTCGATCTACGCGCTCATGACGGTCGGCATGACGCTTATCTACGGCACGCTTCGCACCCTCAACATGGCGCTGGGCGCGATGGTGCTCGTGGGCGGGTACGTCTCGTGGATGCTGTTCAGCGGTCTCGGGTGGGGCCCGCTCGCCGGTCTCGTCGGTGCCGCCGCGGTCACGTTCGTCTTCGGCGTGTTGATCCAGCAGGTCGCCGTGCGACCGCTGATCGGGAAGATCGGCGTGGACTTCGAGATGACCGCGTTCATCTCGACCTTCGCGGTCGCGATCGTGCTCGCGAACGTCGCGCTGGAGATCTACGGCGCGCGCAACAAGGCGGTGCCACCGGTGATCGCCGGGCGCCTGGGGCTGATCGAAGGGGTGAGCGTCAGCTGGCACTCGCTCGTGATGGCGGGGGTCGCGATCACGATGCTCGTCGCGCTCGGGATCTTCCTGTCCAAGACCCGGTACGGCCTGGGCATCAGTGCCGTCGCCCAACAGCTCGACGCCGCCCGGCTGATGGGCATCCCCGTGCAGCGCATCTACAACCTCACGATGGGCGTCTCCTCGGCGCTCGCGGGGATCGCCGGCGTGCTCCTCGCGTCGGTCTTCTTCGTCTCTCCGAACGCCGGGGATCAGCCGCTGCTGAAGGCCTTGATCGTGGCGATCTTCGGGGGCCTCGGCAGCGTGCGGGGCACGATCGTGGCCGCGTACATCATCGGCCTGCTCGAGGCCCTGATCTCCCTGTACTTCGGCGTGAAGTGGTCGCTGCCGGTGCTGTTCGTCGTGATCATGATCGTGTTGCTGATCAGGCCCACGGGGCTGTTCGGCAAGCCGGAAGAGGCGAGGCTCTGATGGCGACCGTCGTGCAGGAGACGCGGGGGTCGGTCGGTCGGTTGATGGGGTGGCGGAGCCCGAACGCCTTCGCCGTCGGAGCGCTGCTGGTGGCGGCGGTGGCGTTGCCGCTCGTGTGGCGGAACGACTACGTGATCGACGTCGCGCTGACCGCCCTGATCTGGATGGTGCTGAACCAGTCGTGGAACCTGCAGCTGGGCATCGGCGGCATCTGGAACTTCGGTCAGCTCGCGATCTTCGCGATCGGCGGGTACGTCGCCGGCCTCGTCAGCCTGCACTGGGGGATCCCCCCGTGGCTCTCGTTGATCATGGGCGGCGTGGCCGCCGCGCTCGTCAGCGCGGTGATCGGCATCCCCGTCCTGCGGCTGCGTGGCATCTACGCGTCGCTGCTGACGTTCTCGTTCGGTGAGGTCGTGCGGCTGCTCGTGATCTCCGACGAGAGCGGTCTGACCGGTGGCTCCTTCGGCCTGTCCGGCATCCCGGGCCTGGCCTTCGAAGGGCTGTCGCCCGATGCCAAGCAACGCGCCTACTACTGGCTGGTGCTCGGACTCGTCGTGCTGACCGCGATCTTCATCTACGTCTTCATCCACTCTCCGCTGGGCACCGCCCTCAAGGCATTGCGGGATTCCCCGGCGTACGCAGCGTCGCGCGGCGTGAGCCCCCTGAAGATGCAGGTGATCACGTTCGGCACGTCGGCGTTCATCGCGGGCGTCGCCGGAGCGTTCTACGCGCAGTACTTCGGCACGATCTCTCCCAGCGTCATGGGCCTCGGCCCGCTGTCGCTGTTCGTCGCCATGCTCGTCGTGGGCGGCCTGGGCACGTTCTGGGGCCCCATGCTCGGCACGGCGGTGATCGTGGTCGTGTCCGAGGTCCTGCGCGACTTCGAGGAAGCGCGGCTGATCATCGTGGGCCTGATCCTGCTCGTCACGATCGTCCTCGCGCCGCGCGGCCTCGTGCCGTTGTTGCAGGAGGGGTGGGATCGGCTACAGCGATGGATGGCCGAGGACGAGGCGACGGAGGAGGAGACGACCGAGGAGGTTGCAGCCGACGACGAAGTCGTCCCCTCGTCCTCGGTGCCGGAAGGAGAGGGCCGGTGACCGACTGGCCCAGCGGCGCGAAGGCGGCGGTAGCGTTCACGTTCGACTTCGACGCCGAGGAGGTGTGGATCGGGGAGGACCCGGCCAACGCCGACAAGCCGGGCATCCTGTCGCAGGGCACCTACGGCGCCAAGGTGGCGGTGCCCCTGGTGCTCGACGTGCTCGATCGTCTCGGCGTGCGGGCGACGTTCTTCATCCCGGGCCGTGTCGCCGAGCGGCATCCGCACCGCGTGGACGAGATCGTCGCCCGAGGTCACGAGATCGCGCACCATGGGTACACCCACACATCTCCGACGAAGCTGTCGCCGCAGGAAGAGGAGCGGGAGCTCGTCAAGGGACGTGAGGTGCTCGAGGCATTCGGTGCCGAGGTTCGAGGCTATCGGTCGCCGTCGTGGGACTTCAGCGAGGCCACGCTCGGACTCCTCGAGCGGCATGGCTTCGCGTACTCCTCCAACCTGATGGACGACATCCGTCCCTATCGGCACGAGGGGTCGGCGATCACCGAGGTCCCGATCCAGTGGATCCTCGACGACGCACCGCACTTCTGGTTCGACCCCGCCAGCTGGACGAAGAAGATCTCGACCGTCGAGGAGGTCCGCTCGATCTGGGAGCGCGAGGTGCTCGGTATCAGGGACCTCGGCGGCGCTGCGATCCTGACGTGTCATCCGCAGATCATCGGTCGGCCCGGACGGATCGGCTTCTTGGAGGAGTTCATCGCATCCGTGCAGGCGCTTGAGGGCGTCTGGGTGGCAACCGCGGGTGAGATCTCGGAGCACGTCGCATGAAGAGCATCGTGACGGGGGCGGCCCGAGGGCTCGGGGAGCGCATCGCGGAGCGCCTGGTGTCCGACGGCGGCGACGTGGCGTTGGTCGACGTCGACGACGACGTCGGATCGACCGCCCAGCGTATGCAGAAGACGAGCCCGGGCTCTCGCGTCATCGGGTTGCGATGTGACGTCTCCGACGAGGCGGCCGTCGGATCGGTGGTGTCGGAGGTGCAGGAACGCCTCGGCGGCGTCGAGCTGCTCGTGAACAACGCCGGCGTCGGCGGCCCGGCTACCGCGGTCTGCGAGACCGAGCTGGGCGAGTTCCGCCATGTGATCGACGTGAACCTGATCGGCTCGTTCCTCATGGCGCGGGCGTGCGCCCGCGCCATGGTCGCCGCCGGCACGGGCGGGGCGATCGTGAACATCGGCTCGATCTACGGACAACACGGCGTCGCGCACGCGGCCGGCTACTGCGCGTCGAAGGGCGCGGTCGCCGTGCTCACGCACTCCCTCGCCCTCGAGCTCGCCCCGTCCGGCATCCGCGTGAACACGATCGCGCCCGGCAACATGCTCACCGAGATGCACCTCGATGACCTCCGGATCGCGGCGTCCGAGCGGGGAGGGTCGGTCGAGGACGAGATCGAGCGCGTGCGATCCGGGATCCCGCTCGGTCGACACGGAAACGGCGACGACGTCGCCGGTGCGGTCGCCTGGATCGCATCCCGCGATGCGTCCTACGTCACGGGTCAGACGATCGGCGTGAACGGGGGGGTGCTGCTGACGTGACCGCCGCAGCCGCCGGCACCGACCGGTTCGACGGCCGTCGAGCGCTCGTCACGGGCGGTGCGTCGGGCATCGGCCGGGCATCGGCCGCGTTGCTCGTCGAGCGCGGCGCGACGGTGGCCGTGCTCGATCGCGATTCGGAAGCCGTCGATCGGGCGAAGGACGGCCTCGGCGCGGCGACGGGTGCTGTGGCCGACGTTCGCGACGGGGCGGCCGTCGCGTCGGCCCTCGGGCAGGCCGAGGAGGGACTGGGCGGCCCGCCGGACCTGCTGGTCAATGCCGCGGGCGTCTACCGGGTCAGCGACGCGGCCGATCTCGACGAGGCTGAGTGGGACGAGGTGGTGGACACCAACCTGCGGGGGACCTTCCTCATCGCTCGGGAGTTCGTGCGCAGTCTCCGAGCCGCGGGCTCGTCGCGAGGATCCCGGCGAGCGGCGGTGGTCAACCTGGCGTCGACCGCGGCGCTCGTGGCCGACGCGGGCGAGCCCGCTGCCCACTACAACGCCAGCAAGGCCGGCGTCGTGGCCCTCACGAAGCAGATGGCGGTCGAGTGGGCCGTCGACGGCGTGCGCGTCAACGCCGTGGCGCCCGGGGTGATCGACACGCCGATGCTCCGGCTGATGGACGACCCCGCGACCGGGCGGGCGTACCTCGACGCACGCGTGCCGCTCGGGCGCCTGGGCCTTGCGACGGAGGTGGCCGAGGTGGTCGCGTTCCTCGCTTCTGATCGGGCTTCGTACGTGACCGGCGCGACCGTGGTCGTCGACGGGGGGGTGACGGCGACATGACCTCGACAGGAAACGGTGTCACGTCGTTCCCTCACGTCCGGATCTCGGGCGGACCGCGGGAGCGTGGCAGGGCCTACGGTGAGCAGGCTCGCGACCGGATCGCGACCTCGATCCACGCCTACGAGGAGGTGTTCCGCGCCTACGCGGAGTGGTCCTGGCCGGAGGTCCGGCGCGAGGCAGCGCGCTCCGAGGCGCCGATCATCGAGTTCGACGAACGCTACGTCGAGGAGATGCGAGGCATCGCCGAGGGGGCAGGCGTCGACCTCGAGGACATCCTCTCGATCAATGTGCGCACGGAGGTGATGTTCGCGGCCAAGGCCAGGGCGGCCGAGGCTGCGGGGGGCATCGAGACCGGCGGTCCGCGGCAGGGCGAGTGCACCGCCTTCGCGGTGGTTCCGGAGGCGAGCGAGTCCGGCCACATTCTTCTGGGGCAGAACTGGGACTGGCTGCTGCACTGCTTCGACACCGTCGTGGTGCTCGAGGTCGAGCAAGACGAGGGACCCAACTTCGTCTCGATCGTCGAGGCGGGGCTCCTCGCGAAGACGGGCATGAACTCCTCCGGTCTGGGCGTCGTGACGAACGCGCTCGTGACTCAGGACGATCGCGGCGAGCCGGGGGTCCCCTACCACGTGCTGCTGCGCGCGTTCATGGACTGCGAGACGATCTCCGACGCGCTGTCGGCCGCGCAGCGGTCCCCGAGGTCGTCCTCAGCCAACTACCTGCTCGCCCATCGCGACGGTATGGCGGTCGACATCGAGGCGGCGCCGGGGGACTTCTCGCGTCTGTTCCTCCTGTTCCCCCACGAGGGGGTGCTGGCGCACACGAACCATTTCCGATCGCCGGCGTTCGATCGCAAGGACGTGTCGCTGTGGGTGATGCCCGACAGTCCGTTCCGGCTCGAGCGGCTTCGGGCGGCGGTCGAGCGAGCGTCACCCGGTCTCACGCTGGACACGTTCCGCGAGGTGTTGGCCGACCATGCCAACTACCCGTCGGGCGTGTGCTGCCACCCCGACGAACGGATGGAACCGCACGATCAGGGGTCGACCGTGGCCTCCGTTCTGATGGACCTCGACGAGGCACGGATGTGGGTGGCCGACGGACGCCCCTGCACGGCGCCGTTCCGGGAGCTCGACGTCGCCTCGCTGCTCGACAAACCGAGCCCGGTTCGGCGGGGGATGCCCGCGTGAGCGTCGACCTCGGATTCGGCCTCATCACGTGTCAGCGCTACCCCGGCGACCAGCGGACCGACCGTGAGCTCTACGCCGAGGCGCTGGCAGTCGCCGAGGACGCGGAGCGGCTCGGGTTCGACTCCGTCTGGACCTCGGAGCACCATTTCGTCGACGACGGCTACCTGCCCTCGGTCCTACCGCTGTCCGCGGCGATCGCCGCGCGGACGCGAAGGGTGCTCGTCGGCACCGGGCTGATGCTGGCGCCGCTGCACGAGCCGCTTCGTGTCGCCGAGGACGCGGCTGTGGTGGACCTGATCTCGGGCGGCCGCCTCGTGCTCGGCGTGGGACTGGGGTGGCGAGCAGAAGAGTTCGAAGCGCTCGGCGTTCTCCTGCGGGACCGAGTGCGGCGACTCGAGGACTCGATCGCCGTGTATCGCCAGGCATGGAGCGGGGAGCTCGTGACCGGAGGCGAGCTTCTGAGCTATCCCGACGTGCCCGTCCGGCCGTTGCCTGCGAGGCCGGGCGGGCCGCCCATCTGGATCGGTGGCCTGACCGAGCCGGCGATCCGCCGCGCCGGGAGGCTCGCCGACGGCTTCATGGCGACCGAGGTCGCACCGTCGTCGCTGGCCCATCAGGTCGAGCTCGCTCGCGAAGCCTTCGCGCGTGCGGGCCGGGAAGGCCCGTTCGCGGTGGCCGTGCACCTGCCGACGTTCGCCTGGCACGGCGACGACGCCTGGGAGCTGGTCCGTCGGCACCACTGGTACATCACGTGGAAGTACGACGACATGGACGAAGCGCGTCATCGAGCTGGCGATCCACCCGAACCCCCCGACATCGATGCCGAGCTCGACGAGCAGCTCCGTGGACAGATCGTCATGGGGGCACCCGGGGATGTCGTCGAGCGCGTCAGGGCGCTCGTGGAGGCGGCCGGAGGCGATCTGCACTACATCGCTCGCCTGTACTACCCGGGCATGGCGCCCGATGTGCAGCGCGAGGCGATCCGCATCTTCGCGGAGGAGGTGGCCCCAGCCCTGCGCTGAGGGCGGGCCGACGCGATGCGAGCCGGATGGATCGTGGGGATCGACGTGGGTGGAACCTTCACCGATGCGATCGCGGTGAAGAGTGATGGCCGGCTGCGGGTCTCGAAGGTGGCCTCGACGCCCGAGGACCCCTCGGTCGCGCTCGTGGAGGCTCTCGACGAGCTCGCCGTCGACGATCTCGAGCCATCCGACATCACCCTGGTGTTCCATGGCACCACCGTCGCGACGAACGCCCTGATCACCGGGCGCACGGGGCGAGTCGTCCTGCTCACGACGGAGGGCTTCCGTGACGTCATGGCCTTCCGGAACGGCACCCGGCCCGTCCTGTACGACCTGCGTCAGCGGCGACCGAACGAGCTCGTCGAGCGAGACGACCGGATCGAGGTGACCGAGCGGCTCTCGAGCCTCGGTGAGGTCGTCGTGCCTCTGACCGATGCCGAGATCCAGCGTGTCGTCCGCGAGGTCGTGCGCCGGGACCCGGAGGCGGTGGCGATCGCCTTCCTGTTCAGCTATCTCCGCGACGACCACGAGCGGCGGGTCGCCGACGCCGTTCGGGTGGCGCTGCCCGACCGGCCGGTCACGGCATCGTCGGAGATCGCCCGGGAATTCCGAGAGTATCCGCGCACGGCGACCACGGTCGTGAACGCTGGACTCCGGCCGATCGTCGGCCGATACGTGGAGCGCGCCGCCGAGGGTGTGCGCGGGTCCGGCACGGAGGCACCGTTCCTCGTCATGCAGTCGAACGGTGGCTCCGTGCCGGCGGCTCGGGCTGCGAAAGAGTCGCATCGGCTCGTGCTCTCCGGACCGACCGCGGGCGTCACCGGCGCGATCGCGCTCGCTGAGCGGCACGGGTTGGACCGTGTCATCTCGTTCGACATGGGCGGCACGTCCCTCGACGTGTGTCTCGTGCAGGGCGGCGTGCCGCCGACGACCTCGACCCAGGTCGTCGACGACCACCCGGTCCTGGTGCCGTCGGTCGACATCGTGACGGCGGGTGCGGGCGGGGGAAGTATCGCGACCGTCGATCGCGCCGGTCGCTTGCGCGTGGGCCCCGAGAGCGCAGGTGCCGATCCGGGCCCGGCTGCCTACGGCAAGGGTGGCGAGCAGGCGACCCTCACCGATGCGCACGTCGTCGCGGGGATCCTCGGCGATGACCCGCTCGCGGGTCGCCTGGCTCTCGATCGCGCGGCGGGGGAGCGGGCCGTCGGGGCCGTGGCCGAGCTGCTGGGCCTCGACCCACTCGCCGCCGCGGAAGGCATCGTGGCGGTGGCGACCGCTCACAGTGCGCGAGCACTTCGGCGCGTGTCCGTCGAACGAGGCCTGGATCCGCGTGACTTCACCCTGGTCGCGTTCGGCGGCGCGGGGCCGCTGCTCGCCGGCCGAGTGATGGATGAGCTGGGGCTGGCAGCGGTTGTCGTGCCGTCACATCCCGGACTGTTCTCGGCGGCGGGGCTGATGGCGGCCAGCGTGCGCATCGACGATGCCCAGACGGTGCTCCGAGACCTCGAAGAGGAGCTCGTTCCAGAGCTGCTCGCGTGGTTCCGCGAGGCGAGGGTCCGTCTGGTCGCGCAGCTCCACGAGGACGGGATCGCCCGCAGGCGCATCCGCATCGTCGCATCGGCGGACTGTCGGTACGAGGGTCAGGGCTATGAGTTGGAGCTGCCGCTCGACTCGGTCTCGGCCTCTTCGATCCGGCGGCTCCGCCGGTGCTTCGACGAGCGGCACACGACGACGTACGGTCATGCGGATCCGCGGGCCCGGCTCGAGGTGGTGACCCTGCGGCTCTCCGCGTTCGGGGACCTGGAGCGTCACGACGCGGCGGAGTGGCCGCGAGGGTCCCGCACTCCGCCCGCCGACGCGAAGGTCGGGGAGCGTCGAGCGACGCTGGCGGGCTCGCCGGCTCGCGACGTCCCGGTGTACCTGCGCGACAGGCTCCGGGCGCGGAACGTCATCGCGGGGCCGGCGATCGTGGCCGAGGTGGACTCCACGACGGTGGTCGGTCGAGGTCAGAGCGCGACGTTCGCATCCGACGGCACGCTCTGGCTTCGGAGGATCCGACCGTGAGCCCCGCGCGTCGCGCCGATGTCGGTCTCGATCCGATCACGTTCGAACTGGTCTACGCGGGCCTCGTCTCGGCCGCTGAGGAGATGGGAGGCGTGCTGAAGCGATCGAGCCACAGCCCGATCATCCGCGAGATGGAGGATTTCAGCTGCGCCGTGTTCGGGGCGAACGGTGACCTCATCGCGCAGGCCGACTACATCCCGGCGCAGCTGGGCGCGATGTCACTGGTCGTGCGATCGGTGCTCGAGCGATGGGGAAAGGGCATCCGGCCCGGGGACGTCTTCATCGCGAACCACCCGTACATGGGTGCGATGCACACGCCGGACATCAACATCCTGAAGCCCGTCTTCCTCGGGAAGCGGCTCTACGCCTGGACGGGAGCGACCGCGCACCACCTCGACGTCGGGGGGGTGAACCCGGGCACCGAAGGCCCGGACCTGCGCGAGATCTATGCGGAGGGCGTAGTGTTGCCGCCTGTTCGGCTGTACCAGCAGGGTGACGAGAATCCGGATCTGTTCGACGTGCTGACGGAGAGCGTTCGAGACCCGGCCTCGACCATCTCCGACCTGCGGGCCCAGCGGGCTGCGTGCCTGCTGGGGGAACGCAGGCTGCTCGAGATGGTGGAACGCTACGGGGAACGAACCGTGGCGATCGGGTTCGGTCAGGCGCTCGATGCGGTCGAACGAGCGACGCGGGCAACCCTTCGCAGCTTGCCCGACGGGGATGCGGAAGCGGAGGGATTCCTCGACGACGACGGCCGAGGAGGGCCGCCGACCAGGATCCATGCCCATCTCGTGAAGCGAAGCGACCGTCTGACGGTCGACCTCTCGGGGTCGGCGTCACAGGTCGACGGCGCGTTCAACGTGCCGTGGGCGAGCACCCGGGCGGGCGTGGTGTACGCCCTCCGCGCGATGACCGATCCTTCGATGACGACGAACGACGGGATCATGCGACCGCTCGACATCGTGTGCCCGTTGGGCAACGTGCTGAACCCCCGGTCTCCGGCAGCCGTATCGGTCCGGCACAACACATGTCAGCGCCTCGCAGATGTGCTGGTGAGGGCCTTCTCCGAGTTGTGGCCGGAGCGCGCGGTGGCGAGCAGCACGGTTACCTTCGTCGGCATGAACCTCAGCAGCAACTCGCCCCGCACCGGCCACCGATCGGTGCTGTCCGACGTGATCGGAGGCGGGACCGGAGCACACGCGACGGGTCGCGGGCTCGACGGCGTCGATACCTACATGGCCAACGTCGGGCTCATGCCCGTCGAGGTCGCCGAGGGCAACTACTCCGTTCGGATCCTGCGGACGGAGTTGATCGAAGGGTCCGAAGGCGCCGGCGAGCACGACGGGGGGCGAGGCCTGCGACGCGAGTACCTGGTGCTCGATCGGTCCGAGGTCGTAACGTTCTACGCCGAGCAGACAGATCCTCGGTTCCGCCCGACCGGCATCTTCGGTGGCGCGGACGGGTCGCCGTCGCGCATCACGGTCCTGGACGCGAGCGGCACGGCGATGGACGTCGGTCAGAAGGCCACGATCGATGTGGCGCCCGGTTCCATCATCCGTGTGGAGACGAGCGGCGGCGGCGGATACGGACGTCCGAAGCGGGGCAGCTGAGTGACGCCGTTATGTCGGCGGCACGAACGTGCTCGCCGTGAACACCGCCCCCTGAGGATCGCTGATCACCGTCATGCGAACCCACGGAGCATCGAAGGGCGGCAGGAGGACCTTCCCGCCGAGCTCGGTGGCCCGATCGGCGACCGCGTCGGCGTCGTCGACGGCGAACGTGATGCTCCAGTGCGCCGGAGTCTCACCGTCGGATCGCTCGTCGGACGATGGAACGAGCCACGCGACCGCGTCCTCGAACCCCTCGGGCGCGCCGACGCCGGCCTGTCGCTCGCGCACCGCGGGATCGCGGTCAGCGAGGAAGTCGCCGTACCCCGGCTTGCGCCAGAAGCCCGAGCCACCCCCCTCGTCGTCGCCGAAGCCGCTCAGCTCCCACCCGAACACCGCGCCGTAGAACGTCTCCGCGCCCGTGCGGTCGTGGGTGTTCAGTTCGCTGAAGTTCCACGTCCCGGGCTCGTTGACGAGCTGCGCGCCCGTTCTCCGTCCGGCCTGCCAGATCGAGAACGTGGCGCCGGTCGGATCCGAGCAGATACCCGTGCGCCCGGCGTCGCCGACATCGACGGGGTCGACGAGCACACGACCGCCGGCCTCCTCCACGCGGCGTGCGGTCTCGTCGGCATCGTCGGTCGCCACGTACGTCGTCCATGCCGGGGACGACGGACCCTCCAC
>JBEVGU010000061.1:0-2860 GCA_040511595.1 Actinomycetota bacterium | reverse complement strand
TCGTACACCGACGCGTCGGCCTGCTGTTTGACCTCGTCCTCGAACACGTGCAGCACGGGGAGCCCCAACTGGACTCCCGCCAACGGACCCACCCAGGCCGGATCGCCGTCGCGGACGGTCTCGGCGGCCACCTCGACCGCTTCCGCGTCGGCGGCGCCGAGCATCACCACGATGTCGTCGGAGCCTCGTTCATCGACGATCCGCTTGATCAACGCCTGGTTGTCCGGGTCCATGGCGCCCGAAGCCGTTCAGACGAAGCACTCCGTGCGCACCTCGATCACCTCGGCGCCGGCGCTGCGCGCCACCTCGGCGATCGCCTCGCCGGGCACACTGTCGCGCTCCCCGAGGGCGATCACCTTCTTGCCGCTGAGCTCCACCGGATGGTCACCTCCTCTCGATCGCGCCACGCGGCGCGTGCTCAGATGGTCGGACCTGCTCGCGCAGGTGCTCGGGGACGGGCGGGCCCACCGCGGGCGCCCCATCCATCAGTCGCACGATCGCCTGTTCGATCTGCTCGGGCGTCGTGCCGTTGCTCGTGAGCCGCTCGACCTCGACGCCGTCGCGTAGCGTGAGGTAGGCGGGCAGACCGGCGACCCGTAGGTCGCGGCAGATCTTCCGGTTCTCGGGCGCGTTGACCTTCACGAACCGCACGTGCTCTCGGTAGGTGGTCTCGAGCGCCTCCACCGCCGGCATCAGCGCGACGCACGGCTGGCACTGCGGCCCCCAGATGTCCACGAGCACCTCACCGTCGCGGACCAGGTCGTCGAACGTCTCGACCGTGGCCTCGATCATCGTCGTCATCCTCCTCCTTCGCTCAGGCCTCGAGGGTCACGGAGACGCCGTCCCACAGCCGCGTCAGGCGGCCGAGGAACAACGACCCCTTCGCCGTCAACATCGTTCGGTGCAGGTCGCCGGCGCGCATGCGCGCGATCGCGTGCGGGACCCAGGGCACGGCGCTCGCGATGTGTCCTTGGGTCGGGGAGAACCCGGGCAGGCCATGAGCGCGGGCGAACCCGGGGATGTCGGTCCGCTCGAGCTCGCCGCGCACGACGCCGAGGCCGGCGAGCATCTTGTAATTGCGGTCGGGCACGTCGCCCCCACCCTGGGGCTCGGTGATCTCGGGGTTGTGGATCTCGGTCGCGTACGTGCCGACGTCGGTGATGGCGATGCCGAGCGCGTCCAGCGGGCCTCCCACGAGCGCCTCGAGCTGAGCCTGCGGCGCGGCCCCCGCCTGGACCGGCATGCGGCCCACGGCGTCAGCGCGCAGGACCGGGCCGTTCGATCCGTCGGCGGGCTCGATCAAGACGGCCATGCCGGCGAGCACGTCTTCAAGGACCGGGAACCCTTTCGAGAGCGCGCCCTCGAATTTCATGCCGAGCTTGCCGAGCGAACCCCCGGCCACGACCACGACGCGTTCTTCGATGCCGGCCCCGATCAGCGCCGCGGCCACGACAAGCGCATGGACGGGGGCGGCGCAGAACGACTTCACGTCGATCGCGCTCGCGTGCGCGAGGCCGCAATCCTCGGCGATCGCCTTCGCGACGTTGCCGCCGCCGCGCTGGTACCGGTCGCCCACGGCTTCCTCGCCGCACCCGATCGCGTGCGTGATCGAGGAAGGGTCCACGCCGGTACGAGCGAGGAGGTCGCGGACCGCGTGCACGCCGCTCGCCTTGATCGCGAGGTTCTCGAGCAGCACGTTGGGCGTGAGCGACTCATCGGACCCGTGGTCGCCCGCGAAGGCCCCCACGACCTCGTCGCCTTGGAACAGCGGAAGCTCCCCCGGTTCCGGCTCGGCCTTCGGCTTGACGAGATCGAAGCGGTCGACCTCGGCGAGCAGCTCGTAGAACGCGGCTTGGGCCATCACGTCGCCGTGCGCCCCCTGGGGCGTCGCGCCCTCGACGGAGTGCTCCCACCAATTCCGGGGACGGGTCCAGAGGTCCTCGGGCTCCAGGGCGCCGACGAAGACCTGGTTCGGCGCGTAGGCCACGGCCTGCTCGTACGTGCGCAGAGCTCCGAGCAGCGCGTCGAGCTGCTGCGGCTCGCGACTCGGCTTCGAGCCGTAGCGCACGAGGTCGGGCACGTGCTCGAGCACGAACGAGCTCGCGACGACGGCGGCGCCGGGCGTCACAAGCTCAGCTCCCACACGGTGCGTGACTCGACCTCGGTCGCGAGCATCTCGAGCGCCCGGCGCACGAGCGCGACCCGCATCGCGTGCTCGTCGTCGGGAGCCAGCGAGGGGTCGCCGGTGGGGTGGGTGATCGCGACGCCCCGCAGGATGCGGTTCGCGCCCACCATCTGTGCGATCGTCGGCAGTGCGGTCACGAACACGGTCGGTATGCCCTCTCGCTCGAACTCCTTCGCCAGCGTTGCCCCGCAACGCGTTCCTGTTCCTCAGGTGCCGGTGAGGATCACCGCCCCGACCTGGGATTCGCGCAAGTCGGCAGCGATCTCCTGCCCGTGGCGCGCGGCGATCGCGACCGGCGTGTCCACCCCGCTCGTCGTGTAGAAGACGTCGTGCAGCGCGCCGAACGCGTGAGCCCGCTCGAGCGCGCGGGCCGCGTCGAGCGGCACGAGACGGTTCGGGTCGGCGTTCGCGAACGCGGTGTCGAAGCCCGCGTGCACCGACTCGTAGGCATCCCGGTCGAGCGAATCGACGTCGACGATCGGATAGCGCAGCCAGACGTTCGCGTGCCGTGTGGGAAGGCGGTCGGGATTGCCTTGGGGCACGCAGCCGGCCTCTGTCACGAGCGCGATCTTCGTTGCGGCCAGCTCGGCGACCGGCTGCGGCGGCGCGACACGGTCACCCCGCGGCTCGACCTCGGTGCGGACGTCGCCCGCGAGCTTGGTGAGCAGCAGATCG
>JBEVGU010000060.1:0-30120 GCA_040511595.1 Actinomycetota bacterium | reverse complement strand
GTTCCCCCAAGACCTGACCGGCCCCCGGAAACGCTAGGCCCCGAGGGGTTCGCCTTCGGGGCCGTGACCGGCATGACCACCAATCCTGATGCGGGCTAGGATCGGGACCGAGGAGAATCTAATGGCGAGGTACGCGATCGCGGGCTTGGAGGAGATCGACGCGTTGCCCGACGGGCGTTACCGCTATCGACCGGTGCGACACCACTTCGGCATCACGAGCTTCGGGGTGACCGCCTGGGTGGGCGCCGCGGCGGGTGACCCGATCATCAACGAGTACGATGAGGACTCCGAGCCTGCCGAGGAGTTGTTCGTCGTCGTGAGCGGGCGGGCGATCTTCGAGATCGATGGCGAGAAAGTCGCGGCGACCGCCGGCACCCTCGTCTTCACCGAGCCGGGTACGCGGCGAACGGCCGTCGCGGCCGAGCCCGCGACCACAATCCTCGTCCTCGATGGCACGCCGGGGAAGATGTACGATGCGACTGGCTGGGAGCTGTGGGCGCCACTCAGGCCGCTCTATGACAACGGTGAGCACACCGAGCTCAGCGCCCGGCTCCGAGACCTCATCGCCGACAATCCGGAGTATCCGATGCTCGTCTACAATCTGGCCTGCAGCGAGAGTCTGAGCGGCCGCACGACCGAGGCGATCGACGACCTGCGACGCGCGGTCGGCGCGTCGGAGAAGCACCGCGCAGATGCACGCGAGGACTCCGACTTCGACCCGGTCCGCGACGAGCCGTCGTTCAAGGCACTGATCGGCGAGTAGCCCGGGCCGAACAGCCCGGCGGCACGGTTCCACCTCGTCGAGCTGATCCGCGCCGACGGGACGAGAATCCGTACGAGCCCCGTGAGGCCGATACGCACGGGCGGCGCGTGACAACCGCCACAGACATCGTGAGGGACGGGGATCGGGTCGCTCGCGTCAGGCTCGCCGTAAGCGTCCTGTCGTCCGGACACCCGGATGCGCAGGTCCGTGAGGAGGCGAGCAAGCTAGAGGTTCAAGTAGCCATGACGGTCGACGCCGGACGGCCGTCTCATCGATCAGATTGCCGAGCACGGCGGAGCGACCGATGCAGACTTCCAGATAGCGGGGATGCATGGAGCGAAGCTCACCAGGTGAGGCACTGGATCGCCGAGCGACTCCACTACGACGTGAGGAGGCACTGGATCGCCTACTGAGCGCGGCCTCACGATCAGCCGGAGTTCCCCCAAACTTCCCCCACGACGGATGGACCAGCACGGACGGGGGGACAGAACCGGCGATAGTCACCAGCGAAACCGTAGCTCAGCGGCACGTTGTGGGACGGGGCAACATCGGAAAAACCCAACGTGCCCATGCTTGAGGCATAGTCCCCAGCAATGGGGTGGGGGCAAAATCCCCCCCGACACCGCTCTCACCGGCCTCCCAGCGCCTGCCTCAGTCGGGGAGCAGCGGCACCGACGGGCCGTGGTGGCGGCCGAGCAGGACGGCACGGGTGACGGCTGCCGATCCGAACCGGTCGCGCACCTCGTCGAGCGTGGTGTCGATGGCGGAGGCGGGCGCACGGTCGAACGGCAACGCCAACTGGATGGCTCCGTCGTCAGCGAGGTTGGTGAAGGTCACCCCGATGAGCGTGATGCCCTGATGCTCGATCATCGGCATGGCCGTCGCGAGCAGCCCCCGCGCCGTCGCGAGGATCGTCTCGGTATGCGCGGTCGCCTCCGACAACGTGTGCGACCGGGTGGCCCGCGTGAAGTCGTCGAACCGCAGCCGGAGCACGACCGTGCGGCAGACGCGGTGGGCCGCTCGCAGCCTGCGCGCGAGGCGATCGACCAGCGCGACGAGGTCGGTGTCGAGCGATGCAGGTGATCTCGGCTTGCGGCCGAGCGCGCGCTGCGTGCCGATCGAGCGACGACGGCGGCCCACCTGGACCGGACGCGGATCGCGGTTGTGGGCGAGGGCATGGATGTGGCGGCCGGCCGCTCGGCCGAGCATCCGAACCAGCGCCGCCTCGCCGAGCCGGGCAACCTGCCCCACGGTCGTGACCGACTGCTCACGCAGCTTCGCCGACGTGATCGGGCCGACACCCCACAGCGCCTCGACCGCGAGCGGATGCAGGAAGTCCAGCTCGCCTACGACCGGTACCACCAGCAGGCCATCGGGCTTGGCCACCCCGCTGGCCACTTTGGCAAGGAACTTCGTCCTGGCGACCCCGACCGTGACCGGCAGGCCGACCCGGTCGAGGACGTCTCGGCGCAGCCGCACGGCGATCTCCGGGGCGGTGCCGGAGATGCGCCTCAATCCTCCGACGTCGAGGAACGCTTCGTCGATCGACAGCCCCTCGACGAAGGGGGTCGTGTCGTGGAACACGTCGAACAACGCCTTGCTCGCCTCGCTGTAGGCATCCATCCGCGGGTGCACGACGATCGCCTGTGGGCAGAGTCGGCGAGCCTGCGATCCTGGCATCGGTGTGCGGATGCCGTACGCCTTGGCCTCGTAGCTTGCCGCGAGCACGACGCCGGCCCCCACGATGACCGGGCGACCGCGCAGCGACGGATCGTCCCGTTGTTCGACCGAGGCGTAGAAGGAATCGACGTCGGCGTGCAGGATCGTTGCCTCGTTCGACACGAACGTATGTTCGCATGCACCAGGGACGCGATGCCCGAGAAGGGCTTCCGTCCGCCACGAGGTATCGTCATGAAGCCATGTCGGAGGACCGCTCGTACATCGATCGGAACACGCGAGAGCGCGAGCGCCTTCGCGCCCTGGTCGAACGCCTGACCGAGGACGAGCTTCGCGCCCCGGTGAACGAGTATTGGACGGTCGCGGGCGTGTTCGGCCACATCGCGTTCTGGGACGCCCGGATGTTGGCGCTCGCCGACAAACTGGAGCGTGGCGTTGCGTTCTCGCCCTCCGACGCCGAACCGGAGGACGTGGACTGGATCAATGACGCCTCTCGACCGCTGATCCACGCGATCCAGCCGCTCGAGGCCGCTCGGCTTGCGCTCAGCATCGCCGAGGAGACCGATGCCCGAGTGGCAACCATCCCGGTCGAGCGCCTCTGGCCCCGCGACCCCGACAGCCCGCTCTACGCCGTGCGGGCGTCCCATCGTGGCGAACATCTCGATGACGTGGAGGCGGCGCTCGGAACCCGCGCCGGATCCTAGGGCGGGCGACACCGCAATCGTCGGCTACGACGCGGGCGGGACTTCGATGACGCGGCCGTCCTGCTCGCCGTAGTCCCAGACGTCGATGAACGGCGGTTCCATGCCGAGCGCCGTGAGGGCGGTGCAGATCTGGCTTCGATGATCGGTGCCGTGGTGCAACGCCTGCGCGAGCCGGATGCTGATCGGGGCGTGGGTCTCAGAGCCGTCGTCACGGTGCCTGACGAGGACGGCGTCCGGATCGAGAGCCTCCGCCAGGACCGACGACCAGGCGGCGGCGTGCCTCTCCATCGCGGTCCGGAGCTCGGGGAGGTCCATCTGGTCCTCGTCGATGACGGGGGTGCGGCCGCCGCTCGTGACGAACAGGTACGAGGCGTCGGCCCCGACGAGGTGGCGCTGCGTCTCGAGGATCGAGCCGTACGTGCCGGGGACGGTGGTCCCCAGCTGCTGCGGGGTGAGTGGGAGGGACACGTCGATCAGCCGCAGCGATGCCCACACGTGGTGAGCGAACGCATCCTCCAGCATGGACCCGGTCATCTGCGAACGGTATCAAAGCCGATCGAGGAGGCATCGATCGCGCGGTCAGGTCGTGAACACGGCGATCGCCCACACCCCGATCATCGCGACGCCGGCGGCCAGCTGCACCGCGATGCCCAGCCCCACGCCCTTGAGCGCCTCCCATGTCGCCCGCCATGCGGACTCGAGGTGCCGCCGGCGAACGAGCTCCGCCACGAACACCCCCGCGGGGAACCCGATGAGCGCTCCCACGACCGGGATCGCGAAGAACCCGACGACGAGCCCCACGGCGCCCGCGGCCACCACCCAGGCCGGCACGCCTCCGGCCGCGGCCCGTCGAGCGGGGAGCACGTTCGCGAGCACGATGCCGCCGACGCCGATCGCCACCATCGCCCCGAACACGACCCAGGCCGTCATCCCTCCGCGCCCGAGCGCCCAGAGCAACCCGGCACCTGCCACCAGCGCGAGGCCGGGGAACACGGGCACCAGCACGCCGACGAGGCCGGCGATCATGACCGCGCCCAGGAGCGCCTCCGTCGTCGACACGAGCCGCAGCGTAGACCGCGCCGGATGCAGGGCGCGGGGCCTTCGCCGCGAGGTCTGCGATCCGGGTTACACTTCGCTCGGTGAGTTAGCGGGACTCTCTCGTGCACACCGCGCCCTGCATCCGGCGCCGTGTCAGTGTGTCCACCGGTCGCCCCACGTTCGCGGAGGTCCCGCCCCGATGCTCAGTCCCGATCACATCGATCCGCCGTCCGTCGCGCAAGCGCGTCGCGCGGCCGAGGGCTCCCGATGAGCACACTCGAGGTCCGAGACCTCTCGGTGGAAGCGGGCGGCGTCGCCGTCGTGGACGACCTCTCGTTCTCCCTCCGGGCGGGCGACAAGATGGGGATGGTCGGCCGGAACGGTGCCGGCAAGACCAGCACGCTCCGCGTCCTGGCGGGGGAGGCCCTTCCTTCCGCGGGGTCCGTCCGGCACCGAGGGGCGGTCGGCTACCTGCGGCAGGACCCTCGTCAGCACCGCGAGGACGACGAAGTGCAGGCGTCGCTGTACCTGCTGGAGGCCCGGGCCCTGGTCGAGCTCGCCACCAGGGTCGAGAAGGCCAGGATCGAGCTAGAGGAGGACACCAGCGACCGGAAGGTCGCCCGGTTCGCCCGGCTCGAAGACGAGTACCTCGCCGCCGGTGGCTATCGGGCAGAGTCCGATGCGCGTGCCATCGCCGCCGGCCTCGGGCTCGGAGGGGAACGCCTCACGTTGCCCGTGGGAGCGCTGTCGGGCGGTGAGCGCCGGCGCCTGGAGCTCGCGCGCATCTTGTTCGGCGGGTCCGACCTGATGCTGCTCGACGAGCCGACGAACCACCTCGACGTCGACGCGAAGGTGTGGCTCATGAAGTTCCTGGCGTCCTACGACGGAGCCCTGCTCGTGGTCAGCCACGACCTGGGCCTGCTCGACGCATCGATCACCCGCATCCTGCACCTCGATCGGGACGGGGTCGTGGAATATCGAGGCACCTACTCCCAGTACCGGGAGGCCCGGACGCGCGACGAGAGGCGTCGTGCGACCCTCGCGACCCGGCAGACGAAGGAGATCGCGCGTCTGCGCACCTTGGCAGATTCGATGCGGGGCCAGACGCAGCGCAGGGCTCGAACCGCCCGGTCGATCGACACGCGACGGAAACGGCTGGAGGCGGCCCGCGTCTCCGCGCCCAAGGGCGACCGGTCGTTGAAGGTCCACTTCCCGGAGCCGCCGCGGTCCGGTCGCACCGTGGTGACCGTGGAAGGCCTGCGCAAGTCCTACGGGCCCGCTCCCGTCTTCACCGACATCTCGTTCGACCTGGGGCGGGGTGAGCGGCTCATGATCCTTGGCCTCAACGGTGCGGGCAAGACGAGTCTGCTCCGGATCCTCACGGAGCAGACCGAGGCCGACGAGGGCTCGGTCCACTGGGGACACGGAGCCGCCCCCGGGTACTACGCGCAGGAGCACGAAGGCATCGTCGAAGGGATCGACGTGCTGGCGCACATGCGGGCGGCCTCCTCCGCGGACGATCAGCAGCTCCGTGGTCTCCTGGGCATGTTCGGGCTGTCGGGGGCGATCGCGTTCCAGGACGCCGGCACGCTCTCCGGCGGAGAGAAGACGAAGCTCGCGCTCGCCCAGCTCGTGGCGGGCCGGAGGAACGTGCTCCTGCTCGACGAGCCCACCAACAACCTCGACCCCCCTTCCCGCACCGCGATCGCCGATGCGTTGGGTGCGTGGCCGGGGGCGATGATCCTCGTCAGCCACGACTCGGAGTTCGTGGCGGCGTTGGCCCCCGAGCGCGTGCTGATGATGCCTGAGGGCGACCTCGTGTCTTGGGACGACGACATGCTCGATCTCGTCGCGCTCGCGTGAACCCACGGCGCGGCGGCGTCGATCGGGGATATCCTCTGCCCGTCCCTGCGCGAGCGAGAGGAGCGAGCACTCCGATGGGTGAGAACGGATCGGCGGACCTCGCCTTCGTCAACGGAGCCGTGTACACGGTCGATGCGGCGCGATCCTGGGCACGGGCCGTCGCGGTTCGGGCGGGCCGCATCGTCGCGGTCGGCACCGACGACGACCTGCGTGACCACATCGGCATCGCCACCGAGATGGTCGACCTCGATGGGGGCATGCTGCTCCCCGGGTTCCAGGATGCCCACGTGCACCCCGTCTTGGGCGGGCTCGACATGCTCAGGTGCGACCTGCACGAGCTCTCGACCCGCGAGGAGTACGTCGAGGCGATCCGGGCCTATGCCACGGCGCACCCGGACCGGGAGTGGATCCTCGGGGGAGGGTGGTCGATGGACGCCTTCCCGGGCGGCACGCCCACGGCGGGATCGCTCGATGCGATCGTGCCCGATCGCGTGGTCTACCTGCCCAACCGCGACGGGCACAGCGCGTGGGTCAACGCGCGGGCCCTCGCGCTCGCCGGCGTGACCGCCGAGACTCCGGACCCTCCCGACGGAAGGATCGAGCGCGACGGTGACGGAACGCCCACCGGGACCCTGCACGAGGGGGCCGCCGACCTCGTCGGGCGCCGAGCGCCGGACCCCACTTCCGTCGAGACGTACGAAGGGCTGCTGAAGGGCCAGGAGTACCTCCATGCGCTGGGCATCACCGCATGGCAGGACGCGATCGTGGACGACTCGAACGCGTTCGGTCGCAACTATTCGGCCTATCTCGACGCGGCGGCTCGAGGCGACCTGACCGCGAGGGTGGTCGGCGCGCTGTGGTGGGATCGGCACGCCGGAGTCGAGCAGATCGAGGAACTCGTGGACCTGCGAGCCCGTGCCCGAACGGGCAGGTTCGCGGCCACGAGCGTGAAGATCATGCAGGACGGCGTGTGCGAGAACTTCACGGCGGCCGTGCTCGAGCCCTACCTCGACGCCGACGGCCACCCCACCGAGAACCGCGGCATCTCGTTCGTCGAGCCGGTGGCCCTCAAGGGCTACGTCATGGAGCTCGACCGCCTGGGGTTCCAGGTGCACTTCCATGCGTTGGCGGAGCGAGCCGTCCGCGAGGCGCTGGATGCGATCGAGGCGGCGCGGAACGCGAACGGGCCCGGCGACCACCGGCACCATCTCGCTCACCTCCAGGTCGTGCACCCCGACGACGTGCCACGGTTCCGCCAGCTCGATGCCGTCGCGAACGTGCAGCCTCTGTGGGCCGCGCACGAGGCGCAGATGGACGAGCTCACGATCCCCTTCCTGGGCGAGCCACGATGGCGGTGGCAGTACCCGTTCGCGAGCCTGGTCCGGTCCGGAGCGGCGCTGGCGATGGGCAGCGATTGGAGCGTCTCGAGCCCCGACCCCCTCGAGGAGATGCACGTCGCCGTGAACCGCTCGATGCCACCCGACTACCCCTACACGGTCGAGTCCCACGAGGTCTTCCTGCCCGACGAACGGCTCGACCTCCCGACCGCGATCGCCGGGTTCACGATGGGATCGGCGTTCGTGAACCACCTCGATCGCGAGACCGGTTCGATCGAGGTCGGCAAGGCCGCCGATCTCGTGGTCCTCGATCGGAACCTGTTCGACCACCCGGTCTCGGAGCTGAGCGACGCCCGGGTGGTCGGGACGTTCGTGGAGGGCGCCAGGGTATACGGAGCCCCCGGGGCGTGAGTGTTGTCCCGGAGTCCCATCGACCCGACGCTGCTCGAGGCCGTACTGACGCCCACGCCTGGGCGGGCTCGCACCCTCCCCGCCGAGGCGTACACGTCGCAGGCGGTCTTCGATTGGGAGACAGAGCATCTGTTCGAGGGAGGGTGGGTCTGCGTCGGCCGTGCTCCCGACCTCGCGGAGCCCGGTGACCAGCGGGCGTTCCGCATCGGGAGCGAGGGCATCCTGGTCGTGCGGGATCTCGCGGGGGCGATCCGCGGCTTCTACAACACCTGCCGTCACCGAGGACACGAACTGCTCGAACCGGGAACGTCGCGGAACCTCCGGGCGATCAGGTGTCCCTACCACGCATGGGTCTACCGGCTCGACGGCGCCCTCGGAGCCGCGCCACGGTTCGGCGATGTCGCGGGGTTCGACAGGGCCGATCACCCGCTCGTCGCGGCACGCGTCCAGGAGTGGGAGGGCTGGATCTTCGTGAACGCCGACGGCGGCGCTCCGGCGCTCGAAGACCACCTCGGAAACCTCTGCGAGCTGGTCCGGCCCTCGGAGCCGTCCCGGCTCGTGGTCACCGAGAGCCACGAGCACGTGATCCAGGCGGATTGGAAGACGATCACGGAGCGCTATCACGGGTGCTCTCACGGTCCAGCGGTCCTCTCCGTGGGCCTGTTCCCGAACCTCCTGCTCAGCCTGCATCCGGACTCCGTCATGACGCATCGCATCCAGCCGCTGGGACCCGCCCGGTGCCAGGTCGAGTGCCAGTGGCTCGTGTCATCCGAGGCAGCGGAGCGACCGGGCTTCAGCCCTGCCTCCGCCTGCGAGTTCTGGGTCACGGACCGGGAAGACCGGCTGGAGAACGAGTCGGTGCACACCTTCACCGCGACGGTGGCGCGGGCCTATGTGGACGGTCGCGCGAGCGAGCCCCCGCTGGTGCACGAACCCGACCCCGCCGGCGCCTGACCGCCGGACAGTCGAGCCCCCGGTCCGAGGCGGTTCCGCAGCGTACGATGCTGCCCGACCACGAGGAGGGAGCCACGATGACCGAGCCGTTCGACATGGGGCTGGTGCAGCGCGGAGCGCGCAACCGGCGGACCCCGTACTACGAGGCGACCCAGAAGTACGGTCCCAAGGGCTTCACCGTCTACAACCACATGTACTTCCCGATCCGGTTCGACTCGTTCCAGGCGGAGTTCGACGCGCTGTTGAACGCCGTCACGCTGTGGGACGTATCCGTCGAGCGGTGCCTCGAGATCTCGGGTCCCGACGGGTTCACGTTCGCGCAGCTCCTGACGCCGCGCGATCTGTCGAGGTGCGCTGTGGGCCAGGCGAAGTACGTGTTGATCGTCGACAGCGACGGCGGCATCGTCAACGATCCCGTGCTCACGCGCATGGACGAGAACACTTTCTGGTTCGCCCTGGCGTCGAGCGATGCGTTGCTGTTCGCGCGCGGGCTGAAGAACGCCTATCCCGACCTCGACGTCACGATCGAGGAGGCCGACGTGGCGCCCCTGCAGGTTCAGGGGCCCAGATCGAAGGACCTCATGGTGAAGCTACTGGGCGAAGGCATCCTCGACCTGAAGTACTACTTCTGGACCGAGGCGAAGATCGCCGGGGTTCCGGTGGTCGTCACACGAACGGGCTGGACGTCGGAGATCGGCTACGAGGTCTATGCGACCGACACCGCCCACGGGAACGAGGTCTACGAAGCCATCATGGAAGCGGGTCAGGAGTTCGGCATCGTCCCGACCGGCCCGAGCGACATCCGTCGCATCGAGGGGGCGATCTTCAACTGGGGCGCCGACATGACCTACGAGAACAACCCGCTCGAGATGGGTCTCGAGCGCCTGGTCGATTGGGACACGCTGTCGGATGGCGACGCGATCTCGATGGCGGCCCTGCGCAGGATCCGCGACGCCGGGGTCGACCGTCGCATCGTGGGGGTCGAGATCGACGGCGAACCGTTCCCCGCTCTGAACAACGTCAAGTGGCCCGTGTCGTCCGGTGGGGAAGCGGTGGGCAAGGTCACGTCGGCGATCCACTCGCCCCGGCTCGAGAAGAACATCGGGTTCGCCTGGGTCCCCTCGGCGCTCGCATCCCTCGGCACGACGCTTCGTGTGGCGACCGAGTGGGGCGACCGCGATGCCACCGTGGTCGAGATGCCCTTCGTGGACCCGAAGAAACAGATCCCCGTCTCCTGACGACGCGAGGCTGATTCGGCGTTCAACTCCCAGTGGCTGGCAGGGCAGTGCTTTCGACTTGCGCTCCCGGGCGCGTTGAACCATGATTCAACGTGAACGCTGGGGAACGATCCCGGCCGGTGCGAGTCAGACGGAGGCCGACACAATGGTGAACGAGCGGCAGGAGATGCTCGAGAAGAGCGCGACGCTGTACTTCGGGCCGTGGTACCGGCAGTCGCCGTTCTTCGGGGCGACCCGCCGAGCGGGTTGCACGTCGTACGACATCTACAACCACATGTACCTGCCGGCGTACTTCGACGATCCGGAGACGGAGTACTGGGCGCTGGCGAACGGCGTGACGATGTGGGACGTGGGGGTCGAGCGGACGATCGAGGTCAGTGGCCCCGATGCCGACCGGCTGATCGACATGATCACGTGCCGCGATCTCACGAAGTGCGCGGTGAAGCAGGGCAAGTACATGCTCGTCACGGGGCCGGACGGATCCATCGTGAACGATCCCGTGCTGCTGCATGTGGCCGAGAACCGCTGGTGGATGCAGCTGGCCGACTCCGACGCCGGGTTGTACGCGCTCGGGGTCGCGGCGGCCGGCGGACTCGAGGCTCAGGTCACAACGCCCGACGTGCACCCGATGCAGGTGCAGGGCCCCATGGCCGCCAAGACCCTCGAGAAGCTCGTCGGCCCGGCGATCTACGACATCAAGTACTACTGGATCGAGGAGTTCGACATCGGCGGCATCCCCGTCGTGATCAGCCGCACCGGCTGGACGGCCATCCCGGGTTTCGAGGTCAACCTGCTCGACTACGCGAAGGGAGACGAGCTGTGGAACGCGATCGCGTCGGCGGGTGAGGAGTTCGATATCCGGCCGATCGCCCCGTGCGAGGGTCGGCGCATCGAGGCGGGTATCTTCAACTACGGGTCCGACATCCGCCTCGGCGACACTCCGTTCCACGTGATGGGGCTCGAGCGTCTGGTCGAGGAGCAGCCCCAGGACTACGTCGGCAAGGCCGCGCTGGAGGAGCTTCGCGTCACGGGGGTGGATCGCAAGCTGGTCGGCATCGAGCTCGACGGCGACGAGTTGCGGGCCGAGATGTCGGAGTACTGGACCGTGTCGTTCGAGGGCAAGGACGTCGGGCACATGACCGACGCCGTGTGGTCGCCGGGGCTGAAGAAGAACATCGGCTACGTCTGGGTGCCGATCGCGTTGGCCGAGCCCGGCATCAAGCTCGACGTGGAGACCGAAGACGGCGCCCACCTCACCGGGTCGACGGCGGCGATCCCGTTCGTGGACCCCCGGAAGGAGAAGCCCGCCGCCTCGTTGTCGTCGTAGCGCCATCGAGGCGTGGAACATCTTCGCCACATCTCGGCGTTCTCTCCGCTGAACCCCCCGCCATCGGGGTATCGAATCATGCGTGGAACCACGAACCCTCGAAACGGGAGGAACCCCTCGATGAGACGAATGATCGTGTTGCTGGCCGTGCTCGCCGTCTCGGCGACCGCGTGCTCGCTCTCCCTGGGCGACCAGCCGCCGAAGGATACGGCCACGGGCCTCAGCTCCACCGCCGCTGAGCCGCTCCATCCCGGCCGAGAACCGGTGGCAGCGGTCGTCGACAGCGTGCTACCCGCCGTCGTGAACGTCACCACCGACGTCTACCAGGCCGATGGATCGTCGGGACAGGGGGTAGGGACGGGCTTCATCGTCCGCCAGGACGGCGTGATCGTGACCAACTGCCACGTCGTCGAAGGTGGATCGCGCCTCACCGTCTTCCTCTCAGACAAGGACCGAACGGAGTACGAGGCCCGGCTGATCGGCGCCGACTGCTTGAACGACCTCGCCGTGCTCGACATCGATGCCGAGGGCCTGCCGACGGTCCCGCTGGGTGATTCCCAGGGACTGCGCCTCGGGCAGCGGGTCGTTGCCCTCGGCTACGCGCTCGGCCTCGAGGGTGGCCCCACGGTCACCACAGGCATCGTGTCGTCGCTCGACCGAACGATCGAGGCGCAGGACCCCGGATGCTCGCCCGACACGTGCGGGTCCAACCAGGTTCGGACCTACCCGAGCGTGATCCAGACCGACGCGGCGATCAACCCCGGCAACTCGGGTGGACCGCTGGTCGACATGTCGGGACAGGTGGTCGGCATCAACTCCGCCGGCAACGGGAACGCTGAGAACATCGGGTTCGCGATCAAGATCGACTTCGTCCGCGACACGATCGAATCCTCGATCGCTGATCCGCTCGCACCGACCGGTTATCTGGGCGTGTCGACGGCGGCGATCACGCCTGACCTTCGGTTCCAGCAAGGACTCGACGTGCAGACGGGCGCGTTCGTGGTGGGGACGCTCGCCGACGGTCCGGCCGACGACGTCGGTATCGGGGAGGGCGACGTGATCGTCGCGGTCGACGGCAAGGAGGTACGGTCGCCCGACGACCTGGGCTCGGTGCTCGACGGCCTCGCTCCCGGCGACACCGTCTCGATCGACCTCGTCGAGACAGGGGGTCAGTCCCGCACGGTGGAGGTCAAGCTCGCGGCCCGGCCGCTCCCGGTCAACATCCCGTAGCCGTCACGCCCTCACGGACCCGTGCGCTAGCCTGGGTCCCGTGAAGGTGAGGCTCCGCAACCCCGATCGCGAGGTCGAAGTCGCCGGCGGACGGTCGGTTCGCGATGTCCTCGACGAGCTCGACGTGCACCCGGACACCGTCCTGGTGATCCGCGAAGGCGAGCTCGTGACGCGCCACGATCGCGTCGCCGAGGGCGACGAGATCGAGGTGCGTCCGGTCATCTCCGGGGGCGCCCGATGAGATGCAGACGGTGCCACGCGCCTGCGGTGGTCGAAGTTCGCAGGCACAACGCCGCGTTCTGCAGGGACTGCTTCCCGTCGATCGTGACCGAGCAGGTCCGCAAGGCGATCCGACGCTTCGACATGCTCGAGCGAGACGATCGCGTGCTGGTGGCGGTCTCCGGCGGGAAGGACTCGCTCGCCCTCTGGGACGTGCTGCTCGAGCTCGGGTACGACGTGACGGGCCTCTATCTCGGGCTGGGCATCGGCGGGTACTCCGATCGGTCGCACGCGCTCACCGCGGCGTTCGCGCGCTCACGCGGCGCCGACCTTCGGGTCGTCGATCTCACGGAGGAGCACGGGTTCGACATCCCGACCGCGGGTCGCCGCGGGTCCCGCTCCACGTGCGCCGTCTGTGGGTTGTCGAAGCGCTATGTCTTCAACAAGGTCGCCCTCGACGGGGGCTTCGACGTGATCGCGACCGGCCACAACCTCGATGAC
Source organism: Actinomycetota bacterium (assembly GCA_040511595.1). Taxonomy (GTDB): domain Bacteria; phylum Actinomycetota; class UBA4738; order UBA4738; family HRBIN12; genus JAOUEA01. Next base: position 16,858 of record JBEVGU010000060.1, on the reverse strand, counting down.
GAAGCCGCGACCCTTCTCGGCAACACCCTGCGGTGGGACACCTCCTCCATCGCCCGGCAGTCCCCGCAGCTCCCGGCCAAGGAGGGCATGGCGAAGAAGGTCAAGCCCCTGTACCGCCTGAGCGAGCTCGAGACGGCTGCCTACGCGTTCCTCCGTGACATCGAGTACGTGGTCGAGGAGTGTCCGCTGGTCGACGGCAACACGCAGCTGCGGTACAAGAACGCGATGAACGCGATCGAGTCGACGTCGCCCGGCACGAAGGCGCAGTTCTTCCTCGGGTACCTCGATCGAGGCGCCGACCTCTTCGCGCGAGAGGACGACGCCGACGTCCGAACGTGCGGATCGTGTGGCCAGCCGACCACCGGTCGATACTGCGCCTTCTGTCGGGCCAAGGCGCAGGTGCTCGGACGTCGGCTCGGCGTCCAGGCGGTTGCGCTGGCCGACGACAGGGAGGTGGCCGACGCGCTCTCCGACGAGGTGCTGCCCGCCGAGATCTACGGTGGGGCGCCGGCGTGAGCGGAACGTTCGAGGCCGGCGAGCGCGTGCTGGCGGTCGACCAGCGCGACCGCACGTACCTGTTCCGGCTCGAGGCGGGCGACACGTTCCACACCCACAGCGGCACGCTGGCGCACGACGACGTGATCGGCTCCGACGAAGGATCCCGATTCGAGACGTCGAAGGGGATGGTCCTCGTGGCCTACCGGCCCAGGTTCGCCGACTACGTGCTGAAGATGCCTCGGGGTGCCCAGGTCGTGTACCCGAAGGATCTCGGGCCGATCGTGACCTATGCCGACGTGGCTCCGGGCGCTCGCGTGCTGGAAGCCGGCACCGGCTCGGGGGCGCTCACGATCGCCCTCTGCCGTGCCGTCGGGTCCGAAGGCCGGGTCGTGTCCTACGAGATCCGCGACGAACATCGGGACACGGCGGTCGCGAACATCGAGGGATTCTTCGGCAAGATGCCCGACGAGCTCGATCTCCGCAGGGGTGACCTGACGCAGGTCGCCGGCCCCGGCGAGCGCTTCGACCGAGCTGTGCTCGACATGGCCGAACCGTGGGTGCCCCTGGAGGCGCTCGCCGAGGTCGTGGAGCCGGGTGGAGTCGTCTGCGCCTACCTGCCGACGACGATCCAGGTGCAGCAACTCGTGCTTGCGTTGCCCGGCAACCGGTTCCATCACATCGAAACGTTCGAGACCCTCAAGCGAGGATGGCACGTCGCCGAGCGAAGCGTCCGTCCCGACCATCGCATGGTGGGGCATACGGGGTTCCTCACCGTCGCCCGCCGGCTGGCGTGACCCCAGATCGCCTTCCCGTCGGCGGCGGCGGGTAGTGTCCTCGCCGCGGCCGATGGACAGAACTACCCTGGAATGGGCATTACACCTTCGCCCAGAACTTCCGTATCAGTAGGAAGAGGACTCGAACGACGCTCCACAGGAACGGGGGAGCCGGGGGTACCATCCGGCTCTACCCGCTGGAGGTGACCACGATGGCGGACCGAGAGCAGGTCGAACGGTACGACGCGCACGTGCAGGAGCTCCAGGGACAGGTGAAGTTCCTGGAAGAGGAGGTCGGCCTGCTCCGTCGCCGGCTCACGAACGCGCCCCGGCAGGTCACCGTGCTCGAGGAGAAGCTCGTCGAGACCCGCGAGCAGCTCAATCGGGCGGTGGGCCAGAACGAGAAGCTCGCCGACGCGCTCCGGGCGGAGCGCGACAAGATCGAGGCGCTGGCCGAGGAGGTCGAGAAGCTCTCGCAACCTCCGGCCTCGTTCGGTGTCTACCTCGCGAGCAACGACGACGGGTCGATCGACGTCTTCACGGCCGGGCGCAAGATGCGGGTGATGCCCGCGCCCGACATCGACGAACGCTCGTTCCGTCCCGGCTCGCAGGTCGTGTTGAACGAGTCGCTGAACGTGGTCGAGGTGCTCGAGCCCGACCGCGCAGGCGAGGTCGTGAAGGTCAAGGACCGTCTGGGCGACGACCGCGTGATCGTGGTCGGACGCGGCGACGAGGAGAACGTCGCCTTCCTGGCGGGCGAGCTGGTGTCCCGGCACGTGCGAGCGGGCGACAATGTCCTGTTCGACCCGCGCGCAGGCGTGGCCACCGAGCTGCTGCCCAAGGAAGAGGTCGAGGAGCTGGTCCTCGAGGAGATCCCCGACGTCAGCTACGAGGACATCGGAGGACTCGAGGGCCAGATCGACTCGATCCGCGATGCCGTCGAGCTTCCCTTCCTCTACGCGGAGCTGTTCGCCGAGCACGAGCTCGAGGCACCGAAAGGCGTGCTGCTGTACGGACCCCCGGGGTGCGGCAAGACCCTGATCGCCAAGGCGGTCGCGAAGTCGCTCGCCGAGAAGGTCGCCGAGCGCGCCGGCCGCAGCGATGCTCGCAGCTACTTCCTCAACGTCAAGGGTCCCGAGCTGCTGAACAAGTACGTCGGCGAGACCGAGCGGCAGATCCGCGAGATCTTCATCCGGGCCAAGGAGCGCAGCGACGAGGGCCTCCCCGTGATCGTGTTCTTCGACGAGATGGACTCGATCTTCCGCACCCGCGGGTCGGGCATCTCCAGCGACGTCGAATCCACGATCGTGCCCCAGCTCCTGAGCGAGCTCGACGGCGTCGAGACCCTGAAGAACGTGATCGTGATCGGCGCCTCGAACCGAGAGGACCTGATCGACCCGGCGATCCTGCGACCGGGGCGACTCGACGTGAAGATCAAGATCGAACGTCCCGATCAACGCCAGGCCGCCGACATCATGTCCAAGTACCTGAATCCCGTCGTGCCGATCCACCCCGACGAGATCGCCCGGTACAGCGGCGACCCCGAGCAGGCGTGTTTCCGCATGATCGAGAAGACGGTCGAGCAGATGTACGAGCCCAGCGACCGCAATCGCTTCCTCGAGGTGACCTACGCGAGCGGCGACAAGGAGATCCTGTACTTCAAGGACTTCAACTCCGGCGCGATGATCGAGAACATCGTGCGTCGCGCCAAGAAGGACGCGATCAAGCGGTTCCTGTCGACGGGCGACAAGGGCATCAAGGCCGAGGACCTGCTCACGGCGATCCGTGACGAGTTCAAAGAGAACGAGGATCTGCCGAACACGACGAACCCCGATGACTGGGCGCGCATCTCGGGCAAGAAGGGCGAGCGCATCGTCTACGTGCGCACCCTGCTCGGGCACGACGGTGACGGGCGCCAGGTCGAGCGCGTGAATGCCGGTCAGTACCTGTAGGGTGGCCGCGTGGCCATCCCCAAGGTCTTCGGCACCGAAACCGAGTACGGCATCGCAGCGGTCGGGGCGCCCGATTTCAACCCCGTCCTGTCGTCCTCGCTCTTGATATCGACGTACGCCGGGTCGCTCCGTCGCATCCGCTGGGACTACGAGCAGGAATCACCGCTCCGCGACGCCCGTGGGTTCGAGCCGGTCCCCTCGCGCGAGGGCACCGACGAAGACCTCGGGCTCGCCAACGTGATCCTGCCCAACGGTGCCCGGTACTACGTCGACCACGCGCACCCCGAGTACTCGACCCCCGAATGCATCACCCCCAGAGAGCTCGTGGTGCACGACAAGGCGGGGGAGCGCATCCTCGAGCGATCGCTCGACGAGGTGGCGCAGGTGATGCCGAGTGCGCCGCAGCTCTCGATCTACAAGAACAACTCCGACGGCAAGGGCAACAGCTACGGCACCCACGAGAACTACCTCGTGGACCGTGCGACGCCGTTCGGCGACATCGTCCGCGACCTGACGCCGTTCTTCGTCTCCCGCATCGTCTTCGCGGGTGCCGGGAAAGTCGGGGCCGAGGCGCCGTGGGACGACCGCAACCGCGCGGTCTACCAGCTCACGCAGCGCGCCGATTTCTTCGAGACCGAAGTGGGGCTGGAGACGACCCTGAAGCGGCCCATCATCAACACGCGCGACGAGCCGCACGCCGACCCCGAGCGCTACCGGCGGCTCCACGTGATCGTGGGCGACGCGAACCTCTGCGAGGTCTCGACCTACTTGAAGATCGGCACGACGGCGATCGTGCTCAAGATGATCGAGGACGGCTTCCTGCCCGACCTCACGATCGCCAACCCGGTGCAGGCGCTGCACGAGATCTCCCGCGACGTCACGTGCACCCAGGAGGTGACGCTCGCCGAGGGCCGGCAGGTGAACGCGGTCCAGCTCCAATGGGAATACCTCGAGCACGCGAAAAAATACGTGGAACGGGAGGACGACACCCCCGAGAACCGCGGGGTGCTCGAGCGCTGGGAGATGGTGCTCGGCGCGCTCGAGTCCGATCCGCTCACGCTGCACCGCGAGCTCGATTGGGTCGCGAAGCACCGCGTGATCCAGGCATTTCGCGACCGCGACGGCCTCGAGTGGAGCGATCCCAAGCTGCGCGCGATCGACCTGCAGTACCACGACGTGAAACGGGACAAGGGGTTGTACTACCGGCTGGAAGCGGGCGGCAAGGTCGAGCGTCTGACGACGGACACCGAGGTCGAGGACGCCGTGATGAACCCCCCCGTCGACACCCGGGCGTACTTCCGAGGCCGCTGCATCAGCAAGTACCCCGATGCGATCGCGGCGGCCTCGTGGGACTCGCTCATCGTGGACACGGGCGCCGATGCCTTGCAGCGCATACCGATGCGGGAACCACTCCGAGGCACGCAAGCACACGTCGAGGAACTGCTGGCTGCCTGTGACGACGCGGCATCGCTGGTCGCGAGGCTTCAGGGCTGAGCCGTCGGCGAGCGGCGGACGTTCTTCAGCCTTAGGCCCAACGATCCGAAACCCACGGGTAGGATGGTCGCATCGAAAGGAGTCGTGTCGTGCCGCAGGAGCAAGAGCAGAAGAAGGTCCAACGCAAGGGCGGCGGAGGCGACGAGACCGACGCCGACGCCGGTCAGGTGCAGTCAGCCTCCAAGGCCGCGGAGCTGAAGGAGGAGATGGACGACATCCTCGACGAGATCGACTCCGTGCTCGAGGAGAACGCCGAGGAGTTCGTCAAGAGCTACGTCCAGAAGGGCGGGGAGTGACCGACCGGTTCCTGCCCCTGTCGGGGGAGTCCTTCGGCGCGAACCCAAGCTTCGTCGACCTGCTTCGCGAAGCCCGCCCGGCGGAGCTCACCCACCTGCGGCAGTCCATCACGGCGGAAGCCGCCGCCGCGGTGCCGCACGGCACCACCGTGCTGGGTCTGATCTACGCCGACGGCGTGCTCGTCGCCGGTGACCGGCGGGCCACCTCGGGCTACACGATCGCCGACGAGACGATGCGGAAGGTCTTCCCGGCCGACGACTACTCCGCGATCGCCATCGCGGGCGCCGCCGGCATGGCCGTCGAGATGGTGCGACTGTTCCAGCTCGAGCTCGAGCACTACGAGAAGCTCACCGGCGACCGACTCTCATTGGAGGGCAAGGCGAACCGGCTTGCCCAACTGATCCGGCAGAACTTCCCCCTCGCGATGCAGGGCCTCGTCGTCGTGCCGCTGTTCGGAGGGTTCGACGAGCGTCGCGACGCGGGACGGCTCTTCTACTACGACGCCACGGGCGGTCGCTGGGAGGAAGACGACTACCAGGCGACCGGCTCGGGGAGCCAGCCGGCGAAGAACTCGCTGAAGAAGCGCTGGCGCGAAGGGCTCGGCCGCGACGAGGCGATCCGGGTGGCGGTCGAGGCCCTGTTGGACGCGTCGGAGGACGACGTCGCGACCGGCGGGCCGAGCATCTACCGGCGCATCTTCCCGAACGCACTGGCCGTGACCGCGTCCGGCGCCGACGAGGTGCCCGGGTCCGAGGTTGAGGCGGCCGTGACCGCGGTGCTCGAGGAGCGTAGCTGATGTCGTTCATGCCCTACGTCGCGCCCGAGCAGATGATGAAGGACCGCTCGGAGTACGCACACAAGGGGATCGCGCGAGGACGCTCCGTGATCGGCATGGAGTACGCCGACGGCCTGCTGTTCATCGCCGAGAACCCGAGCTCGACGCTGCACAAGATCAGCGAGATCTACGACCACATCGCGTTCGCCGGCGTCGGCAAGTACAGCGAGTTCGAGGATCTGCGCATCGCGGGCATCCGGCTCGCCGACCTGCGCGGGTTCTCCTACGGCCGGGAAGACGTGAAGGCCCGCGACCTCGCCAACGCCTACAGCCAGGCCCTGTCGACCATATTCACGCAGCAGATGAAGCCCTACGAGGTCGAGATTCTGGTCGGGGAGGTCGACGGCGACGCGTCGGGCACGGCGATCTATCACATCCTGTTCGACGGGTCGGTCACCGACGAGCACGAGTTCGTCGCCATCGGCGGCCACGCGGAGGACCTGATGGAATCGCTGAAGGGCCGGTTCGGCACCGGGTGGGACCTGCCCACCGCCGTGAAGACCGCGGTGGAGGTACTGGGCTCTCCCGACGGGCGCGCGATCGAGGCCGACGCCGTCGAGGCCGGCGTGCTCGACCGCGGGCGGTCACAGCGGCGCAAGTTCCGCCGGCTCGAGGAACACGAGATCGCCCAGCTCCTCGCCGGCTGAACGGTCCCCTTCGTTCGCCCTCACCCGGGCTAGGCTTCCGGGATGGACCGGCGCATCTTCGGGCTCGAGAACGAGTACGGCGTGACGTGCACCTTCCGGGGGCAGCGGCGCCTCTCTCCCGACGAGGTCGCCCGGTACCTCTTCCGGCGCGTCGTGCATTGGGGGCGCTCGTCGAACGTCTTCCTCGAGAACGGGGCCCGCCTCTACCTCGACGTCGGCTCGCATCCGGAGTACGCGACCCCCGAGTGCGATGTCGTGAAGGAGGTGGTCGCGCACGACAAGGCGGGGGAGCGCATCCTCGAAGCCCTGCTCGGCGCCGCTGAGATGCGGCTGCACGAGGAGGGCATCAGCGGTCAGGTGTACCTCTTCAAGAACAACACGGACTCCGCCGGCAACAGCTACGGGTGTCACGAGAACTACCTGGTCGGGCGGCACGGCGAGTTCGCGCGCATGGCCGACGTGCTGATCCCGTACTTCGTGACCCGGCAGATCTGGTGCGGGGCCGGCAAGGTCCTGCACGGTCCTCGAGGGGCGCAGTACTGCATCTCGCAGCGCGCCGAGCACATCTGGGAAGGCGTCTCGAGCGCCACCACCCGCTCGCGGCCGATCATCAACACCCGCGACGAACCGCACGCCGACGCGGAGCGATTCCGGCGGCTGCACGTGATCGTCGGCGATTCGAACATGAGCGAGTGGACCACGTTCATGAAGGTCGGCATCACCGATCTCGTGCTGCGCATGGTCGAGGGGAACACCGTGATGCGCGACCTCTCGCTCGAGAACCCGATCCGGGCGATCCGTGAGATCAGCCACGACACCTCGTGCACCCGCAGCGTCAAGCTCGCGAACGGCCGGGAGCTCACGGCGATCGAGATGCAGGTCGAGTACTTCGAGAAGACCGAACGGTTCATCGAGCGACGCGGCGCCGACGAGGTCTCGAAGGTGCTGCTCCGCGAGTGGCGGGAGGCGCTCGATGCGCTGATCGAGGGGGAGCCCGAACGACTCGTGCGCAAGGTGGACTGGGTCACGAAACGCCTCATGATCGATCGTTACATGGTGAAGCACGACCTGGCGCTCGCGTCGCCTCGGGTGGCGTTGCTCGACCTCAGCTATCACGACGTCAATCGCTCGAGGGGCCTCTACTACCTGTTGGAGAAGGCCGGGAAGGTCGATCGGGTCGTCACCGACGCCCAGGTGAACCTCGCCATGCGCGAACCTCCGCAGACCACGAGGGCGAAGCTGCGCGGCGACTTCATCAAGCAGGCGAAGGCGAAGCGACGCGACTACACGGTCGATTGGGTGCATCTGAAGTTGAACGACCAGGCGCAGCGCACGGTGCTCTGCAAGGATCCGTTCCGCAACGTGGACGAGCGCGTCGACCAGCTGATCGCCCACATGTAAGCCTCGCCGGCAGTGTCAGGCCCGGAAATCCACGTCGCGACCGTGGCAGCGCTGAGCACGAACCCCCGCAACACCCATCGACACGATCACGCTGAGTGGCAGTGGCGAGAAACCTTCCGGCCAACAGCTGGCGCTCCACGGCCCGCTGGCGCACGGCCCCGTAGATCATCAAAGACGCCCAGCAGCCCGTATCCGATCCCGAGCACGCGATACACCTGTTGGTCTCCTCGACGAGGGCCGGGAGCAGGCGCTCGACCGCGAGGATGACGGCGACGGCTGCAAGGGCCGATCGGAACGATGCGAGGAACGTGCGCTCCTCGGCGAGGAAGGTTCGCCTGCTGGCGTCCGAGGACGTGGTCGGGTCCGACGGTCGGGCGAGGCATGACGCCCGTCATCGTGACACAGTGGCAAGCGCCCGCCCTGGTTCATCGCCAGCGTCGGTTCCCCGCCGCGATACGACCGGCGAGCACGCCGGCGGCCGCGGCGGCGAGCTCCAGCATCGGCACGCCGTCGATGCCTCGCGAGAGCCCGCCGGCGAGCGCAGGCCGGGGGTCGACCTCGACCACGTGGTGGTCCGCGAAGAGACCGAGCTCGGCGGCGAGCCCCCGGAACCTGTGCCGAAGCGGACCGTCGACCGACGGAAGCGCGACGTCGAGGTCGATCTCGCAGCCCTCCACGATCGCCCGAGCGGCGGCCAGGTCCTCGAACTCGAGCACCGGCAACGGCCGGCCACCGAGCGCCCGGACGATCCGGAGAGCCGTGGCAGCGGCATGCCCGCTCTGCGCCTGGACGAGCGCGACCTCGGCCCGGCCACCCGATCCGAGCAGGGCCGCGCCCAGCGGCACCGCAGCGTTCGCCGCGGCCGTGGTCGTCACGGTGCTCGCCCCGCCGGCACGTTTCACCCCCGCCTCGATCACCCGCTCCACGGAGCGTTCGGCGACGACCACGACGGGCGTGTTGCGGAGTCCTCCGGGGTCGATCTCGCCGTCGAGACGCCCGAGTGGCACGCGTATCGTCATCGTCTCGACCCCGACGGTCACGTCGGCCACCGCGTCCAGGGTCCCGTCGGCAGCGCGCTCGGCGCGGATCATGCGGCTCTCGGAGGGCGTTCCATGACGGGGCTATGATGCCCGACGATGACGGGGTCGGACCGCATGGAGCCGCTCGAGCGATTGCTGAACCTCGTGGGGTTGCTGCTCGAGACCCCAAAGCCGCTCACCTTCGAGGAGATCCGAGAGACGCTCGACGCGTACCGGGCGGACAAGGTCGACAGCGCGAAGCGCATGTTCGAGCGGGACAAGGATCAGCTCCGTGAGTTCGGCATCCCGCTGCACCTCGTCGACGTCGACGTGTGGGGCACCGAGCAGGGTTACGTGATCCCGAAGGACGAGTACTACCTGCCCGAGATCGCCTTCACGCCCGAAGAGCTGGGAGCGCTGCTCGTGGCCGCTCAGAGCGGAGGGGAGAACACCCCGGCTGAGCAGGCGGCGCGCAAGCTCCTGTACGGCGCGGACGGCGGCGTCCTGGCGGGTCTCGCCGGAGGGCCGCTCGCCTCGGGCTCAGACGCCCGTGCCACCCTGGTGCTCTCCACCGCGGACGCCGCCCAGCGGCGGCGGCGCGTCTCGTTCGGCTATCGCACGTCGCACGGTGAGACGAGTGAGCGAGGCGTGGAGGCGTTCGCCGTGGTGTTCCGAGGGGGTCACTGGTACCTCGTTGGGCACGACGTCGGGCGTGAGGACATCCGGGCGTTCCGGCTCTCACGGTTCACGAGCGACCTCGACGACGTGGGAGAGGGCACCGAGCCACCCGAAGGGTTCCGCGCGACCGATCACGTGGAGGCCGGCCCCTGGGCGGCGACCGCAGAAGAGCACGCCGAGGTCGCCTTCGCACCGGAGGTGGCGTGGTGGGCGACGGGTTCGTTCGCGGGAGCCCGCGAGGTGAGCGTCGACGACGATGGATGGGTCACCGTCTCCGTTCCGATGGCGGACTCCGGGGTGTTGGCCTCCCTCGTGCTGCAGTTCGGCCCCGACGCGGAGGTCCGGGGTCCCGCTTCCCTGCGCCGCGAGGTCGTGCGCAGGCTGGAGGGCGTCGGTGCCTGAACGACGGCGAACGGGCTCCCCGAAGACCGCCGAGCGGCTCGGGCGGATGCTCGTGATCGTGCCGTACCTGGTCCGCCACCCCGGATCCGCCCTGCCGGACGTCGCCCGGTGGTACGACGTGCCGCCCGATCAGCTGCGCCGCGATCTCGACCTGCTGTTCATGTCGGGGCTGCCGCCCTACGGGCCGGGCGACCTGATCGATGTCGACGTCGACGAGGACGAGCGGATCTGGATCACGATGGCCGATCACTTCTCCCGGCCACTGCGCCTGACCAGGAACGAGGCGCTGGCCCTGTCGCTCAGGAGCGCCGAGCTGCTGGCCACGCCCGGGTTGCCCGAGGCCCCCGCGCTCGCGAGCGCGTTGCGGAAGCTCCGCGAAGGGCTTGGCCCCGAGATGGCCGGGGCCGACGTCGCGATCGCCACCGCCGACGCGGGGCGTCCCCCGGCCCATCTCGAGACGCTCCGCGCCGCCGCCAGGGACCATGAGCGGCTGACGATCGCGTACTTCGCGGGGTCGACGGCGGAGTGGACGACGAGAGACGTCGAGCCGGAAGAGGTGTTCTCCGCCATGGGGAACTGGTACGTCGCCGCGTGGGACGTCGCGGCGGACGACGAACGGCTCTTCCGAGCCGACCGTATCCGTGCCGCGACGCCAACCGGAGCGCGGTTCGAGCCGCGTGGCCTCGCCGGCGCCGGGCGTCCTCTGTTCACGCCGACGGGTGCCGAGGTGCCCGTGCGGCTCCGCCTGCGCCCGGGCGCCCGCTGGATCGCGGAGTACTACGCGACCGTCGACGCCGAGGAGCACGACGACGGGTCGATCGAGGTCACGTTGCCCGCTGCCCGGCTCGGCTGGGTCGCTGGGCTGCTCCTGCGGGTCGGCGACGACGCCGAGGTGCTGGCCCCTCCCGAGGCCCGTGAGGCCGTTCGGGAGCTCGCCGCTCGAACGCTCGCACGCTACCGCTGAGTGCCGAGCCGAACGGACGGGTGGGCCGTGGAGGCGCCCCTCGGACGGATGACCCGAGTTGGGTAGCCCCCATCGCGCCGAACCCTCTCAAGCCTCGCCGGAAGGGGGCCGATAGATCCCCTGAGATGACAACGATCAGGACAACCTGCCCCAGGTGTGGCGAAGTCGACATGGGCCCCGAGGCGATCATGCTCTCGGTGCGCCAGAGTGGACGAGAAGGCAGCTATCGCTTCACCTGCCCCAGCTGTGCCGACGACGTCGAGAAGCGAGCCGACCGCAAGATCGTGGCGCTCCTCGTCTCCGCCGGCGTCGACATCGAGCAGTCGGAGGGCGGCCAGATGCTGTTCGACGACGAGGAACTGGACGGTCCGCGAGAGCTGATCCCACATGGCCCCGCGTTCTCGATCGACGACGTGATCGAGTTCCACTACCTCCTCGAGGACGACCGCTACATCGAGGAGTTCCTGGCCTCGAGCGGCGGCGCGGGCTGAACCTCGCGACCGCGGGGCAAACGAGCCCCGTCGTGTAGCATCGCCGGCGTGAGCACCTGGCTCGTCGTCTGGTTCATCGTCGCCGTCGTCTCGACGATCGCCGTGCTCGCTTTCTTGATCGCGCTGATCCGGCACCTCCTCGTGCTGGGCCGCACGGCGCGTCGCATGCAGGATGAGCTCTCCCCGATCGTGCAGGAGATCTCCGACCAGGGGATGCGCGCGGGGGACCGAGCCGCCAAGCTGACCCCGCCACGGTGACCGGAACGCCGCCGGGGCGACCCCCGTCCCGAGACCTCGACGGTAGGATTGGTGCGGGCGGAGGCCCACCACCATGCTCAACATCGGACCGCCGGAACTGATCCTCATCTTCGTGATCGCCCTCGTGATCGTCGGGCCCCAACGGCTGCCCGAGCTGGGGCGCACGATCGGCACGTGGCTGCGCGAGTTCCGGAAGATGCAGGACGAGGTCAAGGACATGGTGAACACGGGCATGGGTGAGGAACTCAGGAGCGCCGCGTCCGATCTCAAGCGATCCGCCGCGGATCTGAAGAGCGCCACCGACGTGCGCTCGGCCTTCAAGGGCGATACCCAGCGACCACCGCGTCACGCCGTGGCGGCCGACACGCCAGAAGATCCGGCACCAGCGCCCGACGCTCCGGCCGAGCCAGACGCCCCCGCCGAGCCCGACGCCCCCCTTGGCCCGACTACGCCGGACGACCCACCGGAGCATGCCACGGCATGACGGTGATCCCCAGGTTCCTCCGTCGGTCGGAGGCCGAGCGCACCGGCACGATGTCGGTGATGGAGCACCTCGAGGAGCTCCGTCGACGCATCGTGATCTCCGGCATCGCCATCCTCGCCGGTGGCGTGGTCGGGTGGTTCCTCTACCCGCTCGTGTTGGACCTGTTGCGGGACCCATACTGCCAGTTCTGGCGGGATCATCCGGACCTGCGCGCGACCGACACCTGTGCCTTGGTCTTCAACAGCCCGGTCGGCGCGTTCCTCACCAAGCTGAAGATGGTGGGCTTCCTCGGCTTGATCGTCGCGCTGCCCGTCGTGCTCTACCAGGTCTGGGCGTTCATCGTGCCGGGGCTCACGAGCCGGGAGAAGAAGTGGTCGATCCCGTTCATCGTCACGTCCACCCTGCTGTTCATCGCGGGGGCGGCGTTCTCGATCTGGACGCTCCCGAAGGCTCTCGACTTCCTGCTCGGGTTCGGCGGGGAAGGCGTGAAGCCCCTCATCTCGTTCGACACCTACGTTGGATTCGTCACCCTGGTCACCCTCGCGTTCGGGACGTCGTTCCTGTTCCCGGTGGTCCTGGTGTTCCTGGAGGCAGTGGGGGTGCTCACATGGCAGCGACTCGCCTCGTGGCGACGCTGGGCGATCCTCGGCATCTCGGTGTTCGCGGCCGTCATCACGCCGAGCGGCGATCCGTACACGATGCTCGCGATGATGATCCCGATGTACGTGTTCTACGAGGCGTCTATCATCATCGGCCGGATCATGAAGCGCGGCACGGCGACGGGATAGGACGAGCGTGGCGATCAAGGGCAAGCGGAAGCCGAAACCGCGGGCGGTATCGAGGGCGCCACGGCGCGAACCCGTGGCGGTGCCCGTCCCGTTCGTCCGTCGCCGATGGGTGCAGGTCGTGGCGGCGTTCCTGCTCGGTGTCGCAGCGATGACGTTGTTCGTCGTGGTCACGAACGCCGAGCGGGATGCCGGCGCCGAGTCCGATGCCGCCGCCCTGGCCTCCGACCGCAGAGCGGCAGCCACCCAGTACCGGGCGGCGGTGCAGACGGCGTTCGGGCAGGTGGGGGTCGTGAACCCGGGCGTCCCGCCCACCGTGTTCGTCGAGATGGACGCGGCGCTCGATCGGCTCGCGAGCGGGGACGCGCCCCCCGACGCCGGTGCCACGTTCCGGTCGGGCTCGAAGGATGCCGCCGCTGCCGCCGAGTCCCTCGCCGCGTTCGACGTGGCCGACGCGGTGCGCGACAAGGGCTTCGAGCCCCTCCAGGTGGCCGCGTTCACCGGGTCGGCGGCCCAGCTCGCGCAGGCCCTGGATCTCTACGGCAAGTCGGCTCGCGTGGCCGGGACGGCGCTCGACGCCGACGGGGCCGCGGCAGAGCGCCTGGCGACGGTGGCCGTGGAACTGCGCGACACGGCGAGAACCCAGCTCACCGGGGCGTGGAACGAATACCTGGCCGCCCTGCGGGCCGGAGGCCTGAACGAGGGCCCGGCCACCGGCGGCCTCGTCCCGGAGCTGCCGGGCGGCGGCGGATAGGCTTCGTCGGGCCCGTGGCGAGCTCGGCGCCCATCGTGATCGTGGCCAACCCCACCGCCGGGCGCGGCAAGGCCGGCAAGCTCATCGGTGCCGCCGACTCGATCCTCCGCGACTTGCGGGTCGAGCACGAGATCCACGTGGCCGGTTCGCCCGCCGAGACGGAGCGAGCGTGCCGAGCGGCCGCGGAACGGGGGGCCGCGATCGTGGCGGTGATCGGAGGCGACGGCACGGTCTCGTGCGCGGCGAACGGCCTGGTGGGAACCGAGGCAGCCCTCGGGGTGATACCGGCCGGCACCGGGGACGATTTCGCGAAGACGATCGGCGCCGGCGCCTTCCGCCTGGCCGTCCGCATGCTGTCGAACCCCCAGATCGAGCGCGTGGACGTGGTGCGGGTGCACGCCGGCTCCGCCGAGCGATACTTCGTGAACATCGCCGGTGCGGGCTTCGACTCCGAGGTGAACGAGACCGCCAACTCGATGACCATGCACCTGGGCGGCACCGTCACGTACCTGGCGGCGCTCGTCAAGACCCTGTCCCGGTTCGCGCCTGCCCGCTACGAGCTCACCGTCGACGGCGTGGCACTGTCGCTCGACGCGATGCTCGTCGTCGTGGGCAGCGGCATCGCCTTCGGTGGCGGGATGCGCGTGCTGCCGGACGCCTCGATCGTCGACGGTCTCATGGACGTGTGCATCGTCGAGGCCCTCTCGAAGGCCGCCTTCCTCAGGGCGTTCCCGCGGGTGTTCGCCGGCAGGCATACGAGCCATCCGAAGGTGCGGATGCTCACGGCGACGAGCGTGTCCGTCGAGGCGAACCGCGCGATGCAGGTCTATGCGGACGGTGAGCGCATCGGGCCTCTCCCCGCCCGCTTCGAGATGATGGCCCGAGCCCTGCCGGTCGTGGTGGGGCCGGATGCGAAGGGCGTGCGATGACCGAGGCTGCCGACGGTGTCATGTTGATCCACGCGTTCCCGCTCGATGCGCGGATGTGGGACGAGCAGGTGGACCGGCTGCGCCGGCGGGCGCCCGTCGTCGCCCCATCGCTCCCGGGATTCGGCGGCACCGAGGGCGGCGCCGGATCCACGCTCTCGATGGGCGCCGCGGCGGACGGGTGCCTTCGCGAGCTCGACGCCGCGGGCATCGAACGAGCGGTGGTGTGCGGATGCTCGATCGGTGGATACGTCGCGTTCGAGCTCTGGCGCATGGCCCGCCAACGTGTGGCCGGCCTGGTGCTCGCCAACACGCGCTCCGGGGCCGACACCGAGCAGGCCGCCGACGGCCGCAGGGCCTTGGCCGCGCGGTTGCGGGCCGAGGGGAACGGCTTCCTCGTCGCGGAGCCACCGCCGCTGCTCGCGAGTCCGATGGGCGAGGGAGCGTGGGAGTTCGTGCGAGGGGTAATTGCCGACCAGCCGGCGGAGTCGATCGCGGCGGCGGCCGAGGGCATGGCGACGCGGCCCGATTCCACGCCGGATCTCGGCACGATCGACGTGCCGACGCTCGTGCTCACGTCCGACGCGGACGAGCTCATCCCTGCCGACGTGAGCCTCCAGATGGTCGCGCACATCCCCGATGCCCGGGCGGTCACGATTCCCGGTGCCGGGCACCTGTCCAACCTGGAGGATCCGGACGCCTTCGGGAGTGCGCTCGACGACTTCCTGGATCGCTTCCGCTTCGTCTGATCTGTTCCGGGGGGCGAGGAGCCGCCCGTAGACTGGGGTGTCGTGGTCACCCCTCAGGCGTTTGCCGCCCAGTTCCCGTTCGCCCTGGATCCGTTCCAGCGGCAGGCCGTCGATGCGGTCGATGCCGGCATGTCCGTCTTGGTCGCTGCGCCCACCGGGAGCGGCAAGACGGTCGTCGCCGAGTACGCGATCGACCGCGCGCTCGGCCGGGGGGGCAAGGCGTTCTACACGACGCCACTGAAGGCGCTCTCGAACCAGAAGTTCGGCGACCTGACCGCCAAGCTCGGCGCCGACCGTGTGGGATTGCTCACGGGCGACAACACGATCAACTCCGAGGCGCCCGTCGTGGTGATGACCACCGAGGTGCTCCGCAACATGCTGTACGAGCGATCCGACACGCTGCAGGGTCTCGAGAGCGTCGTGATGGACGAGGTGCACTACCTGCAGGACCCCTACCGAGGCGCGGTCTGGGAAGAGGTGCTGATCCACTTGGCGACCAGCGTCGGCGTCGTCTGCCTCTCCGCCACCATCTCGAACGCTGAGGAGTTCGGGGAGTGGATCCGCACCCTCCGGGGCGAGACCCGGGTGATCATCGAGGAGACTCGCCCGGTGCCGCTCGAGCACCACTACCTGATCGGGCACCGCCTGCATCCGATGCACGTCGAGCAGGACGGCGTGGCGATCCCGAACCCGTACGTGGTCTCGCTCACCCAGAACGAGCTGCGGACCAAGACCTACTACCGTCGAGGAAGCGGCTACCCGCAGCAACAACGCATCTCACGGCCACGGGAGGGGCATCGGCGCGTCTACGTGCCCCGGCGCGAAGAGGTCGTCGACGTGCTCGAGGAGCACGGCATGCTGCCCGCGATCTACTTCGTGTTCAGCCGGGCGGGCTGCGATCGGAGCGTGCGATGGATGCGCGAGTCGGGCATCCGGCTCACGACCCGGGCGGAGGCCGATCACATCCGAGAGCGGGCCGAGATCCGAGCCGCCTGGATCGACGAGGAAGACCTCGTCACCCTGGGGTTCTACGAGTTCCTCGACGGGCTCACGGCCGGCGTCGCGGCTCACCACGCCGGCATGCTGCCGGTCTTCAAGGAAACGGTCGAAGAGTTGTTCGAAGCCGGTCTCGTGAAGGTCGTGTTCGCGACCGAGACGCTCTCGCTCGGCATCAACATGCCGGCCAAGACGGTGGTAATCGAGGAACTGTGGAAGTTCCAGGGGGAGCGGCACGAGCTTCTGACCCCCGGCGAATACACCCAGCTCACCGGCCGGGCGGGCCGCCGGGGCATCGACGAGATGGGACACGCGGTGGTGTTGTACCAGCGGCAGGTCGACTTCGAGCGGGTGGCCACGCTGGCCCAGCGCCGCACGTACGACCTCGTCTCGTCGTTCAGGCCCTCGCACAACATGGCGGTGAACCTGGCTCGCAACTACACCGAGGAGCAGGC
>JBEVGU010000059.1:0-8224 GCA_040511595.1 Actinomycetota bacterium | reverse complement strand
AGGCAGCGGAGAACGATGTCGAGCATGCGGCGCTCCTCGCGCAGGCCCTCCCCTTCATCCAGGCCCTCCCCGACGACTGGGACACCGTGGTGGGGGAACGCGGCGCCTCGCTGTCGGGCGGGCAGCGACAGCGACTCGCGATCGCGCGGGCGCTGTTGAAGGATGCGCCGATCCTTGTGATGGACGAGGCAGTGGCGAACCTGGATGCGGAGTCCGAGACCGCGCTGCGGGCGGCGATCGCCGAACTCGTCCGTGGTCGCACGACGCTCCTGATCGCGCACCGGCCCTCGACGATCCAGACGGCCGACCGGGTCGTCGTGCTCGCCCAAGGGCGCGTGGTCGAGTCGGGACCCTTCGACGCGCTCATGTCCCGCGGCGGCCACCTCGCACGGCTGCTCTCGAGGGGCGACGGGATCGTCGATCCGCCTTCGTAACAAGGCCGTGCCGCTGTCGGGATTCGTCACGCGGTTGCAGTCGATCGCGGCGCCCGGTCAGATCATGATCGGTCCGGCGACGGCCGACCGGCTCCTCAAAGCGAGGGCGGATGTGACGAACGTGTGGACATGCGAACATGCGCGAGCCCCGGTGGGCACGGCGACTAATCCCCGATAGGAACGATCCCTCGAGGAGGTGGAAACGATGATCGGATTGCTCGCCGCGTACACCTACGGAGGCGGCTCTGACGGGGCCAACTGGGCCATCGTTGCCGTGGTGGCCGTGCTTCTGATCGGCGCGGCCGGATGGCTGTTCTTTCGGATGCGAGGTCGTGGCTCCCGCCGCACTCATCACCCAGACTCCCAACCGCCCACGGCAGGATAGGGCCCTTCGTCGGCGTCCTTGCGTCGTGTGAGGGGAGCGCACGAACACGACGATGCTGCGCTCCCCCAAGAGACTGACGGCGGCGCTGAGGGAGCGGCGGAGACGCCGGGATTCGAACCCGGGAGGGAGCTCAACACCCCCTAACCGCTTAGCAGGCGGCTCCTTTCGGCCACTCAGGCACGTCTCCGCCGACGAGTCTACCGACCTTCGAAGGGCGGGGGTCGCGAGACCGCATCTGTAGTCTTCGCGCCATGCCCGACGTGGTGATCGTGGGAGGCGGCGTGATCGGCGCCGCCTGTGCGTTCGAGCTGGCCGGGCGCGGCGCCTCGGTCACGCTCGTGGAGCGGGACCACCTCGCGGCACACGCCTCCGGTCGCAACCAGGGCCTGTGGGTGCTGCCCGACGACGACGTGAACGTGCCCATGGCTCGAGCAAGCCTGGGCGCCTATCTGCGGCTCGCGCCTGACGCGCCGCTCGACCTGCGGCTCGACGCCGAGCCCGTCGGCACGGTGCTCGCGGCGACGAACGCGCGTGAGGCGAGGATCGCCGAGGCCGCCGTGACCCGGGCCCGTCGCCACGGCATCGCCGCGAAGGACATCGGGTCGCCGGCCGACCTGCGGGAGCGCGAGCCGGCGCTGGAGCGAAACCTCGCCGGCGCGTGGATCGTGCACGACGGGTATCGCCTCGATCCCGGGGCCCTCACGGTCGCCCTCGCGCTGGTGGCGCGAGACCGAGGGGCCGAGATCCGCCACCACACGCACGCCCGCGCCCTCCGCCTGCTCGGCGAGAGAGTGCTCGGGGTCGTGACCGACGACGGCCCGATCGACGCGCCCACCACGATCGTCGCGGCCGGACCGTGGTCCTCGACGCTGCTCGAGCAGGCGGGGGTGCACCTGCCGATCGTCGGGGCTCGGGGGTGGCTGGTTCGGGTCGCACCGGCGCAGCCGAACCTGCTGCGCCACCTCGTCGAGGCGCCGGGTCCTCATTCCGCGCTCCACGAGGAGGGCGGCGCTCGATGGCCGACCGCGACGGAGGTGATCGAGGAAGGCGAACCCCGGAGCGACGTGGGCTCGTTGCTGCATCCACACGCCGACGGTCGAACGATCGTGATCGGCTCGACCAGGCAGACCTGGATCACCCCGGAGCCGAACGAGGAGGCGGTCGTCGGGCGACTCCTCGAGGCCGCGGCCGAGCTCGTGCCTTCGGTGCGCGATGCCGAGGTCCGATCGTCGTGGTGGGGGCTGCGGCCGCTCACGCCCGACGAGCGGCCGCTCGTGGGCGCGGTGCGCGAAGGCCTCCAGGTCGCGACGGGCCACGGATCGGAGGGCGTAATCCTCGGCGCGGGCACGGCGCAGCTCGTCGCGGCTCAGATCGCGGGCGAGCACCCTCCGTTCGATGCCGCCCCGTACGATCCGTTGCGGTTCGAAGCCGGCTCGGCCTGACCACCGAGCTCGGGAGACATGCCGCGACGTGCGGCGATACCATGCACGCCTACGGAGCCATGCCAATCCTCACCCTCGGGGTCTCCTTCCGTCGCGCGCCGATCGAGCTGCTGGAGCGGCTCTCGTTCACCGACGACGACATGACGAAGGCCTATCGCAGCGTCGAAGACGTCGACGGGGTCGACGGCGCGGTGGTCCTGTCCACGTGCAACCGGGTGGAGGTCTACGGCGAGGTCGCGAGCTACCACACGGGCTTCCTGGCTCTGAAACGGGTGCTCACAGAGACGCGGGGCGTCGGGGCCGAGGAATTGGCCGAGCCCATGTACGCCCACTGGGAGCGTGACGCCGCCGACCACCTGTTCTCCGTCGCGAGCGGGCTCGACTCGATGGTGCTGGGCGAGACCCAGATCGCCACGCAGGTGCGCGAGGCGCTGCGACGGGCGGAGGCCGACGACGCCTCGGCCACCTCGCTCACGGGGCTGTTCCACGCCGCGGGCCGGGCCGGTCGCCGTGTGAGGCAGGAGACGTCGTTGGGGAAGGCTCCGGACGCCTTCGTGGGCCTGGGGGCCGATATCGCGGAGGACGCGATCGGCGGGCTCGCCGACCGTGAGGTCGTCGTTGTGGGCGCCGGCACGATGGCCGCCCTGGCGGTGAAGCATCTGCGCCGCCGCGGAGTCGGGCCCGTGCGCATCCTGAACCGCTCCCTCGAGCACGCTCGAGCGCTCGCGGAACGAACCCAGGCCGATCACGGAGAGCTCGACGCGCTGCCCGAAGCCCTCCGCCGCTGCGACCTGCTGGTCAGCGCCACCGGTGCGGCCGGCATCGTCATCGATCGCTCGGTGGTCGCCAACGCCATGGCCGCCCGAGGCGATGAGCGGCCCCTCGTCCTCCTGGACCTCGCGGTGCCGCGAGACGTCGACCCCGGCGCGGCCTCCGTCGTCGGCGCGCGAGTGATCGACATCGTCGCGCTGCGCGAGCACATCGCCGAGCACGACACCGAGACCGCCGGAGACATCGCCAGGGCGCGCGAGATCGTCGAGGAAGAGGTCGGTCGCTACGTCGTGCGGCGTCGCGGCGACGAGCTCGCGCCGCTGATCACGGCGATCCGGCGACGCGGCGACGAGATCGTGCGAGGCGAGCTCGATCGCTTCGCCTCGCGTCTGGACCGGCTGACACCCGACGAGCTTGAGGCCGTGGAAGGACTGGCCCGCGGCATCTCGGCCAAGCTCCTGCACGATCCGATCGTCGCCCTCAAGGAACGTTCCGAGCCGGGCACCGACCGAGCGCACGCGCGCATGCTCGCCGAGCTCCTCGGGGTCGACGGCGAGACCGTCGCCTCGGACGAGTGAACGCGTTACGGATCGGCACCCGCCGCTCGCCGCTCGCGCTCGCACAGGCCGAGGAGGTCAGGGTCCGGCTCGAGGGCACCGGCGCGCATGCCGAGATCGTGCCGATGAGCACCTCCGGCGACGAGGAGCGGCCGGCTGAGCTGCCTCCCCAGGGCCTCAAGGGCATGTGGATCGACACGATCCTCGACGCACTCGAGGCAGGCGACATCGACGTGGCGGTGCATTCGGCGAAGGACCTGCCGGCCGAGGACGACGAGGGGTTCACGATCGCGGCCGTGCCCCCCCGCGTCGAACCCGCCGACGTGCTCGTGTGCCGGGTGGCGGGCGCGCTGCGGGACGGCGCGTTGATCGGCACGTCGAGCCTGCGACGTCGCGCGCAGCTGCTGGCCGCCTTCCCGGGGCTCGAGGTCGTCGACCTGCGGGGCAACATCGGCACCCGGCTGCGCAAGGTCGAAACGGGGGAGGTCGACGCCGCGGTGCTCGCCTCCGCCGGCCTCGAACGGCTCGGGCTCGCGCCACCGAACGCCCGCCCGCTGCCGGTCACGATGATGGTGCCGGCTCCGGGACAGGGATGCCTCGCGATCCAGACGCGCGACGACGACACGGACACGTCGGCGGCCGTCGCGTCGCTCGACCACGAGCCCAGCCATTGGGCGCTCGAGGCCGAGCGGTCGCTGATGTGGCGGCTCGGCGGAGGCTGCGCTCTGCCCCTCGGCGCGTACGCGACGATCGACGCCGAGTCCATCTCGCTCGCCGCGGTGATCGCGACGCCGGACGGCACGACGGTGCTGAGGACCGAGATCGACGGCGCGACCGTCGAGGACGTCGCCGCGGCGGCCGCCAAGGATCTGATCGCGCAGGGCGCCGAGCGAATCCTGGCCGAGGTCGGCCAGGAGTGAGCGGCCTCACCGGACGCACGGTGGTCGTCACACGGCCCGCCGATCAGTCGTCCTCGCTGGTCGCGGCGCTCCGCCGGCGAGGAGCCAGGGCGGTCGTCGCGCCGTCGATCGAGCTCCTGCCCGCACGGTCGGCCGCGCTCACCGATGCCCTCGCCGACCTCGAGGGAGGGAGGTTCGCGTGGGTGACGCTGACGAGCCGGACGACGGTGGAGGTGCTCGCTTCGAGGCTCCCGTCCGCTCGGGCGCTCGGCGAGACGAAGGTGGCCGCGATCGGCGACGGCACGTCGGACGCGTTCCGACGATGGACCAGGCGTGCACCCGACCTCGTCCCCACGACGTTCACGACGGCCGGTTTGGTGCGAGCCTTCCCTCGCGGCGCCGGCCCGGTGCTGTGTGCCCGCGCGGACATCGCGCCGCCCGGGCTGGAGGACGGGCTCGCGGCCAAGGGCTGGTCCCCCACCCGCGTCGACGCCTACCGCACGCGCATGCCGCGGTCCCTCCCGAAGGAGGCCCGCGATGCGCTCGCCGGAGCCGAGGTGGACGCGATCACGTTTACGAGCGCGTCCACCGTGCGCGGGTTCGTCGGCGCGCTCGGAACGATCAAGGGGGCCCCGAAGGTCGTGTGCATCGGTCCGGTCACGGCGAAGGAGGCTCGGTCCCACGGGCTCACGGTGCACGCCGTCGCGCGGCCGCACACGATCGAGGGCGTGGTCGCGGCGCTCGAGCGGGCCTTCGCGCCGAGGCGAGCTCGGGCGAGCGCGCGCTAGACCCAGACCTGCGTCTACCCCCGGCGGGATCGTCGCCGACGCCGGTAGGCTGACGCGATGAGCTTCCCTGAGCACCGCCCGCGCCGACTCCGACGCACGCCGGCGTTGCGCGCCCTGGTCCGCGAGACGCGGCTGCACGCCGACGACCTGATCGCGCCCCTGTTCTGCAAGGAGGGCATCGATGAACCGGTGGCGATCTCGTCGATGCCCGGGCAGTTCCAGCACACGCTCGAGTCGCTGCGCAAGGAAGCGGTCTCGATCGCCGAGACCGGCGTCCGGGCGTTCATGCTCTTCGGCGTTCCGGCGCACAAGGACGCCGAAGGCTCAGAGGCCTGGAACCCGGGTGGCATCGCCCAGCGGGCGATCTCGGCGGTCCGAGAGGAGTTCGGCGACGACGCGGTCGTGATGAGCGATCTCTGCCTCGACGAGTACACCGACCACGGACACTGCGGCGTCCTGAACGACCGGAACGAGGTGGACAACGACGCCACGGTCGAGCGCTATCGGCGTATCGGCCTCGCGCAGGCCGAGGCCGGCACCCACGTCGTGGGACCGAGCGGCATGATGGACGGGCAAGTGGGCGCGATCCGTGGCTCGCTCGACGCCGCCGGCCACGACGACGTCGTCATCCTGGCGTACGCGGCCAAGTTCGCGAGCGCCTTCTACGGTCCCTTCCGGGACGCGGCCGAGGGCGCGCCGAGGTTCGGCGACCGCGCCGGATACCAGCAGGATCCCGCGAACGCCGACGAGGCCCTGCGTGAGATCCGCGCCGACATCGACGAAGGCGCCGACATCGTGATGGTGAAGCCGGCGCTCCCCTACCTCGACGTGGTGGCCCGCGCGAAGCGAGATACCGGGTACCCCGTCGCCGCGTACCACGTGAGCGGCGAGTACGCGATGCTCAAGGCCGCGGCCGCGAACGGCTGGCTCGACGAGCGCCGCACGGTCCTCGAGACCCTCACGTCGATCCGGCGGGCGGGCGCCGACCTCGTCCTCACCTACCACGCCCGAGACGCCGCCGGATGGCTCTCGTCGACGCCGTGAACCGCTCCGAGGAACTGTTCGACCGAGCCCTCGGCGTCATCCCAGGCGGGGTCGACTCGCCCGTGCGCGCGTTCGGGGCGGTGGGCGGCACGCCCGTGTTCATCGATCGGGGGGACGGCGCCTTCGTGATCGATGTCGACGGCAACCGGTACGTCGACCTGGTGCAGTCGTGGGGCGCGCTGCTCTTCGGCCATGCTCGGAAGGAGATCGTCGAGGCGGCATCGGTCGCCGCCGCGAAGGGCACCTCGTTCGGGGCGTCCACGCCCGGAGAGGTCGAGCTGGCCGAACGCATCGTGGCGGCGATGCCGGGCGTGGAGCGCGTCCGCCTCGTGAACAGCGGCACCGAGGCGGCGATGAGCGCGATCCGGCTGGCGCGCGGGGCGACCGGTCGCGACCTGGTCGTGAAGTTCGAGGGTTGCTACCACGGGCACTCCGACTCACTGCTCGCGAGAGGCGCGGGCAGCGGACTCGCCACGCTCGGCATCCCCTCGTCTCCGGGGGTGACCGAGGGCGCGGCGCGCGACACGCTCACCGCGCCGTTCAACGACCTCGAGGGGGTGGGCGCGATCCTCGCCGAGCGCGGGAACGACGTCGCGGTCGTGATCGTCGAGCCGGCGGCCGCGAACATGGGCGTCGTGCCGCCCGAGCCCGGGTTCCTCGAAGGGCTCCGGACGCTCTGCGACGAGCACGGGTCCCTGCTGCTGTTCGACGAGGTGATCACCGGGTTCCGCATCGCCTACGGGGGAGCGCAGGCGTACTACGGCGTGGCGCCCGACCTCACGGTGCTCGGCAAGGTCATGGGCGGGGGGTTCCCGTGCGCGGCCTTCGGGGGTCGCGCCGAGCTGATGGCCCACCTTGCGCCGGATGGTCCCGTCTACCAGGCCGGCACCTTGAGCGGGAATCCGGTCGCGGTCGCCGCGGGCATCGCGACCCTCGACCTGGCGAGGGCGACCGATCCGTACGAGGGA
The DNA here is from genome assembly GCA_040511595.1 of Actinomycetota bacterium. GTDB lineage: Bacteria > Actinomycetota > UBA4738 > UBA4738 > HRBIN12 > JAOUEA01. The sequence continues at coordinate 936 of JBEVGU010000059.1, read as the reverse complement.
CTCGAGGAGACGGCGGACGTGCTCGGCCGTGGGCTCGAGGCCGCCCTCGCGGCCGCGGACATCCCCGTGACGGTCAACCGCGCCGGCTCGCTACTCAGCGTGTTCTTCACCGCAAGGCCGGTTCGTGACTTCACCGGAGCCTGCGCCGCCGATCACGCCCGGTTCGGGCGGTTCTTCCATCACATGCTCGCCAACGGCGTGGCCCTGCCGCCGTCCGGCTACGAGCTGTGGACCCTGAGCACGACGCACGGCCCCGAGGAGACGGAGAAGATCCTCGAGGCCGTGTCGTCGTTCCGGGACTGACGCGGCAGGCTGGTCGATCCCGGTTCCCCCGGCGCCGGACGGGCGGTCGGACGCCGGAGGTAGGTAGTCTCAGGCGACCGCGACGGGCTGGGGAACCTCGCGGAGGTCCACCCGCTCCACCTTGGTCGCCAGGCAGAAGGTGCCGATCACGCGATCGAGCGCGTCGTGCGTCGGCGCGACCTGACAGCGTACCGTCGCTCGCGATCCTTCGAGCGTGAACGAGGCGGTCTCGCCGTTCAGGGCGGCCACGTGCGCGTCGAGCAGCGCGAGGTTCGGGCCTTCCATGCCGAAGACCGCGATCAGATCACGGCCCTCGACCTTCGAGAATGGCAGGCCGATCACTTCGGTCGCCGCTCCTGTCACGGTCCGCACACGCAGGGCCGTGTCGGTGCTCCAGAAGAACACGGGTCGGCCTTCGGTTGCCGCCCCGATCGTCTCCGCGTTCGAGAACCGCGAGCGCGGAGGCGGTGGTGCCTGTGGGATCGGCACCGTGTCGGTGATGCCGATCAGTTCCCACTGTCGCATGACTCTCACCCCTCCCGAGGTTCGGGGACGCTTCGTTACCTGTATTCGGGTAGCGGAGGGGTGGTTCCGAATAGGACCTTCGACGGTTCTTCGGGCATCGGCCGATAG
>JBEVGU010000058.1:0-2909 GCA_040511595.1 Actinomycetota bacterium | reverse complement strand
AGCCTCCGCCAGGTCATGCAGGCCCGCCGTCCCCAGCTCGCCGAGATCGGCCTGTTCCTGCTGGTCGTGGTCCTGCCGCTCGTGTTCACGCCGTTCTCCGCCAGCCCTTTCGGCGACGGGAAGCTGGTGGTGCTCGCGGGGGGATGCCTCGCGCTCGTGGCCTCGGGCCTCGCCGCCGACCGACGCATCGCGATCGCGGGCGGGGCGCTCGTCGTGGCGACGCTGCTCGCGGCCCTGTCCGGCGTCGATCCCCTGGAAGGGCCTCACGGCCCAGACCACGTCGTCGGGCGGCGGGCTGATCACCGTGGCCCTCGACGGACGGGCCGGCGACGAACGGGCGGTCCGAGAGGCCCGATCGACCGGTTCCACCGGCCTCGAGAACGCGCTCGCAGGTGCGTGAGTCGGCCCAGGTCGTGACCTATGCTCCGACGGACGAACCGCGGCGGCCCCGGATCGCGAGAGACGTCATGGACGAGTCGGATCACACGTATCCGCCGGAGCGCTCCGGCACCCTCCGGCGTGGCATGTTCCGCCGGTCCGAGAACGACGAGGAGGAGCCCCGGATGACGAGCGATGAGGCGCGCTTGTCGGCATCCGTGCGCAGGACGATCGACGAGCACCTGGAGGAGGGACTCCGGTCGCTCGAGGAGCAGGCGACCGTCCTGATGCGCGAGATCGCCGCGGAGATCTGGCGAGCGTCGGGCTCCGACGCGCGTCCCGAGCAGGAACGCATCGTCTCGCTGCTCTCGCGCGACCAGACGATCCGCACCCTGATCTCCTCGAACGACGAGCGGTTCCAGTCGCTCGCCTTGGGGTCGGCGCGGCTCGAGGACACGATGGGCGCGGTCGCCGAGAACAGCCGGGCCACCCGCGAGGCGATCCAGGCCTCGCTCCAGGCGATCCGTGAGATCGCCGACTCGCCCACGCTCCACGGGGTCGAAAGCGTGCGCAACCGGCTGGAGCAGGTCGAACACCACATCGCGTCGGCGTTCGCGACGATCGAGGCACGCGACCGGGCGATCGCGGAGACCGTGGCCAGGCAGGTCGACGCCCACGGCCAGCTGATGGCCGAGGAGACGGCGAAGGTGATCGGGGCGATCGACGCCTACGTGCAGACCGGCGCCGAGGCGATGGGCACCCTCTCCCAGCGGGTCGAGGAGCACGCCCAGGCGTTCGCGGTGCACGACGGCACGATCGGCAACCTCGTCGCCGACCGCGTGACGACCGAGCTCGCGCCGGTGGCCGAGCAGCTCGAGATGCTCAGCGAGAAGGTCGGCCTGAACGGCCGCGATCAGGAGCAGGTTCGCGCGGCGATCGAACGGCTGGTCGAGGCGCGCGTGATGGGCGTTGCCCAGCTGGTGCGCGCGGACTCCGAGGCGCTCCGCTCCCTCATCGAGGAACGCACCGACGTGCAGGCCGAGTCCGTTCGCGAGACCGTCGACTGGCGCCTGGCGGCGTTCGCCGAGCGCTTGGACGAGAAGCTCGAGAGCGTCACCGCCGAGGGTCCGGCCGCGATCGAGGAACGGCTCCTCGCCCACATCGACGACCGCATGACGTCGATCGCCAAGCTGATCCGCTCCGACAACCAGGCGCTCGCCTCCGCGATCCGGGAGCAGGAGATCACACCGTCCGAGCCGCTCGACGCCGAGCTCGTTCGCCAGACGCTCCGCGCCATGAAGGAACTGCAGGCCGGGCTCTCGGACGAGGTGCAGCGCAGCGTCGACACGCAGATGCGCTCGATGACCGATCAGCTCCACAAGGAGACGCAGTCGACCGCGGAGTCGATGGTGAAGGTCGCGGAGGTGCTCGGCGAGAAGATCGATCGGCTATCGGTGCGCGTCGACGAAGGCTACGGCAACGACGTGCAGATCGTGATCGATCGCATGAGCGACGCGATCCAGGCGATGGCCGTCACGCGCCGTTCCGCCTGAGCGCTCGGGCTCAGGAACCGAGGCGCACGGTGGCCTCGCCCCGCTTGATCGGCCACTCCAGCTCGCCGTCGCGCTCGCTCGAAACCCATAGCTCGAGCACGGCGGTGCGGGCCTCGGTGTCGATCGCGCGCACGCGGCCCCCGGCCACGATCTCCTGGCCCATCGACACGGTGGCCCGGAACTGCGCGGAGATGGCGGAGACCGCGTCGGCCTCGCCCGCCCACGCGACGACGCAGGCCGCCATGTGCCCCATCGTGAACATGCCGTGGGCGATCGCGCCGTCGAAGCCGACGCTGCGGGCGAACTCGTCGCTGCGGTGCAGGGGGTTGTGGTCGCCGCCGGCGTCGGCGTAGGCCTGCACGTCCTCGCGCGTCACGACCCGGCGGAGATCGGGCAGCTCCTGGCCGACCGCGACCTGCTCGAGCGGTCTCCTCATGCGCTCGCCCGCTCGATCATCGTCGACCGGGCGTGCGCCACGGGCACGTCGTCGTCGTCGAAGAGGTCCATCGCGATCACCACGAACGCGGAGCCGGCGCGCACCCGCACCGAGTCGATGCGCGCCCGCACCGTGAGGCTCTCCCCCTCCCGCAGCGGCCGCTCGAGCTCGTAGGATTGACCGCCGTGCAGCACGCGGGAGAAGTCGAGGCCGAGCGCGGGATCGTCGATGACCTGCGGCAACACGCTGAACTCCGCGGCCGTGAGGAACGTCGGGGGCACCCCCCCGGCCTGGCCGAAGACCGCTCGGAACGCCCGCACCCGCTCGGTGTCGACCACGAACGGAACGTCCGGATAGCGGGTTCCTTCGGCCTCGGGGTTCACGGCGGGCACCGTAGTCTCGCCTCGACGCCCTCCGCAACTTGCCGTAGGTGCGTGAAACGTTTCCGTCATGGCCCTACGATGCACCGCGATGCCCAAACAGGGGACCCGCGACCCGATCACCGTCGTCATCGCCGACGACCACCGTTCGTTCGGTGAAGC
>JBEVGU010000057.1:0-25006 GCA_040511595.1 Actinomycetota bacterium | reverse complement strand
GCAGGAGGCGGTGGGAGGGCGACGTCCACACAGCCGACGGCGCCCTCCCCGGTCGTCACCAGCCCCTCGGCCGCCCAAGGCGTCGACGTGGACGCGTTCGAGACCAGGTGGCCGATCAAGCGGGTCGTGTTCCTGATCAAGGAGAACCGAACCTTCGACCACATGTTCGGCCGCTTCCCGGGCGCGCGAGGAGTCACCGTCGGCATGGACAGGGGGGTGGAACGCCCGCTCACCCGCGGCACCGATCAGGCCACCGACTCCGACATCCCCCATTGCTACGAGTGCGCGGTCGTGGCCTGGAACCGCGGGAAGATGGACGGGTTCAACCAGGGCGAGTCGGGAGACCGGTGGGCCTACACCCAGCTCCGCAAGGATCAGGTGCCGAACTACTGGCGGTGGGCCGAGGAGTACACCCTGTTCGACAACTTCTTCGCGAGCGCGCACGGGCCGTCGTTCCCGAATCACCTCTACTCGATCGCGGCGCAGTCCGGTGGAGCCCACGACAACCCCAGGCGGCGGCCCGGACTCGGTTCGAACACCTTCGGGTGCGACGCGCCCCCTCAACAGCTCGTCGAGGTCCAGGACTCGGAGGGCATCACGAAGAAGGTCCGGCCGTGCTTCGACTTCCTCACCGAAGGTGACCTGCTGAACCGGTCGAAGATCCCCTGGTCGTACTACGCCGCGCAAGAGGACCAGAAGGGCTACATCTGGTCGGCGTACTCCGCGATCCGCCGCTACCGGGAGAACCCCGAGAAGTGGCAGCGGCACATGTTCCCGGTCGATCGCGTGCTGCGGGACATCCGCGCCAACGCGCTTCCGCCCGTCACGTGGATCACCCCGAGGTTCGAGCTCAGCGAGCACCCCGAGTACAACTTCTGCCACGGCGAGAACTGGTCGACCAAGGTCATCGACGCGATCATGCAGAGCGACATGTGGCGGAACACCGCGATCTTCCTGACCTGGGACGACTACGGAGGCTTCTACGACCACGTGCCGCCGCCGCAGGTCGATGGGTTCGGGTTCGGCATCCGGGTACCCATGCTCGTGCTCTCTCCATACGCGAAAGACGGGTACGTCTCGCACGAGCTCGGCGAGTTCTCGAGCGTGCTGCGGTTCATCGAGGACAACTGGGGCCTCACCACGCTCACGAAGCGCGACCGTCGGGCCACCCCGATGCTCACCGCGTTCGAATTCGACCAGGAACCACGCGACCCCCTGCCCCTGCCGCAACGCGACGACTGCAAGGGCCCGATCTTCTTCAAGACGTGAGCAACCGGTGCCTGCGACGGTCGTGATCCTTCGAGCGCAGTGCTCCATCGCATGGCGCGCGTGATCCGGCTCCTGAGGACGCCCGAGCTCGGGCCCGCCGGCATCGAGCTGCGGGAGATGTTCGCCGCGGCCTGGGCGGGCAAGGACGGTGAGTTCTCCGACGACGACTGGGCGAGCGCAACCGGCGGCACCCACGTGATGCTCGAGGTCGAGGGCGTCGTGGTGTCGCACGCGTCGGTGGTCGAACGGGTGCTCGAGACGAACGGTCGCGCGTTGCGGACCGGCTACGTGGAAGCAGTGGCGACGTGGCCGGCGCGCCAGGGGCGTGGCTACGCGACCGAGGTGATGCACGCGGTCGGCTCGCGCATCGACGACGGGTACGAGCTCGGGGCCCTGAACACCGGGCTCCCCGGGTTCTACGAACGCTTGGGCTGGGAGCGCTGGCGCGGACCGACCGCAGTTCGCACGCCGCGAGGGGTGATCCGCACTCCCGAGGAGGACGGGCTCGTGATGGTCCGACGCACGCCCACGACGTCCGAGCTCGACCTCGAGGCCCCGATCACCTGTGACTGGCGCCCCGGCGAGGTGTGGTGACCATGCGCCGGCATGCGGCTGGGCCCGTCGGGTCCGCTGCTAGGCTCCGTCACCGTGAGCGAGGACCGGCCGACGGTGACCGAGGCCAATCAGGATCTGATCGACCGTCTGCGCGACGCCGTGGCCCAGCTCCAGGCGGAGCAGGGCGACACGGTCCCCGCCGACGAGCCCTACCTCGCGTCCGGATCCCGCTTCAAGGCAGCGGTGAAGCGAGGCGTGTTCCGCGTCACGCGACCCGCCACCCGCCGGTCCGACCGGTTGGCGGGCGAGCTCGCGGCCTCCGTCCTGGAGCTCGCGCAGCAGGTCTCCGCGATCGCCGCCGACGTGGAGCGGATCCACGGGGACATCGACCGGCTCGATCGAGCCGTCCACGAGCACGCCCCCGGCGGTCACGGGCAACCGTCGGGTCCGGAGGCGCCCCGCGTCGACGACGCCTACTACTGGTCGTTCGAGGGCCGCATGCGCGGCGACGCGGCGTCGGTCGTGGAGCGGTTGGGGCAGTACGAGCGGTTCGCGGTGCCGCTGCGTGAGCGCTTCGCGGCGAGCACCGATGCGGGGCATCGACAGGAGCCTGAGCCGCTGTGGCTGGACCTCGGCTGCGGTCTCGGGGAGTTCTGTGAGCTGGTGCGGGGCTGGGGCTTCAGGGTGCAGGGGGTCGACAGCTCGCCGGGTGCGGTGGACGCGTGTCGCGCCAAGGGGATCGACGCGACGCTCGCCGAGGCAGACGGCTACCTCGAGACGCGGCGCGACGAGCCTCCGGCCGCCGTGAGTGCGATCCAACTGATCGAGCATCTCCCCCGAGGTCAATGGCTCGAGTTGTTCCGACGCATCCACGCGCTCCTCAGGCCTGGTGGGGCGGTGCTGGTCGAGACGATCAACGGCATGAATCCCCAGGCGGTGACCGCGTACTTCGTGGCCGACGTCACCCACACGTGGCCGGGTCACCCGGAGACGTTGCGGTTGATGGCTGAACACGCAGGGTTCGCCGACGTCCAGGTGGTGTTCCTGAACCCGGATCAACGGGGCAACGCCCAGGACTTCGCGATCTGGGGGGTCAAGGGCGACGAGCCGCTCGGCGGAACGGCGCCGGGCTGATGCTAGCCTCGGACCTCATGGTGCCGACCGAACCGTCGGACCCGTCGTCCGACGACAAGCGCGACCTCCTGCGCGAGATGTACTGGGCTCGCGAGACGGCCGCACGCGCCCGCATGGACACCCCGGAGATCCGCGACCGTCTGCACGACTTCGCGGCGCAGATGCGCACCGACGAGACGCTCGTGATCCCGATGGGGGAGGGCAACCTCGCATCCCCGTCGAGATGGCGCCGGCGGGTGAAGTACGGCATCTGGCGGGTGATGCGCCCTGCGACATGGCGCTACGACCGGTTGCTCGCCGATCACGCGGAGCTGACGACGAGCCTCGCGGAGAAGGTGATGGTGCTCGAGGCCGAGGTCGATCGCTTGTCGACCGGAAGCCCGGCGACGCGCGAGGGCGGCGACGACGAACGCGACGAGGGAAATCCGGCGCCGTGAGGGTCGCCGTCCTGCATCCGCAGACGGCGTTCGTTCGCGGCGGCGCCGAGACCCACGCCGACGCCCTCGTGCGCGCGTTGCGCGCGGCCGGACACGAAGCCGACCTCGTGCAGATCGCCGGGAAGTGGTATCCGCCGAGTCAGCTTGCGCACCAGATGGCGGTGTGGCGCAGCTTCGACATCACCGAGTCCAACGGCTTGAAGGTCGATGCGGTGATCGGCCTCAAGTTCCCCGCCTACCTCGCGCAACACGAACGCAAGATCGTGTGGTTGATCCATCAGCACCGCACGGCCTACGAGCTCTGGGACCACCCCGTCTATGCCGACCTCAGGCGACAGGACGACGGGGACAAGGTGCGCGACATGGTCTGGGAGGCCGACCGGGTCGCCCTCGGTGAGGCCAAGCGCGTCTTCACGAACGCGAAGAACGTCCGCGACCGGCTCTGGGGGTCGCTGCGCATCCCCGCCGAGCCGCTGTACCACCCGAACCACGTCGCCGAAGCCCTGCTCGACACGCCGCCCGGCCCCTACGGGAACTACATCGTGTTCCCCAGTCGCCTGGAGAGCCTCAAGCGGCAGTCGCTCGCGATCGACGCGATGCGCCACGTCGCGAGCGACGTGCGACTCGTGCTCGTGGGCCGCGGTCCCGATGAGGCCCCGCTCCGCGAGCAGGTCGACCGGCTCGGCGTCGCGAGCAAGGTGACGTTCGAGATCGGCGTGAGCGACGAGCGACTCCTGCAGCTCTACCGTGAAGCGCTCGGCGTCTACTTCGGACCGTTCGACGAGGACTACGGCTACGTCACGATCGAGGGGTTCGCCGCGTCGCGGCCGGTCGTCACGCTCACCGACAGCGGCGGACCGCTCGAGTTCGTGCGCGACGACGAGACCGGTCTCGTGCGTCCCCCCGAGCCGAAAGCGATCGCCGAGGCCCTGGACCGGCTGGCGGGCGATCGCGCCGGGGCCGAGCGGATGGGCAGGGCGGGCAACGCGCTCGTGCGCGCCGAGGTGCCGCGCTGGCCCGACATCGTCGCTCGGCTGCTCGACTGATGGGCGTGCGCGACATGGCCGCGGGCCTCCGTCGTCTCCGGCCCGCGCCGAGCTCGGCCGCGGTCGAGCACGGCCGAGGCCCGGGGTCCCAGGGAGACGTGGTGTTCACGGGCCCGCTGCCTTCGGCGCGCACGGGCATCGCCACCTACGACCGGGCGGTGCTCGACGGCCTCGATCGCATCGGATACACGGGGCGCCGTCGCATGGACGTGATCTGGCCGATCGAGCCGTCGGAAGCGGCCCGGTTCCCCGGGTACCACCTGGGCGTGTTCCAGCTCGGGAACAACGTGGGCTTCCACCTCGAGATCTACCGCGCGGCCTTCCTCACGAACGCGCTCGTCGTGCTCCACGACCTCGCGCTCGACGACTTCGTGCGAGGGCTGAAGACCGCTGGGGATCCGCTGGGATACATGGCGGCGCGCGAGGCCGCCCGGCTGCGGCCCGCGCTCACCGATCCCGACGTCGTGCGGAACGAGCCGCTGCGCGACCCCTGGTGTGCCCACGTCGTGCGACGGGCGCGGGGCGTGATCGTGCACTCCGACTTCGGACGCCGGTACCTGGAGGGCTTCGGGTGCCGCACGCCCGTCTTCGTGGTGCCGCATCCGGTGATCGAGCGACCCGACGCCTTCGTCGCGGCGGTCCCTCGTGCGCGGGAGCTGCGAGCGGGTCTGGGGGATCCATCGTTCCTGGTGGTCGCGCCCGGCGAGATGAACGAGGCCAAGCGGCTCGACGCCGTGGCGAGGGCCACCGCCCTCCTGGACGACGGCGTCCATGTGGCGATCGTCGGCCGGCGCATCGAGGGCTACGACGTCGAGCCCGCCATCGAGGCGCCCGGCCTTCGGTCCCGGGTGTCGGTGCACGCCGACGTCTCGGGCGGAGACTTCCTCGCGTGGCTCGCGGCTGCGGACGCGGTCGTCGACCTCCGGTTCCCGCATCGAGGCGAGGCGAGCGGGTCCCTCAGCCGGGCCATGCAGGCCGGGAAGCCGTCGATCGTGAGCGCGACCGGCTCGTACCTCGACCTGCCCGACGACACCGTGGTGCGCGTGGCTCCCGGCGCGACCGACCCGGCCGAGCTCGCCGCGCAGCTCTCGCGTCTGCGAGACGATCCCTCCCTCCGTGCGAGCATCGGCGGCGCGGCCGCAGGCCACGTCGAGCGGCTGCGCGCCTCCGAGGCCACCGCCCATGGCTACGAGCGCGCGATCGAGGAGACGCTCTCGCTCGTGCGCGACCCGTCGCGCAAGGCCCTCGGCATCTGGGGGAAGTCGCTCGTGGACGTGGGCATCACCGAAGAGATGGTTGCCGAGGGCTACGGCATGGAGTACGCACGGGCGCTCCGCGGCTTCGAGCCCTCACCGGCCGTTCGAGAGCGGCGGGCCGACTTCGAACGATCGTCATAGTCGCCTCGTCCGGCCACGGCACCCCCGTTGCTAGACTCGTCGCCTCGCTGACCTGCGGGTTCGCAGCGACGGAGCCCGCCTCGACCGGAGCACTGCAGCCATCGCGACGACCACGGTGACCGAGCGCACGTCCGAAGCCCCGCACCTGCGCCTGGGCCCGCGGCTGCGTGAGCTCTGGGGCTACCGAGAGATCCTCGTGAACCTCGTGCGCAAGGAGCTGAAGGTCAAGTACACGGCCTCGTTCCTCGGCGCGGTCTGGTCGCTGCTCAACCCCATCGTGTTCCTCGCGGTCTTCTCGTTCGTCGTGGTGGTGCTCGACAACAGGGTGCCCGATTTCCCCGTCTTCCTGCTCTCCGGTCTGCTCGCGTGGAACCTGTTCTCCGCCGCCCTGCTGCAGGGCTCGCGATCGGTGATCGACAACGCCAACCTCGTGAAGAAGGTCGCGTTCCCTCGGGAGATCCTGCCGCTGTCCTCGGTCGGCGTCGCCCTGTTCGACTTCGTGCTGCAATCGGCCGTGCTGCTGGTGTTCGTCGTGGTGAGCGGGCACGGCATCGGGGCCGGAGTGCTCCTGCTCTACCCCCTCTCGTTCGCCGCCTTGATGGTGTTCACCACCGCGGCGACCCTATGGACGTCTGCGCTCAACGTCCGATACCGCGACGTCGGGCACCTGCTGAACCTCGGTCTGCTCGTGTGGTTCTGGATGACGCCGATCGTGTACCAGGCCGCCCTCGTGCAGAACGCGCTCATCGATCGCGACGTGCTCGGCGTGAGCCTGTGGAACCTCTACCTCGCGAACCCGCTCACGCCCATCGTGCTCGGCTTCCAACGGGCGCTCTACGGCGATCCGGTGCAGCAGGGGCAGCAGGTGCTGCCCGACGTCTCGGTGGCGTGGCAGGCGGGCCTGCTCGCGACCGTGCTCGCCGTGTCGGTCGCGTTCCTGCTGATCGCCTGGCGCACCTTCTTCCGCCGCTCCGGTGATTTCGCGGAGGAGCTGTGAACGCGGTCGAGGTCGACGGCGTCTCGAAGCGGTTCCGCCTCTACCGCGAGCGGCCGAGCAGCGTGAAGCAGCGCTTGCTCGTGACGCGCTCGAAGGCCGAGGACTTCTGGGCGCTGCGCGATATCGCGTTCGACATCCCGGAAGGGTCGTCGCTCGGGCTGATCGGGCACAACGGGTCGGGCAAGACGACCTTGCTGAAATGTATCGCGGGCATCCTGCGACCGAGCGCCGGGACGATCCGATCGCGCGGCCGCATGGCGGCGTTGCTCGAGCTCGGGGCGGGGTTCCACCCGGAGCTCACGGGGCGGGAGAACGTCTACCTGAACGCCTCGTTCCTCGGCCTCAACCGGCGCGAGACCGAGCGCGTGTACGACGACATCGTGGCGTTCGCCGAGCTCGGGGACTTCATGGACAACCAGGTGAAGTTCTACTCCTCGGGCATGCTCGTCCGCCTGGGGTTCGCCGTCGCCGTGCACGTCGACCCCGAGATCCTGCTGATCGACGAGGTGCTCGCGGTCGGTGACGAGTCGTTCCAGCAGCGCTGCATCGACCGGGTTCGCGGGTTCCAGCGTGACGGTCGCACGATCGTGCTCGTGACGCACGCGCTCGACACGGTGGTCGACGTGTGCGACCGAGCCGTGATGCTCGATCACGGCCGGCTGCACGAGGACGGGAAGCCTGCAGACGTGGTGCGTGAGCTGCGCCATCGCCTGCTCAGCCGCGACCCCAGATTCTCCCCCGAGGAGGGGAGCCACGAGGTCGAGGTGGTCTCCGTGAGCTTCGACTCCGGCGGCGACGGCAACGGCACCGTCTGGCCCGGGTCCGTGCTGACGATCACGGTCGACGTGCAGGCGAACGCGCGTGTCGCCGATCTCGACGTCTCCTTCGCGGTCGTCTCCGCCTCCACGAACCACTCCGTCCTCGACGGTCGCACGAGCACGATGGGCATCGACATCGGCCCGGTCGAGGGGAAGAAGCGGGTGGTCTTCCGCGTGCCGCCGACCGACTGGGTCGGGGGGAAGTACTTCGTGACGGTTGGACTCGCCTCGCCCCATGGCCGCCTCTACCACGTGCAGACGCAGCGGTATCTGCTCCAGGTGCCCGACGACGTCCAGGTTCCCAAGCGCCTCCGGGTCGAGCCCACGGCCACGGTGGAGGACCTGTGAACCCGAACCCACCGGTCACCGATCCAGAGGCGCACGACAGCCTGCTCGCTCGGCGATCCACGGACCCCTCCCAAGGAAGGAAGAACCGCACGATGTTGATCGGCCTGATCCTGCTCTCGGTGATCCTCGCCGCGGTCGCCCAGCTCACGCTGAAGCACGGCATGAACCAGGTCACGGCGAGCACGGGAGAGCTGCATCTGAACGCGCGCTCATTGAAGGACGTCGCCTCGACCGTCGCCGTCTGGGGGGGATTGCTGCTGTTCGGGCTCTCGGCCTTCGTCTGGCTCGCGGTGCTCTCGCGAGCCTCGCTCTCCTTCGCGTACCCGTTCGCTTCGCTGACCTACGCCCTGATCCTGCTCGCCGACCGGTTCGTGCTGCACGAGCAGATCCCTCCGCTCCGGTGGGCCGGCGTGGTCTGCATCATGGTGGGCATCGTGCTCGTGGCGCAGACCCCTCACCGGTGACGGTCACCGTCGCTCCCGAGGCCGCCGAGCTGGCCGTGGTCATCGTGAACTTCAACGCTGGCGACTACCTCGAGCGGTGCCTCGCCTCGCTCGAGCGGCACCGTGGCGACGTCGCCCTCGATGTCGTGGTGATCGACAACGACTCGCGCGATGGCTCGCACAGCGCCGCCGTCGCGGCGCACCCGTGGGCCCGGCTGATCGAGAACCCCACCAACGTCTATCTCTCGCCCGCCTGGAACCAGGGCATCCGCGAGACGGCGGCCCCGTACCTGCTCATGCTGAACCCCGACACCGAGTGGTGGAAGGGCACGCTCGCGGACTACGTGGCCGTGGCCAAGGCCCACCCTCGAGCCGGCATCGTCGGGCCCATGGTGCGGAACTCCGATGGCACGGTCTACGAGAGTGGCCGTCCGTTCCCGAGCGTGGTCGACGCCGTGGGGCACGCGTTCCTTGGCACGACACGTCCGGACAACCCGTTCACACAGCGCTACCACATGCACGGATGGGACCGATCCACCGAGCGTGTCGTCGACTGGGTGAGCGGGTGCTGTCTGCTCGTCCCACGCAGCGCGTTCGACGAAGTGGGCCCGTTCGACGAGCGTTTCGTGCTCTACGGCGAGGAGCTGGACTTCGCGACCCGGCTGCTCGCGGCGGGGCGCACGGTGCTCTTCACGCCCGCGGTCGAGATCGTGCACGAGATCGGCGTGTCCACCGGTCACAGCCGGCGGATGCTTCGGATGCACTCCGACAGCATCTACCGTTACTACCGCACGCACCGGGCCGGCGGGTGGCGGCGCCTCACGTTGCCGTTCGCGTGGACGGCGTTGCGGGCCCGGGCCGAGCTCGAGGCTGCACGAGGAAGGATCGCGACACGATGAAGGCCGTCGTCTTGGTCGGGGGAGAGGGCACGCGCATGCGCCCGCTCACCGAGACCGTGCCCAAGCCACTGCTGCCCCTGATGGATCGGCCCTCGCTCGACCACGTGCTCGACCATCTCGCTCGCCACGATGTGCACGAGGTGGTGCTCTCGTCGCCCTACCTCGAGGAGACCTTCCATCCGTTCATCGAAGCGCGCCACGGCGACCCCCGCATCGTGTGGATCACCGAGACGCACGCGCTCGGCACCGGAGGGGCGATCGTGCATGCGCTGGAGTCGGCCGGCGACGAACCGTTCTTCGCACTGAACGGGGACATCCTCACCGACCTCGACCTCACCGCGATGAGGTCGTTCCACGAGGAACGGGGCGCCGCCGTCACGATCGCGTTGCACCACGTCGAGGACGCGAGGGCGTTCGGCCTCGTGGCGACCGATGCCGATGGACGCGTGATCGAGTTCCGGGAGAAGCCCGAGGTCCCGATCCCAGGAGACGTCAACGCTGGGACCTACCTCGTCGACCCCGCCGTCCTCCGGGGGTGGAGCCCCGGCGAGACGATCTCGATCGAACGCGAGATCTTCCCCGCCGTGATCGAAAGCGGCCAACCCGTCTTCGGGTTCGTCGCCGACGCGTACTGGCTGGATCTCGGGACGCCGGAGAAGTACCTGCAGGCGCATTTCGACATGTTCGAGGGCAAGGTGCACGGTGTGACCTACCCCGCCCCATGGGTGGCCGAGGGCGCCGTCGTCGACCTGCGGGCGCATCTGGGGCGGTGGGTCGCCCTCGGGCCCGGCGCGAGCGTGGGCCTCAAGGCCCGGGTCGAGGACTCGGTGCTGCACGGAGGTTCGCGGGTCGAAGCGCGCGCCCGCATCACCGAGTCGGTGCTGGCCGCCGGCGCCGTGGTGGGTGAGGACGCGGTCGTTGAGGGCTCCGTCGTGGGGGCGGGTGGGAGCGTGCCCGCCGGGGTGCACCTCGTCGACGCCCGCGTATCGGCGGGAACGGAGGCGTCGCCGTGATCCGCGAGCCGGGCGCATCCTCCCGCACGAGTCACGTGGCCGTCACGGCCGTCGCGCTCGCGCTCGTCCTCGTCCTCGTCCTGCCCGGGCTCGCGCTGGCCGCCGGTCCCGACACGGTCCCGCCGGGCGCGACCGAGGACCCGTTCACGGGAGCGCCGCCGGCCGCTGCCCCCCGGATCGTGGGCGCCGGCGGGTTCCGCTTCTTCGGCTCCGGGTTCGGACACGGCGTGGGCATGTCGCAGTGGGGGGCCAACGGCCTGGCGCAGATGGGCTGGTCGCACAAGCGCATCGTGAAGCACTTCTACCGGGGCACCCGCGTGCGCCGCCTCGGCGACCCGGTGCGGAAGATCCGCGTGGGCCTCACCTGGGATCGGACGAGGATCCACGTGCGGGCGAAGGACGGTCCCGTTCGGCTCTGGGTGGGCGGGCCCGGTGGCCGGCGTGTCGGCCGCATCGCCTCGGGACGCACGTGGATCGTGCGAGCGACGAAGAGCGGGTTCGCGGTGCGCGACGAGCATGGGTCGCTCGTGGGAGGTCGCACGTGGGGCGGGGCTTCGTTCGACCTGATCGCCACGTTCGACCATGGCGCTCGCGCGCTCGTCCCCGAGGCCGACGCGGTGTCCGGCATCGGCTACGCCTACAACCGTGGGCACCTGGAGTTCAACCTCTATCGCAGGGGCGGGGCCTGGAAGCAACGGCTCGTGCTGCCGGTCGCGTTCGAGCAGTACCTCTACGGATTGGGGGAGATGCCGAGCTCCTGGCCGGTCTCGGCGCTTCGTGCTCAGGCCGTCGCCGGACGCACGTTCGCGACCTACGTCGTGAAGCGCTTCAGCCTGCGTGCCGAGTGCAACTGCGACATCACCGACGGCGCCAACGACCAGGTCTACGTCGGCTACAACAAGGAAGGCGGCCCCGACGGCAACCGGTGGGTCGCCGCCGTGCACTCGACGCGAGGGCAGGTCATCACCCACCGGGGCAGGGTGATCCAGGCGTTCTTCGCCGCCTCCGACGGTGGGCACTCCGACGCGGTCGAGGACGTGTGGCACGGAGGGAACCCCGCCTACGCCGTGCCGTACCTGAAGGCGGAGTGCGATCCGGGCGAGGACACGGGCGGGAATCCATGGCTCGACTGGCAGCGATCGTTCACGACCGCGGAGCTGACGCGCAGGCTCTCTCCGTACACCGGCTCGATCGGCACGGTCGTCGGCTTCCGGAAGATCCGCCGGGGCGAGGGCGGCCGCATCATCACGGCCTCCGTCCGCGGGACCGGTGGAACGGCGTCGGTCACGGGCTCGGAGATCCGATGGGCGATCGGGGCCTGGGACGGCCGCATCTGGATCGGCAAGGACAGGAACATCACCGGTCCGATCCGTCGGCGCTACGACTCGCTGATGTGCCGGCCGGGGCTCCCGATCACGAGGATCGAGTCGGTCCCGGGCGGGTCGCGTCAGCGCTTCCAGAAGGGGGCGATCTTCCGGAACGGGGCCACCGGCGTCACGGTCTGGCTCCGCGGTCCGATCTACGTCGAGTACCGGGCGATCGGCGGCCCGAAGAGCCGTCTCGGCATGCCGACGTCGCAGGCGGTGGGCGTGCATCCGGGATCGGGGACGCGGGCCCTGTTCGCGAAGGGGCGCATCCTCGCGAAGGTGGGCATCGGCGCCCACGCGCTCTGGGGACGGGTACTCGACGCGTACCTGGCCCGGGGCGGCACCGGAGGATCCCTCGGGTTCCCGACGAGCCGCGTGCGCTCCGATGGCGGCGCCGGGTCGCTCGCCTCGTTCGAGCACGGCACGATCGTCTGTCCGAAGGGGCGGACCTGCCGGCTCGCGTGAGACGCCGGCCCGACGGTCGCCGCCTCGCCCATCAGGAAGGGCAGTCGTCGGCGGCGTTGGGTTCGGGTGCGTTCGCGGTGCAGGCGTACGCGTCCGAGAAGCCCCCTGCGATCGTCGTCGCCTGGGCGGCGGTGATCGAGCCCGGGCACGACTGCAGCTTGTCCCAGGCCGCGAGTGCGAGCCCCGTGCCGTCGGGAAGGACTTCGTACGGCGCCGTGACGGTCATCCGCTTCTGCGCCGCGACGCCTTCCAGCGCGGCCACCACGTCGGGCGACACGGCACCGTCGCCGCCGGCCCGGTAGTACAGCATGATCCCGGAGTGCTCCATGAAGTGCACCGCCGCCGGCTCGCTCGCGATCGGTTGATCGTAGGAATCGGGCGAGGACGGGAGTACCTGCCCGCCGTAGTGTTCTCCCGACGTGGCCGGGCTCTGCGCATACGTGATCGGGATGCCCTCGGCCAGGTGTTCGCCGCCGGGGGCGCCGCCGGCGGGTGAGCGAACGGTCGTGCACCCCGCGGCCTCGGCCGCGGCGACGGCGGCTTCGGACAGGGGCTTCGCGCCCTCCGTCCGTTGCAGCCAATAGAGGACCCCGATGCCGATCACGCCGGTGACGCCGAAGACCGCCACGCGCCGGGCGAACGCGCTGCGCTGGGTGCGCTTCCTCTCGGCCGCCCGCGTCTGCCGCGCCTGTTCCTTCCGCGCCCGGCGCTCTGCGTTCCCGTCGGGACGTCTCGCGTCGGTGGTGGCCGGGCCGCGCTCGGGATCGGACTCCGCCGGTCGGCGACGCTTCTTGTTCTTGTTCGTCACATCACCGCTCCACGCTCTGGCGCCTCACCGGCGTACTCGCGATCCTGCGTCGTCGGGAAGGAGTACTGGCTGGTGAAGTCGAACGCCACCGCGAGGTTCGGCTGCGCGCAGAGCTGCAGCCGCCGCCACGCGACGAGCGCCATCTGCACGCCGTCGGGGAGCTGGCCGGCCCCACCGTCGTAGTCGTAGGGCGCCACGATCACGCGATCCTGCCCGACGGGGTCGCTCTGGTCGTAGAACTCGGTGATCGCGTCGACCTGCTCCTGCGGCGCGTCGGGCGAGTACCACACGACGGCGCCCCCGTGCTCCAAGGAGTGCAGCAGGGTGCCGAGGTCCGGCGGCGAGTCGTACACGCCTGCCGGGAGGGTCGCCGTGCCCGTGTGGGGGCCCGACGCCGGGGGTGTGCTCGGGTAGGTGTCGAGCGGAGGTATCGCCGGGAAGCGCTCGTCGCCCCCGACGTGGGCCTGGTCCGCGTATTCCGGCGAGGACTGATCGAACCCGTCGTAGAACCCGGTCGTTTGCACCGCGTCGCACGCGGCGGCCCCTGCCTCGTCGGCCGCCTGGCCCAGCAGCGTCGACGGCGCCGGCAGCGCGGCGCTCGTGTCGCCCGGCCGCAGTACGACGACGGCCGCGATCACCGCGACCGCGGCCAGCGCCACGAGCGCGATGCCGATCGTGCGGTTCCGCTTCTTCGAAGCCATCTGCCGCTGCAGGGCTTCACGTTCGAGGCGGGCTTGTTCCTTGCGTTCGGCCTTCGTCGGCCGCCGACCTTCGTTGGACCTGTTCGACACCTTCGGGGATCTCCTTCCGAGGCGCCGGGGCACACCTCGGAGGCCAAGGGTACCCAACGCCGCGACCCACGCAGCGGCCCTCCGCTCACGTCCAGGTCGAGATGTCTTCGAGGTCGATCGGGGGGCGCGGGCGAAGCCCTCCGCCCTCGGGGTGCGGGCCGCATGCGACGGTGCCGAGGGCGTCCCAACCGTCGGCCATGCCGAGCGCGGCACGGGCCTCCTCGCGGCAGAAGATCGAGGAGCTGATCCACGCGCTCGCGAGCCCCTGCGCGGAGAGCGCGAGCAGCAGGTTCTGGATCGCGGCTCCCCCGGAGAGCAGGAACATCTCCCGCTCGGCCTGCGAGCGCCCGGCATCGGCGTAGGCGTGGCCTCCCTCGACGGAGAGCCAAGGCACGATCAGCACCGGCGCCGTTCCCAGCACGGCGTCGCTCGCGGCCATCCTCCGCTCGATCACGTGCTCCGGCGTCCCGTCGCCCCGCAGGTCGGTGCGCCACGCCTGTGCCATCGCGGCCAGGTACCCTCTCCTGCTCTGCTCCGAGGTCAGCGCGCTGAACCGCCACGGTCTCGTGTGGTGCGGTGCCGGCGCGGTGGCCGCCGCGGCGATGGCCTCCTCGAGTGCCTCGCGGGGGACCTCGCCGGCACCGAACGCCCTGATCGTGCGCCGGTCGTGCAGCGCCTGGAGCGGTGAGGATCGGAAGAGATCCTCCTCTGCCGGACGCACCAGGTCCCGCGCCGGCCCATCCGTCGCGCCGAGGCGATCCAGGCCTCGCACGAGGGCGACAGGCACGCGCGCGTCCTTGGCCATGACGAGACCGGCCGCGGCCGCCACCTCGTCGGCCAAGGCCACGATGGTCGCCTCGAGCCGGCGCCCTCGGTCGTCCGCGTGTCCTCGGAGGTCGACCGCCGCGGGCAGCCCGTCGCATCCGATCGCGACGTTCACGACCCCGGTGCGCCAGGCGCGTCCGAACGTGTCGGTGATCACGACCCCGAGCCGGTCTACACCGAGGTCCGAGACGAGCCGGGCACGCACGAGTCGCGCCGTGCCGTCGGGGTCCTCGGGCAGCAACGCCAGGGTGCCGGCGTCGAGGTTCGAGGCATCGACCCCCGCGTTGGCGCACACGAAGCCGTGGCGGGTCTCGGCGATCACGAGGTCGCCGCGGCGAGCGACCACACGGGCGGTCTCGGCGTCCACCGCCGCGGCGCGATCGTCGCCCGCCACGAGCCGGCCTTCCGCCTTCGACACGATCTTCGACGTCACGACGACCACGTCGCCGTCTCGCACGCCCAGGTCGCGCAGCGCGGCCACCAGGAGTGAGGCCAGATCGTCCCCGGCCCGAACCTCGGGGAGGCCCTCGACGCCCACGACCTCGAGGTGCCGCCCCGTCACGGCGCGACGTCCAGCACGGTGCGAGCGAGCCGCTCGGACGCCACGTCGTCGTGCATCACGGTGTCGGTCACGACGACGCGGATCCCCATGGCTTCGATGCGAGGAGCAAGGGCCCGATCGCGCTCGTCGATCACCCACGCTCCGAGCAGCTCCTCGTACGCCGAGGCCGCTCCGGCGGCCGTCACCTCGAGCCCCACCGCCGGCATCAGCCGGTCCGCCATGCCCGCGAGGGGCGAGCCGCCGACGATGCCGCTCACGCCCACGACGGCCGGGCGTCGCGCCCCGACCGCACCGCGCACGCCGGGGACGGCCAGGATCGGTCCGATGGAGACGACGGGGTTCGAGGGTGGTAGCACGAGGAGATCGGCCTCCCCGATCGCTTCCATCACCCCTGGAGCGGGTCTCGCCGCGTCGATCCCGTCGAAGCGAACGCCCTTGACGTGATCGGAGGCGTGCCGGCGCACCCAGTACTCCTGGAAGTGCAGGTCCAGCCGCTCTCCGGTGGCGGCGTCGACGGCATCGATGCGCGTCTCGACCCGGTCGTCGGTGACGGGCATCAGTCGAGCGCGCACACCGAAGCGGGCGGCCACCCGGGCGATCACCTCCGACATCGTCGCTCCCCGCCGCAGCAGATCCGTTCGCATGATGTGCGTCGCGAGGTCGAGATCTCCGAGGTTGAACCACGCGTCGGGCGCACGGAAGGCTCGCAGCTCCTCGGTGGCCCGGAACGTTTCGTCGCGCCGTCCCCACCCGCGCTCACGATCGAACGCGTCGCCGAGCCAGTACGTGACCGAGTCCGGGTCCGGACTCACGTGTAATCCGTGCACCACCAGGTCGTCGGCGACGTTGAGGATCACGGTGAGATCGAAGCCGGGCACGAGCCGGGCCATCCCACGGAGGAACTTCCCCGCCCCGATGCCACCGGCGAGCGCGACGATCTTCACGGCCCGACCCTCACCGCCCCTCTCCCAACTCGTCCGGCATACCCTTCAGGGTATGCATTCCCCCTGCATGGTCGTGGAGGCTCCTTCTGGACGAGACAGGCTCGCAACCGACGGAGGATGCTCAGTGGGCCGGTGATAGGCTCGCCGGCATGCCTCAGGCATCCGCCCGGCCGAGCGGCCACCAGGTGCGCCGGGCTCTGGTGCGAGCCGAACAGGGCAAGGCGCTCAGCCTCGACGAGACGACCGCGCTGATCGGTGCCCGAGGTGATGACCTCGATCGACTGCTCGCCGTTGCCGCGCGTCTGCGCGATCTCGGCCACGGTGACGTGGTCACGTACTCGCGCAAGGTCTTCGTGCCCCTCACGATGCTCTGTCGCGATCACTGCCACTACTGCACGTTCGCCAAGCCGCCGCCCAAGCTCGAGGCGCCGTTCCTCACCCCGGAGGAAGCCGTGGCGATCGCCCGCTCGGGGGCCGAGGCCGGGTGCAAGGAGGCGTTGTTCACGCTCGGCGATCGTCCCGAGGAGCGGTACGACCAGGCCCGCATCTGGCTGCACGAGCGCGGGTACGACTCCACGCTCGATTACGTCCGGGCGGTCGCGATCCAGGTGATCGAGGAGACCGGCCTGTTGCCGCACCTCAACCCCGGCGTCATGTCGTACGAGGAGATCGCACGCCTGAAGCAAGTGAGCGCTTCGATGGGCATCATGCTGGAGACCGCGAGCGACAGGCTCTCGGCGAGGGGGGGCCCGCACTTCGGCTCGCCCGACAAGGTGCCGGGGGTGCGGCTGCGGACGATCGAGGACGCCGGCCGACTCGCCGTGCCGTTCACCACCGGCATCCTGATCGGGATCGGCGAGACCGATCGAGAGCGAGCCGCGGCCCTGTTCGAGATCCGCGACTTGCACCGCCGTTACCGCCACGTGCAGGAGGTGATCGTGCAGAACTTCCGCGCGAAGCCCAGCACGGCGATGCACGCGGCGCCCGAGCCGGGCGACGAGGAGTTCCTCGCGGCCGTGGCCACCGCACGAGTTGTGCTCGGACCCCGCATGCACGTGCAGGCCCCGCCCAACCTCTCCGACGGGTCCCAGCGCCTCCGGTTGCTCGACGCCGGCATCGACGACTGGGGCGGGGTCTCACCGATCACGCCCGACCATGTGAACCCCGAGAGGCCGTGGCCTTCGATCGATGCCCTCACGGCGACCACGGCCGACCGCGGTAAGACCCTGCGCGAACGGCTCACCGTGTACCCCGAGTTCGCGACGAGGCCGGACCCCTTCGTGGCGGGGAAGATGCGCGCGCCGGTTGCGTCCCTGATCGGCGTCGACGGCCGGGCACGGGAGGGCGTGCGGCCAGAGCCGATCGCGTGGCAGGATCCGGACGTCCGCTGGAAGCCGCGCGCGATCGCGCTCACCTTCGCCAAAGCCGAGGACGCGGGGCTTCGAGACGATGCCGAGATCGTCTACGGCGAGACCGAGCTGCCCGAGGTGACGGCGGCCTGGGCGCGCGAGCGAGTCTCGCCCGAACACCTCGATGCCGAGATCCGATCCGCGCTCGCGAAAGCCGAACGCCATCGCCCGATCACCGACGACGAGGCGCTCGCGCTCTTCCGGGCGGAGGGCTCGGCGCTCGATGCCCTCTGTGCGGTGGCCGACGGCCTGCGCGCCGAAGCGGTCGGCGACGAGGTCACGTACGTGATCAACCGGAACATCAACTTCACGAACGTCTGCTACGTGGGGTGCCGGTTTTGCGCCTTCGCGCAGCGAGAGGTCGACGACGAGTCCTACACGTTGACCCTGAACGACGTCGCCGATCGAGCCGAGGAAGCCTGGTCCCGCGGGGCGACCGAGGTGTGCATGCAGGGAGGCATCCACCCCGACCTGCCGGGGTCGTTCTACTTCGACGTGATCGATGCGGTGCTTCGTCGGACACCCGAGATGCACGTGCACGCGTTCAGCCCGATGGAGGTGCTGAACGGCGCGACCAAGCTCGGGGTGTCGTTCGAGGAGTTCCTCGCCGAAGCGAAGGCCCACGGGCTCGGCACGATCCCCGGCACCGCCGCGGAGATCCTCGACGACGACGTGCGCTGGGTGCTGACCAAGGGCAAGCTCCCGGCCGACACGTGGGAGGAGATCGTCCGCACCGCGCACGGTCTCGGCATCCGGAGCTCGAGCACGATCATGTTCGGCCACGTCGACGCGCCACCGCATTGGGTCGGGCACCTACGGCGCCTCGCCCGCATCCAGGCCGACACGGGTGGTTTCACCGAGTTCGTGCCGTTGCCGTTCGTGCACCAGCGGGCACCGATCTACCTGTCGGGGAAGGCTCGCCCAGGCGCCACGTTCGAAGAGAACCTGCGCATGCACGCCGTGGCGCGCATCGTGCTCGACGCGCAGATCCCCAACATCCAGGTCTCGTGGGTGAAGCTCGGGGCCGAGGCGTGTCGGGCGATCCTGCGAGCGGGGGCGAACGATTTCGGGGGCACGCTGATGGAGGAGACGATCAGCCGCATGGCCGGCGCCGATTGGGGCATCGAGATGACGCCGGAACAGTTCGACGAATCGATCCGCGCGATCGGTCGCACGCCCGCCGTTCGGACCACGACGTACGGCCGCGTGGAACGGTCATCACGTCAGGCTTCCTGACCGTATCCGTCAGGCAAACTGACCGTGCGATCCGTGCCGGATCGACTTGCGACTTGGGCGTGGGTCCGACACGATGGTCGCGAGACGAGGGATGAGGCAGAGAACTTCCTCGATGGAGGACTTGTCACCGGGGTGGTTCTTCCCTCAGAATCACACGAATGTGATTTCGGGGGGAGACGAGCGTGCATCACTACATCCCTTGGCAAGAACGAGCGAGGTGTCGCGAATACGACCCGGAGATCTTCTTCCCCGAGAAGGGAGGCTCATCGAGGGAGGCCAAGCGGATCTGCAGCGAGTGTCCCGTCCGCATCGAGTGCCTGAACTATGCCCTTCGTCGCGATGAGCGCTACGGCGTCTGGGGTGGCATGAGCGAACGGGAGCGCCGACGCCTGAAGCGCATGGCGTCCTGACGAACGCCTGACACGGGTCGACGAACGAACGATCAGCAGGGAAAGGGGAGGAGGCATGGCAGCAGCCAGGAAGACCGCGGCCCGCAAGCCGGCCGCCAAGAAGTCTGCAGCGCGCAAGCGGTCGACGGCCAAGAGATCCACGGCTCGCAAGCCCGCTCGGAAGAAGACCGCGGCCCGCAAGGCGGCCGCTCGCAAGAAGACCACGGCTCGAAAGAAGACCGCGACGCGCAAGAAGACGGCGACGCGCAAGAAGCCGGCCGCTCGGAAGAAGAGCGCGACGCGCAAGAAGACGGCGACGCGCAAGAAGACAACGGCTCGGAAGCCGGCTGCTCGCAAGAAGACCGCGGCACGCAAGAAGACCGCGGCTCGCAGGAAGCCGGGCGCTCGGAGGAAGACGACCGCTCGCAAGCGCTGATCGCATCCCACGCGATCTCGAAGGGGGGGCTCCGGGCCCCCCTTCCGCTTTCTCCCAACCCCGCCGTGCTAGGCTCGCCGCCGCTCGAGAGAGCGCTCGCATGACCCGGTCCTCAGCCGCCCCACCCGAGCGCACGCCCACCGTTCTCGTCGTCCTGGTGGCCCGTGACGCGTCCGATTGGCTCCGCGGAACGCTCGCGGCGCTCGCTGCCCAGACATATCCGCGCATGGCGGTGCTCGGTGTGGACGACGCATCCATCGACGACTCCAAGCAGATCCTCCAGCAGGCGTTGGGCGAGCGCCGGGTGATCACGTTCCCCTCGCGGCACGGCCGTGCCGCCGCGTTTCGAGCGGCCGTCGATCAGCCGGCCGCCTCCGAGGCCGATTTCATCCTGCTCCTCCAGGACGACGCCGCGCTCGACCCGGACGCGGTGCAGCGGCTGGTCGAGGCGGCCGTCGCGCTCCCCGGCGTCGACCGCGTCGGTGTTGTGGGGTGCAAGGTCGTCGATCGAGACCAGCCTCGAGCCTTGCTCGACGTCGGTCGGTCCGCCGACGTCTTCGGCCACGGATACTCACCCCTGCAGCCGGGTGAGATCGACCAGGGGCAGTTCGATCGGGTGCTCGAGGTGCTGTCGGTCTCGACGGCGGCGCTCCTGATCGCCCGCGAGGCGTGGAAGCGAGCCGGGCTCATCGATGAACGCCTCGACGAGGCCCACCAAGGGCTGGATCTGTGCTGGCGGGTGCGGCTCGCGGGGTTCAGGGTCCTGATGACCCCGCTCGCCCGCGTCCGCCACCCGGCCGAGTCCGCCTCGGCGGGGTCCGCGGCCCGGCCGCGGGGGCACGGTCGGCGGTACGAAGAGGACCGCGCCGCGATCGCTACGACCTCGAAGAACTACGGCATCCTGAGCTTGCTCTGGGTCGTGCCGCTGTCGCTCCTGCTCGGGGCCGTCCGCTTGTTGTTCCTGGCCCTCGCCCGAAGGTTCGAGGAGGCATACGACCTCCTGGCGGCCTGGGGCTGGAACGTCTCCCACCTCGGAGGCACGTGGGCTCGCCGCCGCCGCATCCAGCGCGAGCGGAGGGTCAAGGACCGGCAGCTCCGCCGGTTCATGGAATCCGCCACGCTGCGACTGCCGAGGTGGTTCCAGAGCGCGGAACGCATCCTCGACGAGCAACGGGCCATCGATGAACGCGACGAGGGCGCGAGCACGTCCCGCCGGCTCCGCGATCGCACCGCGTCGCTCGTCGGTACCCATCCGGTCGTCGTCGGATCGTTCCTCGCGATCGTCATCGGCGCGGTTGTGGTCCGAGGCTTGTTCGGTCCGGAGCCGTTGGTCGGCGGGGTTCTGCCCGCGTTCCCGTCCCGCCCCGATGGGTTCTGGTCGGAGCTCGTCTCGGCGTATCGCACGACGCTGCTGGGCGGGTCGCTGTCGGCGAGCCCAGCGCTCGGAGCGCTCGGCGGGCTCTCATGGCTGATGCTCGGCAGCACCAGGATCGCCCAGAAGGCCCTGCTCGTGGGCGCCCCGGCGCTCGCCGCGATCCTCGCATACCGTGCCGCGGCGAGGCTCACGGGACGTCCCGGTGCGTCGGTGCTCGCGGCCGCCGCCTACGTCGCGAGCGGGCTCACGCTCTGGTCCTTCTCGGACGGCCGCCTCGATCTCCTTGTGGCTCTCGCCGTGCTCCCGGCGATCTTCGAGCGCACGGAGGCCGCCTTCGCCGCCGAGGAGCCCTCGGACGGACGATGGCGCTTCGTCGCGGGTGTCGGGGTCACGGTGGCGGTCCTGGTCGCGTTCCTGCCGGGCGCGGTGCTGGCCGTGGCGCTCCTGATCGTCGTGCAGCTCGTGGGTGGATCGGCGAGGGGTCGCGGGCTCGCGTTGATGGCCTCCTCGTTGGCGGTCGCGGCGATCCTGCTCTTCCCGTTCGTCCCCACCATGGTCGCGGGCGGCGGGGCGGCCCTTTCCTCCCACGTCGGCACGACCGACCTGTCCTCGCTGGTTCGGCTCGCGCCGGGCGGCGGGCCCGGCACGTGGGTGGTGGCGCTCTTCCTGCCGGTGGCGGCGTTCCTCTCCTTCGCGCTGGTCGGAGCCGAGCACCGTGCCAAGGCGGTGCGGGCCGCGGCCGCGGCCGTTGCGGGCCTCGCGATGTCGTGGCTCGCCGCGGCAGGATGGTTGCCCGAGCCCCTCTCCAATCCGCTCGCCTTCCTCGCCGTCGCGGCCACCGCGGAGGTGATGTTGGTCGCTTACGGGGTCTCCTCCGTGGTCACGGGTCTCGGACGGGAAGCCTTCGGCTTGCGCCAGGTCCTGACGGGCATGCTCGCCGTCGCGCTGGGCGGCGGGCTAGTCCTGCAGACGGTGGCGGCCCTCGTGGGCGGCTGGGCGGTAGGGGAGCCGGGATCCGATCGGGTGCCGCCCGCATGGTCGGTGGTTGAGAGCCGGGCCAGGGGCGACTTCCGTGTCCTCTGGATGGGAGCCGGGCGCAACGGATCCTTCCCCGCGCCCGGCGGGGACCCTCAAGACGTGGCGCAGGCGGGGCCCGCGACCGTCCGCTACGGGCTCACCGATCGCGGCGGCGTCTCGGCACTCGACATCGGGCGGTCCTCGGCCGGCCCGGGCCCCGACCGGCTCGCCGAGTCCCTCGAGGAGATCCTTTCGGGCACGACCAAGCATGGCGGGGCGCTCCTCGCCCCCTTCGGCGTGCGCTTCGTCGTGGCCGGCGACGACGACCTGCCGGCGGCGACGAGGGCTGTCTTCGACGCGCAGGTCGACCTCGACCCGATGCCCGCTGCAGGGCTCGTGGTCTATCGGAACGCGGTCGCCATGGCACCCGCCGCCGTGCTGCGCGACGACCCGGCGACCCTCGACGCCGTTCGGGCGTCCGATGTCGCGGACATCGCCCGCGCGACGGTCGGTCGTGGCGCGGCTCTCACGCAGGTCGAGGGCGGGTGGAGCGGTGGGAAGGGCAGCGGGCCAGTGTTCGTCTCCACGGAGTTCCAGGGGTCCTGGCAGCTCGAAGGGTCGTCAGACCCGTCGTTCACGGCATTCGCGTGGGCCACGGGGTTCCCGACCCAGCAGGCTCCGGTCGCCGTCCGATATGGAGCGCAGCTGCCCGCTACGATCCAGGCCTGGGTGCTCGGGGCGTTGTGGGCGATCGCCCTGTGGGTGACGAGGAAGCCGGTGGCCCGATGAGGGCTCGCGGGCAGGGCTTCTTGACCCTGCTGCTCGCCGGCATCCTGGCGGTGGGGGGTGTCGCGTTCGATCGCCTCGGCCCCAAGGAACCCGCGCCCGCCCCCGAAGGATCGGTCGAGACCGGGGCTTGGCTGTGCCCACACGGGGGGGGCAAGGGGTACGAGGGCACGGTCTTCCTCGCGAATCCCGGTGAGACCGAGGTGTCGACGAGGGTGACCGGCCTGACCGCCGAAGGCGTCTCGGAGACCTCCGAGGTCGACGTGCCGCCCGGGGGGCAGGTCGAGGTCTCGGTGCCCGCCCGCGACCGCGCGGCATCGACCTTCGTAGAGACGTTCGGCGGGTGGGTCGCCGCCGGCTGGCTCGTGCGCGGCGCCGGGGGCGAGCCCGGCCTGGGCGCAGAGCCCTGCACACCTCAGGCCTCGCGATCGTGGTTCTCGGCCGGAGCGACGACGGGCGAAGGGGAGACCTCGTTCCTCGTGGTGATGAATCCGTTCTCCACGGACGCCGTCCTCGACGTGGCCATGTTCGCGACCGACCGGGCTCCTGTGCGCGACTCCGACCTCACGGATCTCACACTGAGCCCACGCAGGAGCGTGGCGATCCGCCTGAACGACTACGCACAGGGCGAGGAGGCGCTCGGAGTGTCGATCGCCGTCGCGTCCGGGCGGGCCGCGGCCTCCACGCTCGTCGTCTCCCGGGACCGCGGCATCGAGAGCGTGGTGGCGACGCCCGCTCCCGCAGCCCGCATCGACCTGCTGACATCGACCGGTGCGGGCCAGTCGTCGCTGAGTGTGATGGTGCCCACGAGGGTCGCCGACCAGGGAGGCGATGCCGTGCGGGCGCCGGTCGGACAGCTGGGGTCGACGTTCGCCGCGACGCTTCGATCGGCCGATCCGCCCCAGCCGGCCGGCGGACTCTCCGACCAGGCGCAGGAGCCAGAGTCGGCCGCGGTGTACCCGGTCGCGACCGCCGGGGCCTCGGCCGTGGACCTCGTGGTGCGGGACGGAGCGCCGGTGGTGGCTGCCCTGCGAACGGTGGGGGTCGGCAAGGACGACGGCTCGACCGGTGGCTCGGCGACGCCGGCATCCTCGTGGATCGTGACGCCAACGGTCGCAGGGGACCCATCGCGGCCGGGAGTGCTCGTGTTGAACCCCGGCTCGGGCGACGCGTCGGTGACTGTCGTGAGCCTTCCGACCGGCGGTGCCGCCGAGGGCACGGCAGCGGAGACCACCATCACCGTGCCGGGTGGGTCCGTCGGCGCGGTGCCCGGACGGTTCCTCGCCGCCGCCGGAGCGACCTCGATGCTCCTCCGGTCCGACGGCTCGCCGATCGTCGCACTCGGCGCGTCGACATCACTCGGGAACGAGGGACTCTCGCTCTTCGGTCTGGCCGCGGGCGTGCCGATACCCGAGTCGCAAGCTCCCTGAACGACCGACTGGAACGGGTTGCCTCGTCGCGTATCATGACGCGACCGTCGGGAGACGGTGCACACACCATGGCCAGAGGATCACACGCACCCGCGCGGAGGAGACGCGCGATCGCCGTCGTGGCGATCGTCGCGGGCATCCTCGTGCTCGCGGCCGGCGGAGCGGCCTACAGCGCATACCGATACGAGCAGGCTCGGGCCGACCGCATCCTCCCCGGCGTCACGATCGCCGGCATCGATGTCGGCGGCATGACCAAGGCGGAAGCGGTCGATGCGGTGCGGTCGGACGCCCTCATCACCCTGCAGCAGTCGATCAAGCTCCGAGCAAGCGGCCGCTCGTGGTCCGTCACCCTCGAGGAGCTCGGACAGCGGTCCCGGGCCGTCGGGGCGGTGAATCAGGCCCTCGCCGTGGGCCGGACCATGGGCACGTTCTCGCGGTTCTGGCACCGCTTCAACGACGAGCCCGTCGGCCAGGAGGTCGAGCTCGACTTCGCGGGCGATGGGCGCGTCGACTCCGTGCTCCGCGGCATCGCAAAAGACATCGCCGTCAAGCCAGTCGATGCCGACATCATGTTCGCCGACGGGCAGGTCGTCTTCCAGCGGCCGAAGCCCGGACGGGCACTCGACTTCGTCGAGGCTCGGGCCGCGCTGAAGAACGCGTTGGCGGCGCGCTCTGCGTCGCGGGTCGCGCTACCCGTCCTGAAGGTGCAGCCCAAGGTCACCGAACGGAAGATGTCCCGCACCATCGTCGTCCGGGTCGACGAGAACAAGCTCTACCTCTACGACGGGTTCGACGTGATCCGCACATGGG
>JBEVGU010000056.1:0-5039 GCA_040511595.1 Actinomycetota bacterium | reverse complement strand
GGTCGAAGGCTCACCGGAGGTGCTGGCGACGCTCGGCGACGACGGCGCCTTCACCGACGACGGCTACGCGAAGGATCACGACCTCCGCATCGGATCGCCGGTACGGCTCACCTTCCCGAGCGGCGAGACACGGACGTTCAGGATCCGGGGCATCTTCGACCCGCCCAGCGGCGGCTCGCCCTTCGGCCCGGTCACGATCTCCGCCACCGCCTGGGATGCCGAGGTCCCCCGGCCGAAGAACCTCTACTCGTTCGTGAAGATGGAGGGCGGCGCGACCGATGCGAACCAGGCGGCGCTCGACACCGCGCTCGCCGACTTCCCGAACGCCAAGGCGCAGGATCGCGAGACCTTCATCGACAACCAGATCGGTGCGCTCAGCTCGATCCTCAACATCCTCTACGTGCTGCTCGCGCTCTCGATCGTCGTGAGCCTGTTCGGGATCATCAACACGCTCGTCCTCACGGTCTTCGAACGGACGCGGGAGATCGGGATGTTGCGCGCGATCGGGATGACCCGCCGCCAGGTGCGTCGGATGATCCGCCACGAGAGCGTGATCACGGCGCTGATCGGCGCGGCGCTCGGGATCATCCTGGGGATCGTGCTCGCCGCGCTGCTGATCGCGCGTGTCGACTTCATCGAGTTCACCTTCCCCACCACGCAGGTCGTCATCTTCGCCATCGCCGCGATCATCGTGGGGATCCTCGCGGCGATCTTCCCGGCCCGTCGAGCGGCCAAGCTCAATCCGCTCGAGGCGCTGCACTACGAGTAGGGGCGTTCCGCGCCACCTGTCGGGCGGCCCACGGGTCGGCCTCGCTCGGGTCCGCGCCGCTAGGCGTGCGTGGTGCGGGCGACCCCGTCGCGGACCGCGGCCTCGGCCACGGCCGCAGCGACGCGCGGGCAGACGTCCCGGTTGAACACACCCGGGATCACGTACTCGGGGCCGAGCTCGTCGTCCGCGATCACCGTCGCCAGGGCGTGGCTCGCCGCGACCTTCATCCCTTCGGTGATCGCGTTCGCGCGGACGTCGAGCGAGCCCCGGAAGACGCCGGGGAAGGCGAGCACGTTGTTGATCTGGTTGGGGTAATCGGAGCGACCGGTGCCCACCACGGCGACGAGCTCCTCGATCTCCTCCGGGGCGACCTCGGGCGTCGGGTTGGCCATCGCGAAGACGATCGCACCGTCGGCCATCGTGCGCACCCCGGCTGCCGTGATCGCACCGGGCGCGGAGAGCCCGATGTAGACGTCCGCGCCGGCGAGTAGCTCGTCGGCCGTGCCCTCTTCTCCGTCCGGGTTCGACCGCGCCGCGAACGCCGTCTTCGCCGGGGTGAGGCCCGGACGTCCACGGTAAACGGCTCCGGTCCGATCAGCGCCGATCACCTTGCGAGCGCCGGCGTGCATGAGAATGTCGGCCGTCGCGATACCGGCGGCGCCGACACCGGTCAGCACGATCTTCACGTCCTCGATCCGCTTGCCGACGACCTTGAGGGCGTTGACGAGCGCGGCGAGCGTGACGATCGCGGTCCCATGCTGGTCGTCGTGGAACACGGGGATGTCGAGCTCGGTGCGCAGCCGCTCCTCGATCTCGAAGCAGCGCGGCGCCGAGATGTCCTCGAGGTTGATGCCGCCGAACGTCGGTGCGATCGCTCTGCAGAACGCGACGATCTCGTCGACGTCGGTCGTCGCGAGACAGAGGGGGAAGGCGTCCACGCCCCCGAACTCCTTGAAGAGGACGGCCTTGCCCTCCATGACGGGCATGGCCGCCTCGGGCCCGATGTCGCCGAGGCCGAGCACCGCGGTGCCGTCCGAGACGACCGCGACGGTGTTCTTCTTGATCGTCAGCTTCCAGGCCGAGTCACGATCCGCCGCGATCGCCTCGCAGACACGGGCGACACCGGGTGTGTAGGCCATCGAAAGGTCGTCACGCGTCTTCAGGGGCGTCCTCGGAACGACCTCGAGCTTGCCACCGAGGTGCAGGAGGAAGGTGCGGTCGGAGACGTGCTCGACCTCGACGCCGTCCACCGCTCGGACGGCTTCGACGATCGCCTGCAGGTGCTGGTCGCTCGATGCCTGCACCGTCACGTCGCGGACCTTGTGGTGCCCCTCGACCCGGACGAGGTCGATCGCGCCGAGCGAGCCCGCGGCTTCTCCGATCGCCTGGGCGACACGCGCGAACGAGCCGGGAGCGTCGGACAGGTGCACCCTGAGCGTGGCGCTGTAGGACGCGGACACATGGCTCATACAGCGATCACCCCTCGTGCGGCCAGCGCCGCGATCGTCTCGTCGTCGTAGCCCGCCTCGGCCAGGATCTCGGTGGTGTGCTCCCCGACGGCCGGCGGCGGCGACCGGTGGACGGCACGCTCGTGGTCGAAGCTCAGGGGGAGAGCAGGGAGGCGCAGATCGGGGATCGCCGGGTGGGGCAGCTCCTGCAGAATGCCGAGGGCCTCCGTCTGGGGCGCTGCGACGATGTCCGCGACGTCGGCGACCGGGGCCGCCGGCACGCCGGCAGCCGTCAGGCGCGCGTGCCAGTGGGCTGTCGTTCCCGTCCTTAGCCGCTCCCCGAGCAGCTCACAGAGCTCGTCCCGGTTGACGACCCGGTCCGGGTTCGTGCCGAAGCGCGGGTCGTCGACGAGCTCGGGCGTCCCGAGCACGTCGCAGATCGCGCGGAACAGCCGGTCGTTGCCGCCGGCGATCATCAGCTCCCCGTCCGCGGTCGAGAACACCTGGTACGGCGAGACCATCGGAAAGCGCGTGCCCTCACCGGACGGAATCGTCCCGTCGGCGAGGTATCCGGCGAGGTGGTAGCCGATGTATCCGATCGCCGTCTCGTAGAGGGACACGTCGACGACGCATCCCTCGCCGGTTCGCTCTCGCTCGAGCAGCGCGGCGAGCACCCCGAGCGCTCCCCACGTGCCCGTCCCCTGGTCGATCAGCGAGGCGCCCACGCGCACGCCGGGTCGGCCGGGCTCCCCCGTGACCGAGATCAGGCCACCCGCTGCCTGCATCAGGGCGTCGTACCCGGGCTCCCGCGAGAGCGGCCCGGTGTGCCCGTACGCGCCGAAGGAGCAGTAGACCAGGCGCGGGTTGCGGGCGCGCACCGCCTCGGGGCCCAGCCCCAGCTCATCCGCGAGCCCGGGTCGCAGGCTCTGGAGGAAGACGTCGGCCCCCTCGGCGAGGCGCAGCAGCGCCTCGGCACCGCGCGGGTCCCGAAGCGAGAGCGCGAGCGACCGCTTGCCGGCGTTGGCGGAGAGGAAGATCGTGCCCTCACCGTCCCAGAACGGCGGGCCCCACGCCCGGCCGTCGTCACCCGTGTCGGGTCGCTCGACCTTGACCACGTCCGCGCCGAGCGCCGAGAGGATCTGCGCACAGTACGGGCCGGCGACCGAGGTCGTCACGTCGAGCACGCGCATTCCCCGAAGCGGCCGATGGGTCACGCCGGGCATCATCGCTCGGGCGGCGCCCGGCCGGGGCACCAGCCGTCTCTGCGAGGATGGCCGCGTGGCCCTCCTCGCCTTCCTGCCGGACCTGCTGGCGGCGTTCGACCAGTTCGAGGAATGGGTCTCGAGCGACTGGGCGTACCTCGCGATCTTCGCCGTGGCGACGATCGACGCGTTCTTCCCCATCGTGCCGAGCGAGACCGTCGTGATCAGCGCCGGGGTGCTGGCGGGCGCCGGCGACCTGAGCCTGCCGCTCGTGATCCTCTGCGCCTCGACGGGCGCGATCCTCGGCGACAACATCTCGTACGGGCTCGGCACCTGGCTCGGCGAGCACACGGTGAAGCGCGTCTTCAAGGGGGACAAGAGCCACCGAGGGTTCGAGTGGGCCGAGCGCCAGCTCGCCGAGCGTGGTACGTACCTCATCATCGTGGCCCGCTTCATCCCCGGCGGGAGGACGGCGGTGACCTTCTCGGCCGGGTACATCCACTCGTTCCCCTACCGCAAGTTCCTGATGGCGGACGTCCTTGCGGGGTTCATCTGGGGGACGTACGCGGCGTGCCTCGGCTACTTCGGGGGCAAGACGTTCGAGGACCAGCCGTGGAAGGGGCTGATCCTCGCCTTCTTGGTGGCCGCGGCGGTCGCCGGCGCGGTCGAGCTCGTCCGCCACCGCAGGCAGCGGCGGCGCGAGGGGACCGCCGAGACGGCCCCCGCCGACGCCGATTCGCCCTAGGTCCCGACGGTACTCGCCGTCCCGAGCCCGAGCTCGCGCCTCGCCCGGGCGAAGTACCAGGCGCCGGAGAGCAGGATCACCAGTGCCAGGAAGCCGTGCAGGCCGTTGATCCAGCCGCCTTCCTCCTCCGTGTCGCCGAGGAACGCGAGCTGTGCGACGGAGAGGATCAGGAATGCGACCGCGAGGCCGACCGCGTTCCAGTTGCCCCACCACGCCCAGATCGCACCGATCACGATCAGCAGCTCGCCGACGTGGACGAGCATCGAGAAGCCGCCGTGCGCGTCGAGCGCGCCTTCGCCCGCGCCGCGCGCGTACGCGGCGATCGTGAAGGCCTGGATCAACACGCCGACGACCGTGATCGCGCCCCCGGCCAGCAGCACCCACAACGCTGTTCGTCTCATGCGCGCGAACATACGACACCGGTCGGCCGGAAGGAAAAGACGTGCGGGTCGCGATTCCGCGCTTGGGGTAAGAACAGGTCGTGAACCGCCTCACCGACGCATCGAGCCCGTACCTCCTGCAGCACGCGGGCAACCCGGTCGACTGGTTCCCGTGGGGGGACGAGGCCGCCGCGCGGGCGCGCGAGCGAGATCTTCCGCTGCTCGTGTCCGTGGGCTACAGCTCGTGCCACTGGTGCCACGTGATGGAGCACGAGTCGTTCTCCGACCCCGCGACCGCAGCGCTCATGAACGAGCGCTTCGTCAACGTCAAGGTCGACCGTGAGGAGCGGCCCGACGTCGACGCGCTCACGATGGAGGCCTGCGTGACGATGACCGGCCAGGGCGGGTGGCCGACGACCGTCTTCATGACGCCGGAGGGGAGGCCGTTCTACGCGGGCACGTACTTCCCGCCGGAGCCACGACACGGGCTGCCGG
>JBEVGU010000055.1:0-10331 GCA_040511595.1 Actinomycetota bacterium | reverse complement strand
GGTCCTTCACCGACCCGCCCGGGTTCAACATCTCGGCCTTCGCGAGGATCGTCGGCCGGAGCCCTTTGGTCACCGATCGGAGGCGCACGAGGGGGGTGTTCCCCATCGCGTCGAGGAACGTCTCTAGCACCTGCATCAGTCGACCCCCTTGCGCCGCGCGAACGAGGTCTATCGTGCCATGCGGCGCCGATGGCGTCCCGGGCCGAAGGTCTCATTCAAGGCCCTCCCGGATCCGTGTCACGGACATGCTTCACCTCGGGGGATAAAGTGCCGAATCCCTGAGAAGGGTCACGCGCGGATGCGCGTGAGGATCGGATCGAGGTCGTGAGCGAGAGTCAGCGGACCGAGGAGATGGACACCATCGCCGGCGTCGACGGCGGCGGTGAGAGCCTGTTGGTCGTCGATGACGACCCGTTCATCGCGCGCCTGCTCGAGATCGAGCTGCGGGCGGCCGGGTACGACGTGCGCGTGGCGGCCGACGGCGCCGTGGCGCTCGAGGCGGCGCAGGAGCGCTGTCCCGATCTCGTGCTCGCCGACGTGATGATGCCGAACATGGACGGGTTCGAGCTCACCCGGCGGCTCCGGCAGGACCCCCGCACGGCGGGCGTCTCGGTGATCATGCTGACCGCCCGGGGACTCTCCGCCGACAAGCTCGAAGGCTTCGCGATCGGCGCGGACGACTACATCGTCAAACCGTTCGACACCCCGGAGCTACTCGCCCGCATCCGGGGGGTGCTCCGGCGATCGCGGGATACGCGCACCCAGTCACCCCTCACGGGCCTGCCGGGCAACGTACGCATCGAGGAGGAGATCGATGCGAGGGTAGACCGGGCCGAGCCGTTCGCGGCCCTGTATGCCGATCTCGATCACTTCAAGGCCTACAACGACCACTACGGGTTCATGCGAGGCGACGAGGTGATCCAGACGACGGCGAGATTGATCGCGGAGGCGGCTCGAGCCGCCACCGACGGCACGGCGTTCGTCGGGCACGTCGGGGGCGACGATTTCGTGGTGGTCGTGAGACCCGATCAGGCGGCGGGGGTCGCCGACGCGATCGTGACCGCATTCGACTCGACGGCTCCCAGGTTCTATGACGACGTCGACCGGGAGCGAGGCTACATCGAGGTCACGAACCGGCGAGGTGAGCTCCAGCGCTTCGGGATGATCACGGTCTCGATCGGGGTGGCGTCGACCGAACGGCGTGCCTTCCAGCACTACGCCGAAGCGGTGGCGGTCGCGACGGAGATGAAGCAGTTCACGAAGGAATCCGAGTCCTCGTCGTGGGCGATGGATCGCCGCAGCGCCGGATAGCTTTCGCCGTCAGGGGAGCGGACCCGGCTCGGCCAGGAAGAACCCCTGCCCGTAGGTGACGCCCAGCTCGCGGAGCGCGTCGAGCTCTCCCCGTGTCTCGATGCCCTCGGCCACCAGCGAGAACCCCATCTCGAGCGCGAACGAGACCAGGGCGCCAGCGAGCGCTCGCTTGGCCCGGTGGGTGTCGATGTCGCGGGTGAGGCTGAGGTCCAGCTTCACGATGTCGGGAGCGATCCTCACCGTGTGTCTCAGGCTCGCGAACCCCGCGCCGGCGTCGTCGATCGCGACCCGAGCGCCCAGAGCGCGCAACGATGCGAGCGCGCCGACGAGGTGATCGTAGTCCTCGACCGCTTCGTGTTCGGTGATCTCCAGCACGACCCGGCGGGCGTGCGGCATGAGCAGCTCAGCGAGCTCGCTCGAGACCGCCGCGCGGTGCGAGCAGTTCACGGCCAGGTAGACGTCGGGCGGGATCGACGGGAGCGCTCGCAAGGCCTGCGTCACGGTCGTGAGCTCGAGCTGCACGCCGAGGGCGAGTGAGACCGCCTCGGCGAACCACTGGTCGGGCGGCCGCGGTGGGGGGGTGGCGAAACGCGCGAGGGCTTCGAGTCCGACGGTCACGTTGGTCGCGAGATCGACGATCGGTTGGAACGCCATCGAGACGCCTTCCCCCGCGACGAACCGTTCGATCGTGTCCCGGCGAGCATCGAGATGCTCCCGTTCCGTCTCTTCCCGGCGCAGCTGCTTGGTGAGCTCGTGCACGATGCCGGCGATGATCTCGGTGGACAGGCTCGCCCCGCCGGCCATGACCTTCTGGATCGATCCGACGATCTCCTCGCCCGCGGTGCCCTTCACGAGGTAGCCCACAGCGCCGGCGCGCAGCATCTCCAACACCGTGGGGCGGTCCTCGAATGCGGAGAGCGCGATCACCCTCGTGCGAGGCGAGCAGCGCGCGATCTCGCGAGCGGCCCGCGCGCCACCGCCCGCCGGCATCGACACGTCGACCAGCGCGACGTCGGGGTGAGCCTCGCCGGCGATGGCGATCGCCTCGTCGGCGTCGCCTGCCGCGCCGATCAGCAGCACGTCGTCCTCGTGCGCGAGCAGGTCGGCGAGCGCGCCCCGCAACGCCGGCTCGTCGTCGGCGATCAGCACCCGGATCGGTTCGCCGGCGCCGCCGCTCGCATCATCGGTTGCGTAGGGGGAAGTTCCGACGGCCATCGGGGGGACGCTACCGGGCGGGGGTGTCCGGCTCAAGCATCCTCGCGGGGGCATGCTGACGGGCCGCGATCGCCCGAGGCGCCGGGATCGCGGCCGCAGTAGCATCGCGCCGGAACCGGAGGTGACGCCGATGAGCACCCGGGAGGTTCGCGCGCCTCGTGGCAGCGACCTCACGTGCCGTTCGTGGCCGCAGGAAGCCGCGATGCGCATGCTGATGAACAATCTCGACCCCGACGTCGCCGAGCGACCGCACGACCTCGTCGTCTACGGCGGCACCGGACGGGCGGCGCGCAGCTGGGACGCCTACGACGCGATCGTGCGAACCCTCCGGACGCTGGAGGACGACGAGACGCTGCTCGTGCAATCGGGCAAACCGGTCGCGGTCTTCCGCACGCACGACATGGCGCCACGGGTGCTGATCTCGAACTCGATGCTGGTGCCGCGATGGGCCGATTGGGAGACGTTCCGCGCGTTGGAGGCGCAGGGGCTCACGATGTACGGACAGATGACCGCGGGGTCGTGGATCTACATCGGAACCCAGGGCATCCTGCAAGGCACCTACGAGACGCTCGCGGAGTGCGCGCGTCAGCGATCCGGCGGGTCGCTCGCCGGGACGGTCACGCTCACCGGTGGCCTCGGCGGCATGGGCGGCGCCCAGCCGCTCGCCGTGACGATGAACGACGGCGTCGCGCTCTGCGTCGAGGTCGACCCATCGCGCATCGAGCGGCGCATCGAGACCGGCTATCTCGACCGAGCGACCGACGACCTCGATACCGCCGTGCGGTGGGCAGACGAGGCGAGGACCTCGCGCGATGCGGTCTCGATCGGACTCGTGGGCAACTGCGCCGACGTGCTGCCCGAGCTGCTCGCTCGTGGCTGGCAGCCCGAGGTCGTCACCGACCAGACCAGCGCCCACGACCCACTCGGCGGTTACGTGCCGGCAGGGCTCACGCTCGCCGAGGCGGCGGAGCTGCGGGCCCGGGATCCTGCCGAGTACGTGCGGCGTGCCGAGGCGTCGATGGCTGCCCACGTCGAGGCCATCGTGGGCTTCGCCGGACGGGGGGCCGTGGCGTTCGACTACGGCAACAACCTGCGAGCCGGTGCGGAAGCCGGCGGGCTCGACCACGATGTCGCCTTCAGCTACCCGGGGTTCGTGCCCGCGTTCGTTCGCCCGATGTTCTGCGAGGGCAAGGGGCCGTTCCGGTGGGCGGCGCTCTCGGGCGACCCCGCCGACATCGCGGCCACCGACGAGGCTGTGGGCGCCATGTTCCCGGAAGACGAGCGCCTGCAGCGGTGGCTCCGGCTCGCGTCCGAGCGGGTCGCCTACCAGGGGCTGCCGGCGCGCATCTGCTGGCTCGGCTACGGCGAGCGCGATCGAGCGGGCGAGCGGTTCAACGAGCTCGTGGCCTCCGGCGCCGTGAGCGCGCCGATCGTGATCGGGCGCGACCACCTCGACGCCGGCAGCGTGGCGAGCCCCAACCGTGAGACCGAGGGCATGCTCGACGGCTCCGACGCGATCGCGGACTGGCCGATCCTGAACGCGCTCGTGAACACCGCCGCCGGCGCCCACTGGGTGAGCGTGCATCACGGCGGCGGTGTGGGGATCGGCTCGTCGATCCACGCGGGCATGGTCGTCGTGGCCGATGGGTCGGCGAATGCGGCGGAGCGGCTCGAGCGGGTCCTCACGACCGATCCCGGCACCGGCGTCGTCCGCCATGCCGACGCCGGGTACGAGCGGGCGATCGAGATCGCGGTCGAACGCGGCGTGCGAATGCCGATGGGGGGAGACTCGTGAGCGGGCCCCACATCGTGGCGATGGGCGGCGGGCAGTGGCCCGACGATCCGATCTTCCGGTTCATCTTCGAGCTCACCGGCGCGTCCAGGCCGAGATTGCTCTCGGTGCCCACCGCCACCGGCGACAACGACCGAAGCGTGGCGGCGTTCTTCCGGGCGTTCCCGGCCCGTCGGTGGGAGCCTGCCGTGCTCTCGTTGTT
This sequence comes from Actinomycetota bacterium, assembly GCA_040511595.1. GTDB lineage: Bacteria > Actinomycetota > UBA4738 > UBA4738 > HRBIN12 > JAOUEA01. Next base: position 5,811 of record JBEVGU010000055.1, on the reverse strand, counting down.
CGATCGCACCGTGCAGGATCTACGCTCGCTCGTGCTCGCTCAGGATGTCGTGCTCGTCGGCGGCGGCAACACCCTGAACATGCTGGCCGTGTGGCGAGCGCACGGCCTCGACGCGATCCTGCGCGAGGCCCGGGAGGCTGGAGTCGTGCTCGCCGGTGGCAGCGCCGGGGCGAACTGCTGGTTCGAGGCGAGCACCACCGACTCGTACCTGCTCGGGCGAGCCGACCCGCTCCACGACGGGCTGGGGCTCGTGCCGGGCAGTTTCTGCCCCCACTACGATTCCGAGCCTGCCCGCCGCCCGTCGTTCGAGCGGCTCGTCGGGGAAGGCGCGTTGCCTCCCGGCATCGCGTGCGACGACCTGGCCGCCGTGCACCTCATCGGCGACGAGGTCGCTGAGGTGCTCGCGTCGGATCCGGCGGCGGGCGCCCGTCGCGTCGCGCCGGGGCCGCAGGGCGGCGTGGTCGAGACACCGTTCGAGGTCACGCCGTTGGCCGGTGTTCCTGCATGAGCGTCGAGCTCGGCGAGCACCTCGAGCCCGCGGACGTCCTCGCCGTGGCAGGCGGCGCGCCGGTGGCGTTCGGCGACAAGGCTCGCGCGCGGGTCGCCGCGGCGCGGGCGGTGATCGACGACGCGGTCGCGAGCGGCGACACGGTCTACGGGGTGACGACCGGCTTCGGCGGGCTCGCCCATACCCGCGTGGACCCTTCGCAGGCATCGACGCTGCAACACGGCATCGTCCGGTCTCACGCCACGGCTGTGGGCACGCCGCTGCCGCGTGACGAGGCGCGCGCGATGATGGTACTCCGTGCCCACGTGCTCGCCCTAGGTCATTCGGGGGTCCGTCCCGAGGTCGTCGACCTCATGGTCTCGATGCTGAACGAGGACGTGATCCCCGCGGTGCCGCAGCAGGGGTCGCTCGGGGCGTCGGGCGACCTCGCCCCGCTCGCCAACCTCGCGCTGCCGTTGATCGGCGACGGCGCGGTGCTCACGCGCGAGGGCGGGGAGCAGCCGGCCCGCGCCGCCATGGCTCGGGCCGGCCTGCAGACGCTCACGCTCGAGGCCAAGGAAGGCCTGTCGCTCGTGAACGGCACCCAGGGCATGCTGGCCATCGGCATCATCGCCACCGAACGCGCCGCCACGCTCGCACGCACCGCCGACGTGGTCGCCGCCATGACGATCGAAGCCTCGCTGGGCACAGACCGGCCGTTCGACGAGCGTCTGCAATCGCTGCGCCCCCATCCCGGGCAGACCGCGAGCGCCTCGAACCTCCGGCGGCTGCTGGCGAACTCGCCCGTGCTGGCGTCCCATCGCGACTCGCCGCACCTCGTGCAGGACGCATACTCGCTGCGATGCGCTCCGCAGGTGCACGGCGCCACCCGCGACGCGCTCGCGTACGCCGGGCAGGTGCTGCGCATCGAGGTGAACAGCGTCAGCGACAACCCGATCGTGCTCCACGGCGGTGAGGTGATCGCGGGCGGCAACTTCCACGGCCAGCCCGTGGCCGTGGCGCTCGACACCGTGGCAACGGCGCTCGTCTCGCTCGCGTCGATCTCCGAGCGGCGCCTCTACCGGTTGCTCGACGAGCACCAGTCGAACGGCCTGCCGCCGTTCCTGGTGCACGGGGCGGGCCTGAACTCCGGCTTCATGCTCGTGCAATACACCGCCGCCTCGTTGGTGAGCGAGTGCAAGTCGCTCGCCCACCCCGCGTCGGTCGACTCCATCCCGTCCAGCGCCGGGCAGGAGGACCACGTGAGCATGGGCATGATCTCGGCCCGGCACGCGCGTGAGGTCGTGGGCAACGCCGAGACCGTGATCGCGCTCGAGGCGCTCGGTGCCGCGCAGGCGCTCGACCTGCGGGCTCCGCTGGGCCCCGGGCCCGCCACTCGCGCTGTGCACGACGCGATCAGGAGACGCGTGCGGTTCTTCGACGCCGACCGCGAGTTCGGTCCCGACATCGCCGGGGCCGTGGACCTGGTCCACGAGGGCGACCTGGTCGAGGCCGCGGAAGCAGCGGTCGGCCCTCTCGCCTGAGCGCGAGCGCCCGGCGGTATGGAACGTGGATCAGGGCTCGCGGTGCACGCCGCCCACGACGGTCGCCACGACCGGGACGTGTCCCGGCCGATACGGCACCTGGGCGAACGACGGCTCCTCGAGCAGCACCACGTCGGCGCGCTTGCCGATCTCGAGCGTGCCGAGACGGCCCGCGAGGCCGAGCACCCACGCGGGATTGAGCGTCGTCGCGGTGAGTGCTTCGAGCGGCGGCACCTCGTACACGCCGGCAGCCATCGCGATCACCTCCGGCATCGAGACCACGGGCGAGGTGCCGGGGTTCGCGTCGCTCGCGAGCGCGATCGGGATGCCGGCCTCGCGAAGGGCCGCTACGGGGGCGGGCCTGCCTCGCAGGAAGAACGTCGATGCCGGGAGCAGTCCGGCGACGGTCTCGCCCGACGCCAGTGCCGCGACACCCTCAGGCGAGCAGTGGTTGAGGTGGTCGGCGCTGCGCGCACCCAGGCGCGCCGCGGCGGCAGCGGCCCCCGAATCGCCGAGCTGGTCGGCGTGGACGCGCACGGCGAGGCCGGCCGCGCTCGCCGTTCCCGCGATCGCCTCCAGGTCGTCGAGGGAGAACGCGATGTCCTCGACGTAAACGTCGACCGCGTCGGCCAGCCCCTGCCTCGCAGCCTCGGGGATCAGTTCCGTGCACGCGGTGCGGACCCACTCCGTGCGGGCCACACCGGGCGGCACGGCATGGGCGGCGAGCAACGTGACCGTGCACGTCTGCGGCACGTCGTCGGCGAGCCTGCGCGCGAGCCGCGCGGCCCGCAGCTCCTGGTCCACCGAGAGTCCGTAGCCGGTCTTGAGCTCGAGCGCGGTCGTTCCCAGGGCGAGCATCTCGGTCAGCAGCGCGCGCGAGAAGCTCAGCACCTCGTCGTCACTCGCTTCGGCGAACATCCGTGAGGATCGGAAGATGCCGCCGTCGCCGCCGTGCAGCGCTCGGTACGAGACGCCGCGGAGCCGTGCCTCGAACTCGTCGGCGCGCCACCCGATGAACGGCACGTGCGTGTGGCAGTCGACGAACCCGGGCACGAGGCATCCCCGGTCAGGCGTTCCGATGGACGGCTGCCAAGGAAGCTCGGCCGCCGCGCCGACGAAGACGATCGTGCCATCGTCGTCCCAGGCGACGCCGACGCCATCGCCGCGCCGGTGCGCGGGGCGTGCGGATGCCCGGTCACCCTGCGCGCCGGCCATCGCCATCGCCACCGCCGCCCCGCGCGCCATCACCGAAGCGTAGCCGCCTCGGTCGCGCCTCTCACCGAGGCGAGCTGACCAGCACGAACCATCGCCCCTCGTGCAGCGTGCTTCCGCCGCCCAGCTCGTGGAGAAGCGCGGGGGCGGTAAAGAAGCGCTTGTAGACCTGATGCGTCGAGCCGTCGGACAGGACCCGGGTCTGCATCTCCTCGGCCGGGAGGCCCTCGCGCCGGGCGGCGTCGAGGACCACGAGATCGCGTGCCACCCGCCTGGCCTCCCGGAGGAACCGCGCTCGCTCGGGGCGCCGGAGGTGCCCGTAGAAGTGGCCGGTGAAGATGCGGTCGACACCGTCGTCGCCGAACGGGAGGCATGTTCCGTCGGCTCGCACGCGGTCGGGGACGCGGGAGCTCGCCGCTTCCAACATCGCCTGGCTGCGGTCGAGCCCGACGAGATCGCCGGGCAGGTGTCGCGAGATGAACCCCGTGCCGCACCCCACGTCCACCGTGCACGAAGGATCGAGCGATCGCATCGCCCGAACGACCTCGGCCAGCTCCTCGGTCCACCCAGGACGCTCGCGCTCGCGGAACAGGCCCAGACCCAAGTACCAGTCGTCGTACTCGGGAGCGCGACGCTCGTAATAGGACGCCATGGCCCTCGTGTCGCTCTCGGGCATCGCTGGCAGTCTATGCGGGACGGGTCGGAGCAGACGCCGGCCTACACTGGCCGGCGTGCTCGTGGAACGCGACACCGTGCTCCCGGTTCGGATCGAGGAAGCCTGGAACGCGTTGATGGACTGGGAGCGCCAGGCCGACTGGATGCTCGACGCCGACCGCGTCACGGTCGTCTCCGATCAGCGGGAGGGTGTCGGGGTGCGGCTCGAGGTGCGCACACGGCTGTTCGGTGTCGCGGTGTTCACCGAACCGATGCAGGTGACGGGGTGGGATCCTCCGCGCCGGCTCGACATCCGTCACGGACGGCTCGTGGAGGGCGAAGGCGCCTGGACGCTCGATCCGGTCGTCGGTGGCACGCTCTTCACGTGGCGCGAGGACGTCCGGCTCGCGGTGCCGTTCGTGGGCGAACTCGCGGCACGCGTGTACGGCCCGATCATGCGGGCGCTGATGGACCGAGCGATGCAAGGGTTCCGGGCGCACCTGATCGCCGCCGGGCCGGTTCGAGCCTGAGGGTGAGCGGCGCCCAGCATCTAGTCGCCCGTATACTCTGGAGGAGAACACGGGGAGCTCGGGTGACCGGGCTGAGAGGCCGGCTGCAGCGCCGGCGACCCGACGAACCTGATCCGGGTAATGCCGGCGGAGGGAGTTCCCACCAGGTGCGGACCGCATTCATCTTCTGCGGCGGCGGCACGTCGCGCGTCCCACTCGAGGTGCCCGACGACGCGCTCGTCGTGGCTGCCGACGTGGGGCTCGCCGAGGCGAACCGTCTCGGCGTGCACGTCGACCTCGTCGTGGGGGACCTCGACTCCGTGCGCGAGGCCGATCTCGAGGCGTTCGAGCGGGCGGGCGGGCAGGTGCGCCGGTATCCCGAGGACAAGGATTCGACCGACCTCGACCTCGCGATCACGGCCTCGATCGGGGTCGGCGTCGGCCGGGTCGTCGTCGTCGGGGGGAGCGGTGGCCGGCTCGACCATTTGCTCGGGAACGCCCTGCTGTTAGCGTCGCCTCGCTACACCGAGGTCGAGCTCGACGCCGTGTTCGGCGCGTCGCTCCTGCACGTCGTGCGAGGCCGCCGAGAGCTGTTCGGCGCTCCCGGCGAGCTGATCAGCCTGTTCGCCGTCGGCGGGTCGGCTGGCGGCGTGCGAACCGAGGGACTCCGGTGGCCCCTCGACGACGCGGTGCTGGACGAGGGCTCGAGCCTGGGCGTCAGCAACCGCTTCCTCGGGGAGCGTGCGGAGGTCGAGGTCGGGCGCGGCGTCGTGATCGCGGTGCGTCCAGGTGAGGAGGCCTGATGGATCGGCGCCGTCCGGTCTCGACGAGCTCACCGAACCCGAGCACCGCGGGCTGACCGAGCCTTCGCGTTCGCCATCGCCTCGGGGAGTCGGGCACGCCATGGCGACGTGCGTGGTGCTGATTGGCGGTGACCGCTGTGATCGCCGGGGCCATCGATCGCTTCCGCGTGGGCACGTCCGGTCGCATCGAGGCGAACCCGGCGAGCGTCGTCAGACCTGCGGCGCGGGCGGAGGTGCCGTCGTCACCTGCACGACGGAGGGGTCTTCCGACGCGTTGCGGATCGTCAGTTCGGTGCCCGCCGGCACGAGCACGGCGTGCCATTGCGCCATGCGCGTGCGGCTCTTGCCCAGCTGGACCGCGACCTCGCCCGCCAGCACCGAGACGATGGCATCCGAGCCGGCATCCGCGACTGGGCCGATGCCCTGGGCGCCCTGCAGGCACACCAATTGGCTCCAGATGCGATCGGACTCGAACAAGACCTCGGTTCGGGCGGCCTCGTCGTCGAACCAGACGAGGTCCCTCATGTCTCGCGCTTTCATGCCCGCTCAGCCTACGGGTCACGTCGATACACTGCCCGGCAACCGCCGCGCCGCGGTCGCTG
>JBEVGU010000054.1:0-2744 GCA_040511595.1 Actinomycetota bacterium | reverse complement strand
ATACCCCTCGGCCATCTGCGGGGGGTCGTTGTCGGGGACCGACGGGAGCTCCGTCCCGGTCCCCTGCCCGGCCAGCGCCCACTCGACGATCTCGGCCGCCTGCTCGCTCCCGCGTTGCTCCCACTCGTCACCGTGGTCGTTCCACCTCTCGAGCTGCCGCAACCGGAGGAACCGCTCCTCGAGGCCGGCGGTCAGGTGGGCGTCCAGCCACGCGTGGGCCATCTCGTGGAGCACCGTCCGCCGGGAAAGGTCGTTCGTGTGGATGCCGCAGAGGTCCACCGTGCCGTTCCAGGAGCGACCCGTCCGTCCGTCGCATGCCTCCCGGTCGTCGTGGAAGCGGATCCGGACCGTCGGCTCTCCGATCCCGGCCTCACGGAAGCGGCCGGCTGCCTCCAGCGTCATCGCCCGCTGCTCCGGAGTCCCGCCCTCGATCGCGACCCCCGCGCCGGCTCGCCAGCCCGCCAGGCCCACGATCACCGCTGCCACCAGCGCCGCCTGTCCGATCCATCGTCCCGTGTCCATGGCGACACGGTCGCGCGCCGCTCATGAGGACCCATTGGGCAGGGCTTGAGGATCGCTTGAGACGCAGGATGCGTGCGGTGGACGGCTCAGCCCGTGTCGGGCCAGGCGGCGTCCAGTCCCTGAAGGATGCCGTCGAGGCTCTCGGGACCTTCGCGCAGGTACTTCATCATCGCCGCGAAGAACAGGTCCTCCGCGATCGGGGGCGGCATCAGGTCCGATGCGTCGAACCGGAACGTGTTCTCGGCGAGGGCCGCCTGGACTACCGCCGACTGCTGTCGCAGGAAGGGGTGGTAGTGGGCCATGTCGAAGGCGCGGTTGGGTGACATGAACTCGATGCCCTGCTCCGCCGACTCAACACCGTGCTCGGGGCTGAGGAACCAGCGGACCAGTTCGCGCACCTCCGGCCGATCGGAGAACGCGCCGATCATCTCGCCGCCGCCGATCAGGCTCTCGGGCTGTCCTCGCATCGGCGGGAAGGGGAACGTATCGGTCGTCAGCCCCGGATCCGAAGGATCGAGCGCCACGGCAGCGAACGTCGGGAACAGGTACAGCCAGCAGCCCGGAGGATCTTCGAGCATCGGCCGCTGCGCATCCAAGAAGAACGTCTCCGCGGCGCCGCCGGATCCACCAACGACCGAGCCCTCCTCGAAGACGAGGTCGCCGAACTCCTCGAACGCGCGTCGGACCGGCGGACTGTCGAAGGGGAGCTCGTGGAACGTCCATGCGTCATACGTCGCTGGCCCCCCGCCGGCGAGGACCAGATTCTCGATCCAGTCGGTGGCCGGCCATCCGCTCTCGGAGCCCGACTCGAACCCCATGCACCAGGGAGTTTCACCAGCGGCCTTCAGCTCCGAGCTGAGGGCGGTGAGCTCCTCCCACGTGGCCGGCGCCGCAAACCCCGCCTGTTGAAGCTCCGGTTTCGGGTACCAGACCAACCCCTTCACGCTGAGCGACGTGAACGCGCCGAAGAGATGTCCGCGCTCTGCCGGCCAGGCACCGTCGCGGCCCAGCGTGCCGAGGGACACGAGGTACGGACTCTGGTTGGCCTCGAGCTGCTGGGAATCCACGAACGTACCCAGGTCCACGAGGTGACCCCGGCGCCCGAGGTCGAAGACGATGCCTGGGATCGCCGTAGCGAGATCGGGGGGATCCCCTTCCGCCTGTTCGGCCGTGATCCAACTGTTCAGCTGAGGGAAGTCGATGATGTCGACCTCGACGCCGGTCTCCTCCGTGAACCGATCGAGCTCCTGCGAGAAGGGACCAAGCGCTTCCTCGTCCGCATGTGCCGGCCAGAACATCGTCACTCGGGTCCCCGCGAGTGGTGGAAGTGGTTCGATCAGCCGACCTGGCGGAGGCGGCACTGGGGTGACCGACTCGGCGTCGATGTCCGCGTCGAACCTGAGCGGAAGCGTGGGGCAGTCGCCCGGACCGAAGTACCGACTGCATTCACCGGGAGTCAGCTGGCGAGGGACATGAGATCGGGTGGCGTTCGCCAGTTGCGCCACGGGGAGGTCGAACACCCCCCGGGGACCGAGCGGACCCGCGACCACCGAGATCTGACCGTCCTCGACTGGATAGGTCACGCCGGCTTCTTGCATCGCCCAGTGCAGGGCTTCGACAGTCGTCGACGGCACCCTTTGACCCCGCTCGACGCTCCGCTGCACGGCGTGGAGGGCCAGCAGTGCGCTCAGATCCGGGTCGTCTCGGAGGGCGGAGAGCGACGAACCCACGAGCGCATCGACCAGACCGTCGTCGCGCAGTTGCTCCGCCTCACGCGCGCGACTCACTGCGATCGTAGTCAGGCCCGCCGCGACGAGGACGGCGGCCGTAAGCACCGCCACGAGAGCGCGGAGCCGAACGACCGAGCGGCGCTCCAGGGTGCGCTCCCGCTCCGCTCGCTCGATCTCTTCGTGCAGCTCCTCCTCGCTCTGGTGAACCCCGGCCGCCAGGTAGTCGTCCTCCGAGCGCGACAGGATCAGCTCGCTCGAGGCAGCCCACGACGCGAGCTCCTCAAGTCGGCGTCCTCGTGGGAGCAGGCCGGGATCGCGGCCCGACGCTTCCCAATCGGCCGCAGCGGCAGCGAGCCGACGGTGCTGGAGCAGATCTCCTCGCGCGTCGTCGATCCACAGGCGCAGACGGTCCCACGACCGGAGCAGCGCCTCGTGCGCCACCTCGACGGTCGGTCCTCGCGTGGTGGGATCCCGATCGAACGCGAGGAGGCG
>JBEVGU010000053.1:0-3014 GCA_040511595.1 Actinomycetota bacterium | reverse complement strand
CGTCGAGCTTGTCCGCTGACCACTCGTAGAGGCCCTGCAGCCGGGGCGCGATCACTGCGTAGTCCAGCAACCTGCCAAGACGTTGCTCGTCGGCGACATACCACTCGACCTCGCGTTCGAGTGGCTAGTCGTTCGGGATCACGCGGCGGAGAGACAGGAACGCGCCGGCCAGGCCGAGCCGGGGGTCGCCGAGCACACGGCCGACCTGAGAGAGCCGTCCCAGCGCCATGCGAGGGGCCGCGACGAGGGCGTGTGCGTAGAGGACGCGCACCAACGCGACATTGATGAAGAAGCGCTCCGGAGCGTTCTCTTCCTCGGCGAGCCCTTCGTGCTCCAGGTACCCGCTGACGATGCTGGCGTTGTGTGCCCGATACCAGCAAGACGGTGTCGGCGTGGCGATGAACTCGAGCCACAGCCGGACGGGCTGCGACGATGGATCTCCACGGAAGCCTCCCACGAGCGCAATCGCTTCGCATCCGTCCCGTAGGAGGCGCTCGTTCATCGCCCGCCACCAGACGCTGCCTGAAGGCGTCGCGTCGGGCGGATTGAGGAGACCGCGCTGAACCTGCCAGCGCATGAACGACAGCGCAGCCCGCCGGAACGGAAGGTGTCGCGGCGCGTGGCCCGTCGGACCGTGGTACGTGCGTGCGAGCAGCGCGAGCCGTGCCGCCGGATCATCTCGCGCCGCGGTGACCTGCGTCTCACCCCATGCGAGCGCGTCGCGCTCATCAGCCTGCGCCCGTATCACCAGGCAAGAATGTCACCGCTGTATCGCCCACCCGCGGGTTTCCCGCACGAGCCGCGTGCCCTGGCGACAGGTCTTGAGAAGTCGTGGCTGCTGTGACATCTTGCTTTCGACTGGCTGGCGGCGTCGATGTGCGAGGGGGGCGGGTTCCTGCGACGCTTGGTGCGCTGCACAGTCGGGACGGTCTTGGTGTCCACGAGGGAGGGCGAGCAGTGAGAACGTCGAGATTGATTGCCGTCGTTGCAGGGTTGGTAGCCGCGGGGGTGGTATCCGTCGGCACGTCGGCCGGCGCCGGATCCGTGCTCACCCCCGAGGTGGTGGCCACCGGGCTGAATGCCCCTCGCCACCTCACATTTTCCCCGACGGGGGACTTGTACGTCGTCGAGGCGGGGGCGGGGGGGCCGCGGGCGCCGGCCGCCGACGCCAACTGTAACGCTCACCCGCTCGGCTTGTTCTGCCTCGGTTTCACCGGTGCGGTGACACGCGTCGACGACAATGGGCCTGACGTCAAGGTGCTGACAGGCCTGCCGTCCATCGCCACCGAGAGCGAGGTGCTCGGTCCGTCCGACATCAGCCTCACCGGCTCCAAGAAGTTCGTGCTCAGCATCGGGATCGGTGGCAGCGACGTCTTCCGCAACGCGTTCGGGCCCTCCGGAAGGCAGCTCGGCACCCTCGTCGCCGGCAAGCTCGGTGACGGGTCCTGGGTGCCCTTCGCCGACGCCCTCGCGTACGAGGCGACTGCGAACCCGGAGCCGACGGACATCGACAGCAACCCGGTCGGGATCCTCCGCCAGGGCGAGTCGTACGTGGTCGCCGACGCCGGTGCGAACGCGATCGTCAAGACGAATCACAAGGGCGAGTTCTCGACGATCGCCGTCCTGCCCGGGGTCCCCAGCTCGTTCGGCTTCCCATCCGACCCGGTGCCGACGTCGGTCGTGCAGGGCCCGGACGACGCGTACTACGTGAGCCAGCTCGTCGGGTTCCCGTTCGACGCCGGCGTCTCGAAGATCTGGCGCATCGTGCCCGGCCAGGCGCCCACCGTGTACGCGAGCGGTCTCACGAACGTCACCGACCTCGCCTTCGCGCCGGACGGCACGCTCTACGCCGTGGAGATCGCGAAAAACGGGCTCCTCAACGGGCCGCCCGGTGCGATCGTCGCCATCCCCTGGGGTGGCGGTGCGCCGACCATCGTGGTCGACGGCCTGCTGTTCCCCTACGGGATCGCCATCGGCAACGGCTCGATCTACGTCTCGACGGGAGCGCCGGTGCCCGGGATCGGACAGGTGCTGCGCATCGCGCTCTGAACGCGAGGCGAACGCTGATGAACAGCACGTAGCGACGCTACGCCGGCCGTCCTCGTCAGGAGGGCGGCCGGCTTCCCCGTTCCGTCCCCAGCCCCTGTAGGCACCGTTCGTGCAAGGAGACTCGTTCACCGTTCCCGCGGCGCGAGACGGCTGGCCGGCCACACGAGTGCGCCGACCCTGATCGGGATCGGTCACATAGGCCCGACATCCGCTCTTCTGGGCTGAGGGAGGGCCGCGGCCCGCGCTACTCGACGTCGTGAGGCGCGACGTCGTGAGGCGCGCTCATGGGATCTCGATGTCCCTGACTTCGATCGGCACCGTGCGTCGCGCGACGAACAGCGGGAGCATTGCGAGCGCCGCGGCCGCGTCCTTGGCGTGCACACGCCACCAGAGCGCGTGCCCGCCGGCGAGGCAGGTCGACGCCGCTCGACGATGTCGCAGCGGGCTCTGGAACCCTGCCCAGGACGCGAATGCGGCTGCGCACTCGGCCGAGGTGTGTCGGTGCTGGAGCAGGAAGCACGGCATACGGTCAGCTTGCCGCAGTACACGTCTCCAGACATCGGGGACTCCCCCTTAACCGGGCCCCGGACGGCGGCAGAGTAGGGTCGAGACGGTGCCATTCGAATTCGGGGTCGGGACGACCGTCGGGCGCGAGTCCGCGCTGGAGCAGTTCGACGCGACGCTTGACGCCCTCGAGGCAGGGAAGTCGGCCTGCATCGCGCTGGACGGCGAGCCCGGGATCGGCAAGACACATCTCCTCACCGAGTTGACTCGCCGGGCGGAGGAGCGCGGGTACCTCGTTCTCGGTGGTTCGGCGACGGAGTTCGAGCGGGACCTGCCGTTCGGCGTCTGGGCCGACGCGTTGGACGCCTACGTTGCCTCCCAGGAGCTCGAGCTCGGAGAATCGTGGAACACGGAGAACGCTCAGGAGCTCGCCGACATCCTTCCGTCCCTGCGCCGTTCCG
>JBEVGU010000052.1:0-16678 GCA_040511595.1 Actinomycetota bacterium | reverse complement strand
CACCGGCGACGCCGTACATGATCTGCAGGTCCTCCGGATCGCCGGCGACGGCTCGGATCACCCAGTCGCGCCACCTGGTCGCCTCCTCGACGTAGCCGGCGGACATCATCGAATCGAGCGTGAGCGCCGCGTCACGGATCCAACAGAACCGATAGTCCCAATTCCGCACGCCTCCGAGGAACTCGGGGAGCGACGTCGTGGCGGCGGCGACGATGCCCCCGGTCGGCTCGTAGGTCAGCGCCTTCAGGGTGATGAGGGATCGCTCGACCTCCTCCTTCCATCCACCTCCGTAGGTGGACCGCCCCGACCACGCTCGCCACCACGCATCGGTGTCCGCGACGGCCTCGGCCGCGTCGATCGCGGGCGGCGCGTCCTCCCAGGACGAGTGCCCCGTGAGCACGAACCCGACGCGTTGGCCTTCGCTCACCGTGAACCCGGACTCCAGCCGCTGGTCCTGGATCGTGATCGCTGCCTCAGCTCGCAGCTCCACCGCGTCGGGTCCCGCGCCCGCGCTCACCACCGAGCCTGCTCCACGGGTCCACGGCCGCGTCTTGCCGTAGTCGAACCTCGGGGTGCACCGAGCGAACATCTGCACCGAACCGCTGAGGCCCTCCACCACTCGAACGATCCGCGGATGCTCCTGCCGGGCCGGCATGCAATCGATGACGCGAACGGTGCCGTCGGCGGTCTCGAACTCGGTCTCGAGCACGAGCGTGGAAGGCCGATATCGGCGGGTCGTTGCGACCACGTCGACCACCGGGCCGATGCGCCATGAACCGTTCTCCTCCGTGCCCAGGAGGCTCGCGAAGCACGCGGACGAGTCGAACCGCGGCATGCAGAGCCAGTCGATCGAACCGTCGAGGCCGACCAGCGCCGCCGTGTGCGTGTCGCCGATCAATGCGTAGTCCTCGATGCGAAGTGCCATCGGACCTCCCCCAACCCGTTGGTTGCCGTTGGCCGACCGGGCTTCGCGTGTGCCCTCGGCGCCCACCGTTCCAGTGGGGCGTCGCACGCTCATCAGCCCGATTGGATGATTCTGTTGAATCATGTCAGGCTATGGCAATCATCCGTGTGGGGGAATAGCCCCTGCGGGCCAGAGCCACATTGCGTCCGTCCGGAGAACCGACTGGCGCGAACTGACGCAGGAGGGAGTAGGAATGGCAGATCTGATCGCGATCGGGTACGACGACACGACCACCGCCGTCCAGGCGATGGAAGAGGCCGAGCGCCTGGCGGGTGACCTGATCATCGAGGCGGACGCGATCGCCGCGATCATCCGCAACCAGGACGGCAAGCTCAAGACGATCACGAACCAGCACACGGTGGGAGGCGGCACCGTCTCCGGCATGTTCTGGGGCATGCTGTTCGGCCTACTGTTCTTCGTGCCGTTCCTCGGCATGGCCGTGGGCGCCGGCATGGGCGCGGTCATGGGCAAGGTCGCGAAGTCCGGCATCGACAAGCAGTTCCAGGACCAGGTGCGCGACATGCTGCAGCCGGGCACGTCGGCGCTGTTCATCGTGTTCGAGAAGGTCACGGCCGACAAGGCGCTCGACGCCCTCTCGAAGTTCGGCGGCAAGGTGCTGAAGACCTCGCTGTCGGACGACGCGACGAAGGAGATCAACCAGGAGCTGCACGGCGAGGCATCCGCCTAGTCGGTCTCGGGATGTGTTCCAGCGCTCGTGAAGGAGGTCGAGAAGCATGAGGAGGAGGAGGCGTCCGTTGCTTCGGACGGCCGCCCTTGCCGGCGGCGGCGCCGCCATGTACCACGCGGGGAAGCGGCACGAGGCGAACGATCAGCACGAGGACGACCAGGACGCGGCGATCGCGCAAGGCCAGCAGTCTCAGCCACCGCCCCCGCCGGTTCCGGCATCGGGCGGCGTGTCCGAGGATGCGATCGCCAAGCTGCAGGAGCTCGGGAAGCTCCACGACAGCGGAGTGCTGACCGACGAGGAGTTCGCCGCCCAGAAGGCCAAGCTGCTCGGGTAGCGGATCGACGACGAGGGAGACGCAACGACATGGAGGAGCTGGGTCCGGTTCAGATCATGGTCGTCGGGTTCGAGGACCCGAACTTCACCGGCGAGGTCTTGTCCGAGCTGCGGCGGCTGAAGGACGCCGACCTGCTTCGGGTGGTCGACCTGGTGGTGGTCGCGAAGGACGTCGATGGCGAGGTCGCTGCAGTCGAGATGAGCGACCTCTCCGACGAGGAGCGCGCACAGTTCGGCGCCGTGGCAGGAGCCCTGATCGGCCTCGGCATGGAAGGCGACGAGGAAGGCCTCGAGGCCGGCGCACTGGCCGGCGCGGAAGCCGCGGAGGACGGCATCCTCGGCGACGAGGCCGTCTGGTCGATCGCCGATGTGATCCCGATGGGGACCACCGCGGCCGTCGCCCTGCTCGAGCACCGCTGGGCGATCCCCCTCCGCGACGCGATCCGGCGGGCGGGCGGAGTGCCCCTCGCCGACACGTGGCTCCACCCCGAGGACCTCATCGCGATGGGCTCCGCGCTCAACTCCTGACCTGAGGCCGACACGTGCGTCGGGCGCTTTGGCGTCGGCGCACGTGCGGTGTTGACGCGGACGCGAGGGCCTCGCGAGCGTTCGTTCTACCCGACCAGGTCTCGTCCGTGCACGGTCAGGGCCCAGATGATGAAGATGTCGATGGCGATCACGGCGATCGACCAGACCGGGTAGTGAGGGATGAACGCGAAGCTCGCGATCGCGCTGATCGTGGCGAGGATCACGCCGACGGTGCGGGCCCAGACCGCTCCGGAGAAGAGCCCGAACCCCGCGAGCAGCACGATCACGCCCCCTACCAGGTGGATCCAGCCCCAGGTGGTCGCGTCGAACTCAAGGAAGTAGTTCTCGGTCGTCACGTAGAACTGATCCTCGATGATGCCGGCGATGCTCGCGACGATGTGGAACGCACCCACCAGGATCATCATGAATGCGGCGAACATCGTGAACCCGACCGCCGCGCCGCTCCTGCTCTGCGACATGGATCTCCCTCCTTCGACCGCGCCGCCGCGGCGGCACGGTCATTCAAGCCCGCGGGATTCAGGCGGGCATCCTCCGGCTGGGATGAAACCCCGTCGTGGAGGTCCTGGCAAGATGGGACGGTCCTACGACGAGAGGGGTATATGTCGCGAGCGAATCTGATCAATGGCGAGTGGGTCGAGGGCGCGTCGACTGTGACCGACGTCAATCCATCGGATCTCACCGACATGGTGGACGAGTTCGCCGTCGCCGACGAACGACAGGTCGACGAGGCGATCGCTGCCGCGGACGCGGCCGCTCCTGCCTGGGCGGCCGCCACGCCCGCGGAGCGCTTCGCGGTGCTCGAGCGGGTGGGACTCGAGCTCGAGGCGCGGGCCGACGAGCTCGGCACCCAGCTCTCCCGTGAGGAAGGCAAGCCAAGGGCCGAAGGCGTGGGCGAGGTCGTGCGGGCCTCACAGCTGTTCCGGTTCTTCGCGGGCGAGGCGCTCCGGGTGCCCGGCGAGCACGTGCGGAGCGTGCGCCCCGGTGTCGACGTCGACGTGCTCCGGGAGCCACTGGGGGTCGTGGGCGTCATCACGCCGTGGAACTTCCCCATCGCGATCCCCGCCTGGAAGATCGCTCCCGCGCTCGCCTACGGATGCACCGTGGTGTTCAAGCCGGCTGAGCTGGTGCCCGCGTCGGCGTGGTCACTCGTCGAGATCTGCTCGCGGGTGGGTGTGCCGCCGGGCGTGTTGAACCTCGTGGTCGGTCCCGGGCGGGTCGTGGGGGAGCGCCTCGTGCACGACCCACGCGTGCGCGGTGTGACGTTCACCGGGTCGCAGGCGATCGGGGCGCGGGTCGCCCAGGCGATGGCGGCTCGTTTCGGCAAGACCCAGCTCGAGATGGGCGGGAAGAACCCGTTGGTCGTGCTCGACGACGCCGACCTCGAGATCGCGGTCGACTGCGCGGTGCAGGGTGCGTTCTTCCAGACCGGGCAGCGATGCACCGCGTCCTCGCGCCTGATCGTGACCGACGGCATCCACGATCGCTTCGTCGAGACCGTCATCGAGCGCATGCGGGAGCTCCACGTCGGACACGCCCTCGGTGACGGGGTCGACATCGGGCCGGTCGTGAGCGCCGAGCAGCTCGAGCAGGACATCGGCTACCTCGGTGTAGGGCGAGGCGAAGGTGCCGAGATCGCCCACGGCGGCGCACGCCTGGAACGGGAGACCGAGGGGTACTTCCTCGAGCCGGCGCTCCTGGTCTCGACCTCGAGCGAGATGCGCGTGAACCGCGAGGAGATCTTCGGGCCGATCGCGACCGTGGTCCGCGCCGCCGATGCCGACGAAGCGCTCCACCTAGCGAACGACACCGAGTTCGGGCTCTCGGCCGGCGTCTGCACGACCTCGCTCGCGCACGCGGCGCGGTTCCGTGACGGGCTCCAGGCCGGCATCGTGACGGTGAACCTGCCGACCGCGGGCGTGGACTTCCACGTGCCGTTCGGAGGCACGAAGGGGTCGTCGAGCGGAAGCCGTGAGCAGGGCCGATATGCCGTGGAGTTCTTCACCACCGTGAAGACGGCGTACGTGCGGCCCTGAGGTGGACCCTCGTGTTCGCTTCGCGCGTCAGCCGCGGGTGACTCGGGGATCGTTGCTGAGGCGCACGCGAACGATCTCGTCGCCGTTCTTCCTCCGCTTGCTCTGGAAGCACTCCGTGCGCACGCCGTCGCCGCACCGCGGCAGCCTGATCACCGGACTGGAGAAATCCTTCTGGTAGAAGATCCTGAACCCGCTGACCCCTTCGAGGACCGATCGGTCGTAGAAGAGCTTCGCGACGGCGACGGCCCCGGGGACGGCGAGCCCTCGGCCCGAGGCTCCGACTTGCTGGAAGACGAAGTCGCCGGCGACGCCGCCGACCCTCGGGGTGCTGCAGAGCGCGTCGCTCTGCGTGCCATCGCAGCGTTCCTCGGTGATCGTCGCCTCGAGATCCTGATCGCCGATGTTCTTCAGTCCGATCGCGAACGGATCTGCGGCGTTGATGGGGCCGTCGCGCGTGGTGAGCAGGCCGCCCGGTGGCACGGTGCCGCTGTCGGACTCGCCCCCCGAACCTTCACCGCGCCGGGTCGGCGCGGATGCGCCGCTCTCGTCTGCGGCCGCGGCGCCGGGCAGCACGAGCAGACCGCCGAGCAACCCGAGCGTCAGCATCGCCGTGATGAAGGCCACGATCCTCTGCCGTCGGTGACGAGCCGGGGGCATGGTCGCGCGTGGGGCGTGGGGCATCTCTCGATCCTCCCAGAGGTCGGGCGCGGCAGGAACGAGACTCGGGGTCCGCGCGCGCCCAGCTTCGAACCCCGGTGCAGGTCGTGTCAAGCTGGGGCGGTCCGGGCGGCGGCTACGGTCCCCGATGCCGGCGCCCGACCCCTTCGATCAGGTCGGCGGCGACCAGCGTCCCATCGGCCCCGCGGATGCGCCGGCCGTCGGCCGCCATCCTCGTCCGCAGGCCATCGTCTGCCGCGAGGCGGTCGACCGCCTCGCGGAGTTCCCGGTCCTCGAAGCCGTAGGTGTCGAGGCCGACGCCGAAGCCGAGCTCGTCGACCCGTTGGGCGTTGTCGTACTGGTCCCAGAACAGCGGCAGCACGATCATCGGCCTGCCGAAGTGGAAGGACTCGGTCGTCGTGTTGTTGCCGCCGTGCGTGATGACCAGGTCGCAGAGCGGGATGATCGAGGTCTGCGGCAGCCGGCCCTCGCCCCACATGTTGCCCGGCAGGTCGAGCTCGTCCGCGCGAGGGCCCTTGGACACGATGTAGCGGTGCGGGGTCTCGGCGAGCACAGAGACGAGCCGACGCATCAGCTCCATGTCGGCCGAGCCGAGCGAGCCGAGCGAGAGGTAGACGAGCGCGCCGTCGCCGTCGCGGAGCGTCTCCGGCACCTCGAACGGTTCCTCGGTCTCGCGCACGCTCGACTCGAGGCGATGCCAGGTGGGGGCCAGCGGTCGCGAGCGCTGATAGTCGGCGATCTCGGGGTAGACCGAGAGGTTCAACACGTCGGACTCGTGGATGAACTCGAGATCGGGCAGCGGCGGGGCGCCGGCGTCGACCACGAAGGCGTTGTACCGCTCCCACGTCTCGCGGTGCGACCGCTCGTACTCCGCGCGGAACCCGACCCAGCGTCCCTCGTCCTCGATCGGGTAGCCGCTGAACGTCGGCGGCAGCGCCGGGTCCTTCATCTCGAGCGGGTTGCAGCTCATGATGCGAACCCACGGGGCGCCGTGGGTGAGCAGGGCCGGGAAGGCGTTCACGTTGTCCTCGACGATGACGTCGGGCTGCGTGCGGTCGAGGATCCCCTGCAGCTGGGGCTCGCAGTACGTCGCGCCGTCGATCAGCGATGCGAAGACCGGCTCGATGAACGTCGAGAGCTGCTCGATCGTGGGCTTGCGGAACTCGGGCGCTGTCTCGGTGATGAAGTCCGTCCAGAACTGGCCGGCATCCTGTTCCTCGTCACCCTCGGGCGGCGGGGCCAGGTCGACCAGGTCCTCCTCGAACCCGAGCGGCTCGAGCTTCCCCTTCCACGATGCCTCGGCGGCGAACACGACGCGATGCCCCCGTCGCTCGAGCACCGCGCCGATGCCGACGCAATTGTTCGTGGGGCCGTACGCGCTCTCGGGCATGAACACGATCGTGAGCCGCTCGTCCACCTCGGTCCCTCCCTCGTTCTTGATGCATTGCCGCGCATCGATCCTCAGCCCCTGCCGTTCGCCTCGCTGCGAAAGCGCTTGCGCATCCTGTTCGAGTGGGTTATACCATGCCCCTCGAACGAGGGGTTCCGGCGTACCGCAGGACCGGGTCCGTCTCGACGAATGGTCGTCTGGTAGGGGGGTGCGTTCCATGCGTGGCCGATCTTTCCGTCTCCTGGCGCTCGTCGCGGTCGCCGGGCTGGTGCTCGCGGCGTGCGGGTCCGACGACGGGGGTGGCACCCCGCCCGCGGCTTCGGACGGCGGCGCCACCGAGCCCGTCGACATCGCCGGCACCACGCTCACGGTCTCGAACTGGGACGCCTACATGCCCAAGTCCGTGATCAAGGACTTCGAGGAGGAGACCGGCGTCTCGGTGGAGTACGCGATCCACACGACGAACGAGGACATCATGGGCAAGCTCACCGGCGCCAACGGCACGGGCTTCGACCTCGTGTTCGTCTCCGGGCCATTCGTGCAGGCGCTCGCACACCTCGGGTGGGCGGCCGAGATCGACCACGCGCAGATCCCGAACATCGGCAGCCTCGACGCCGAGGCGACCGAGCTTCCCTTCGACCCCGGCAACGTGCACTCCGTGCCCTACACGTGGGGCACCACCGGCATCTGCTACCGCAGCGACCTCGTACCCGAGACCCCCACCAGCTGGGACGTCTTCCACACTGCGCCGGCCGAACTCCAGGACAAGATGACGATGCTCGGCACGGACCGGTGGCTGCTGCAGCCGGCGCTGTTGAGCCTCGGGTACTCGGTCAATACGACCGACGCCGCTCAGATCGACGAAGCGAAGCAGTGGACGATGGATGCGAAGGAGAATCTGCTCGCGTTCGACGACACGACCTTCTACTCCAAACTCGTCTCGGGCGAGGCGAGCCTCGTGCAGGCGTGGGACGGATGGTGCGAGTACGGCCGCGCCGAGGACCCGAAGAACATCGACTTCGTGATCCCAGACGAGGGCAGCGATCTGTGGAGCGACACGATGGTCGTGCTGGAGTCCTCTGAGAACAAGGCCGCGGCGTACGCGTTCATCGACTACATCCTGCGCCCCGAGGTGGGCAAGCAGATCGTGGAGTTCACGCTCTACAAGATGCCGAACGCCGAGGTGATGGCGGCCGTCGACCCGAAGATCGTCGAGGACTTCCCGACGCTCGCGATCTCGCCTGCCGAGCTCTTCGAGCAGGAGACCCAGACCGATCTCGGCGAAGAGGGCACGATCCTGTGGTCGGAGGCCGCGACCGAGATCAAGGCGTGAGTCGGGCGGCCCGCCGGTCGCCCCGTGGGTCATGAGTGCCACAACAGCCCGGGTCCGCCGCGCCCGCGGCCGGCCCTGGGGCCCCCGGGTCGTGCTGCTCGGTCCCGGGGTGACGTGGTGGCTCGTCTTCTTTCTGGTGCCGGTCGGGGTGCTGATCGCCTACTCGTTCTTCCGCCGCGGCCCGTACGGCGGGGTGATCTACGAGCCGACGTTGAAGAACTACGCCCGGGCGTTCGACCCCCTGTACATCGGGGTGCTGTGGACGTCGGTGCGCATCGCGGCCGTCGCCACCGCAGCGGCGTTGTTGCTGGCCTACCCGGCGGCGTTGTTCATCGCCCGAGCGTCGTCGCGCTGGCGCGTGCCCTTACTCGTGCTGGTGATCCTGCCGTTCTGGACGAGCTTCCTGATCAGGACCTACGCCTGGATCGTGTTGCTGAACCCCGCCGGCCTGATCGACAAGGTGCTGCGAGGCGCGGGGCTCATTGATGAGCCCTTGCCCTTGCTCTACAACGAGTTCGCCGTGACGCTCGGACTCGTCTACGCCTACCTGCCCCTGATGGTGCTACCGATCTACGCCTCGCTCGAGCGGCTCGGTCCCCAGAGCGCCGAAGCCGCGGCCGACCTGTACGCCTCGCCGGCGCAGACCCTGCGGAAGGTCACGATCCCGCTCACGCTGCCCGGCGTCGTCGCGGGGTGCATCTTCGTGTTCGTGCCGAGCCTCGGGAACTTCATCGTGCCGGACCTGCTCGGCGGCGGACAGACGGTGATGATCGGCAACGTGATCCAGCAACAGTTCCTGCAGGCTCGCGACTGGCCGTTCGGCGCGGTGCTCGCGATGTCGGTGATCTTCTTGATGGTCGTCGTGCTGGCGGTGCAGGCGCAGGTGCTTCGTCGCACGCAGGAGGTGGAGCATGGCCGTCCGGCGTAGCGGATATCTCCGGGTCCACCTGGGTTTGCTCTACGCGTTCCTGTACCTGCCGATCGTCGTGCTCGTCGTGCTGTCGTTCAACGCCTCGGGGCTCCCGACGACCTGGGGTGGGTTCTCCCTGCAGTGGTACCGCGACCTCGTCCACAACGAGGAGCTGATCGCCGCGATCAGGAACTCGTTGATCGTCGCTGGCTTCGTGACGGCGATCTCCACGGTGCTCGGCACGCTGCTCGCGATCGGCCTCCAGCGGACGGTGCGCAGCCGGGTGCTCGACAGCGTGCTCTTCCTGCCGGCCGTGATCCCCGACATCGTGCTCGCGATCGGATTGCTCTCGTTCTTCAACCTGCTGCGGTTCACGCTCGGGCTGCAGACGATCGTGATCGCCCACGTCGTGTTCTGCATGATCTTCGTGGCGGCGATCGTACGAACGCGGCTCGGCTACTTCGACCGCCGGATCGAGGAAGCTGCGGCCGACCTCGGCGCGGGCCCCGTCACCACGTTCCTGTTGGTGACCCTGCCCGCGATCCTGCCCGGCGTGATCGCGGGCGCCCTGGTGGCGTTCACCCTCTCGATCGACGAGTTCGTGATCGCGTTCTTCAACTCGGGTCCGACCTCGGTCACGTTCCCGATCCGCGTGTACGCGATGATCCGCTTCGGCGTGACACCGGTGATCAACGCCGTCGCGGCGATCGTGATGGCCGTGTCGCTCGTCACGATCGTGGTGGCGATGCGCCTCACGAGGCCCAAGGGGGAGCGATCCCTCTCGATCGGGCCGGTCACGTGAGCCGGGCGTGAACGGACCGTCGAACGACGGGGCGAGAAGCGTTCGTCGACGGCGCATCGGCATCAAGGACGTCGCCAAGGCGGCCGGCGTCTCGATCACGACCGTCTCCCATGCCCTGTCCGGCAAGGGACGGCTCACGGACGAGACCCGGGAGCGGGTGCGGCGCGTGGCCGACGACCTCGGATACACGCCGCACCCGGTGGCGCAGAGCCTCGCGAGCGGGCGCACCGGCATGATCGCGGTGGTCGTCTCCCTGCCCGGCAACGCCCCCATCGCATTCACCCAGATCGACTACTACGTCGCGTTGATCAACGCGGCGACGCGCACGGCCGTGGGTCGCGGGTACGCGTTGGTGGTGGCTCCCTCGACCTCGGGCCCTGCGACGTGGGGACGGTTGCCGCTCGACGGGGTGATCGTGATCGACCCGGCCGACGGCGACCCGACGCTGCCGATGATCCGTGGCCGCGGCGTGCCGATCGTGTTCGTCGGCCGGGACCCGAACGGGCTTCCCGACGATCTCGTCGTCGAGAACGACCGAGCGTCGGCCACGCGCTCGGTATTGGACCATCTCGTGGATGCCGGCGCCCGCACGGTTGCGCTCATGGGACTCCGGACGTTCGAGTCCTTCACCGAGGACGCGCTGGCAGCTCATACGGCGTGGTCCGAGGAGCGCGGGAGGGAACCGTTGGTGCACGCCGTCGATGCCGACTCCACGGCCTCGGCGGGGGAGTTCCGCGCGGGAGCGCTCTCGCTGCTCGCGAGCGACGATCGGCCCGACGCTGTCTTCTGCCTCTATGAGCGACAGGCGGTCGAGCTCCTTGCGGCCGCCCGGGAGACCGGCGTCGACGTGCCCGCCGAGATGCTGGTGGCCACCATCGCAGAGATGGGGCTCGCGGCCTCGTCGCACCCCGGGCTCACGACCCTCGAGCTGAATCAGGATGAGCTCGGCGTTGCCGCGGCGTCGCTCCTGATCGATCGTCTGGAAGGCCGCCCGGCAGCCTCGGTGCGCGACGTGCCCACGACGATCACGATCCGCGGATCGACGAGGCGGTAGCGGGAGCTACGAGGGCTTCTGGTTCACCACGTTCGGCCGGTCACCGCTGATGCCGGGGAAGATGTTCCCGACGTTGCCCGCGGTCGCGCCGCAGCGCTTCTCGAGCACCTCGGCGAGCAGGTTGCGGTAGTCGGTCGTGGCGTCGAGGTCGCCGTCGATCAGCTCGCCGGGCGCCAGCCCTGGCCACGTGCCGTGCACCTGTCCCCCCTTCACGCCGTCGCCCATCAGGAAGACCGCCTGGCCGAAGCCGTGATCGGTGCCTCCCGAGCCGTTCTCCTCGACCCGGCGCCCGAACTCCGTGAGCGTGATCAGCGTGACGTCGCTCATGCCCGCCCCGAGGTCGGTCGCGAACGCCGCGAGCGCCGAGGAAAAGTCGCCGAGGTGATCGACCATCCACCCTTCGTCGATGTCGCCTTGGTCCGCGTGCATGTCCCAGTCGCCGTAGTCGACCGCGGCCACCTGCAGGCCCACGCCGGCCTTGATCAACCGGGCCACGTCGCGCAGCGCTTGGGCGAGGCCGGTGTCCGGATACACGGCGCCGTTCGCCGGGGTGTATCCGGTCGCTGAGAGCTGCGCCGACGTCGTCAGCGCGTCGAGCGCCGTGGCCGCCGGCGCCGAGACCACGGCAGGCGCGCCCTCGTGCAGGCTGCGGAGGGCGGTGTCCCAGCGCGCCTGCTCGGTCGGGTTCCAGGCGCCCGACAGCTCGAAGCCGTCGATGTTCCACATCGCGAGCTCCGGCGCCGGACCCAAGAAGGCCGAGGCGGCGCTGTTCGAACCCATCTGGGTCGCCTGGAACGGCGACCCCGGATCGCGCAGGCCGAGCACTCGGTCGAGCCACCCGGTCCGCAGCGACGTGCCGGGCGCCGCCCGCTCCATCTCCTCCATCGCGGAGAAGTGGGAGCGGTTCGGCTGCTCCATGCCCACGGCATTCACGATGCCGAGCGAGCCGGCGTCGTACAAGGGCTTCAGCGGAGCCATCGACGGATGCAAGCCGAAGCTCGCGTCGAGCTGCAGCAACTGCCCCTGCGGCACGGCGATGTGGGGGCGCCAGGTCGCGTAGTGGCCGTACTGCTGCGCGCTCGCAGGCACGACGGCCTGCAGGCTGTCCATGCCGCCGCGGAGCGACAGCACGACGAGCACGTCGCCCGAGTACTCGGCGCCGAACGCGAGGCGCGTGAACATGCCCTCGCTCGCGAGGCCGGCGACGATGCCGGCCGCGCCCGCCGCCTTCAGGAACGAGCGTCGCGGGATCTCCGGCAGCGCCGGGCAGCCGCATCGCTCGGCCACCGGGGTGACATCGATCGTTGTGGGCCTGGCGGCTGGCTCGATGGACATGTCGATCACCTGATCCCGTGGCTGGGGGTGTCGAGGATCAGCGCCACCAGGTAGGGCAGGCGCCAGTTCACGGCCGCATCGTCTTGGTCGAGCGGCGTGGTCGCCGTGACCCCGAGGAACACGAGGATCGCGGCGCGATGCGCCGGAGGGAGCGTGCGGAACACGAGCCGTTCCGCGAGCGCGTCGACGAGCCCCCCGTGCGTCTTCGGGAGCTTCCGGGGGACCACGCTCTTGCTGAGGTTCGGCACCTTGAGCTCGTCCGCGGGCCACCAGCCGCCCGTCATCGCCATGTGCATGTTCCAGCGGCCGAGCGTGAGGCCGGCGGAGCGCCACGGGTCGCCGGTGTCGGGGTAGCCATCGGGCGGCACCCATCCCATCGGCAGGTGGCCGAGCCCCTGGATCGCCCAATAGAGGGCTTCCTGGCCGCCTACCCCGCTCGGATCGGGCCGGATTTTCAGGATGCGCATGGTCGAGGCGACGTCCTCGAACGGGCGTCGCACCTTCTCGCCGATCGAGCGCCCGAAGGCCCTCGACCGGAACAGCTTCTCCAGCACGGGCACGATCGCGGTGTCGTGGTCGAGGTAGGTCTCGGCCAGCGCGTTCACGAGCGATGCCGGCGGGGCGTCGGAGACGAAGCGGAGGCAGAGCTTCCGCGCGATGCGTTCGGCCGTCGAGGGGTGGTGCGCGAGGTAGTCCACGTAGGCGAGGCCGACGGCCTTCCCCTTCTGTTCGCTGCTGTTGGCCGCGTGCCACCCCATCACGTCGACGCGACCCGTGAAGTGATCCCACGGGTGGTACTCGAACGCACCGGTGTCCCAGCTGATGCCGAAGCCCGTGAGGGCCAGCGTCGACTGGCGCATGTCCTCCTCGTCGTACCCTCCGTCGACCCCGACGGAGTGCAGCTCGAGGATCTCGCGGCCGTAGTTCTCGTTGGGGTTGTCCTTCGAGCTCTCGGCGTTGTTGAGGTACATCATCATCGCTGGGTGCGTCGCCGAGGCTCGGAGCATGTTCGAGAACTTCCCGAGGGCGTGTTTGCGGATCACCGAGCGGTCGTAGTCGTGGCGCGACCACCAACAGGCCTCATGGGGGTTCGTCACGTTCAGATGGTTCGACCAGAAGTCGACCATGACCTCGAACAGCTGACGGTTGCTCCACGTCGCGCGGACGATCGCGGCTTGACCGAGGTGATACATCAGATCCCAGGAACCGTCCAGCGTCCGGTAGGCCCGTTCGAGGCTTATGTCGAGGTCGGGGTAGCGATCGGCGACATAGTCCTCGCAGAAGCCGTCGCGCACCGATCTCGGATCGAGCTGCCGGTCGAGCCATCGGTTCCGGCCGAGTCGGCGCACCTCCCGCACGAGCTCGCGGGTCGGCCCGAACGTCGCGCGCCGCAGGAGGTGAAGGTCCTGGCCTGGCGCGACGAGCGAACCCGCGGCCCCGGCCGGCGGCGCGCGGAACAGACCCGCCGCCGCGCCGGAGCTCGCGAGCGCCCCGCCGACCGTCGCGATGCGCACGAAGGCGCGCCGCGACACCTCGGCGATCGCCAGACCCCCGGTTGGAGCGATCCCCCTCATGCCGAGGGGTATCGGCACCGGCCGCTTCGCGGCTTGACCCGCCCGGCGGAGGTATCGACGGTCGGCCGGTGCCGCAGCATCGGACTCAGGCCGGATGGGCCTGCGTCCCAACCCGAGTTGCACCAGGAGCCCTGCCGATGGCTCGGGTCCGTGCAGGGCGATCTCTCGAGCGATCCCGTCGGCTGGCCTGAGTCGTGAGGGCGGCAGACGCTCGACGAAGCCCTCGATCAGGTGATCGAGATGGTGTAGCGGGTCTTGGTGATCGATCGCGGCGTCGGCGATGTCTGCCTGACGTTCGAGACGACCGCGGTCACCTCGTCACAGGGCCCCGGACTGAAGCCGTTGAGCGCGGCGTCGTTCGATGCCTTCGCGACGCCGACGGGGGTCACGCGCACCTCGGTGCCCTGCCGGCAGGCGACGCTCACCCTGAGCCGGCCCGTCCCTCGATCGTGGACCACCGCCAGGTCGTAGGTGCCGCCCACGGGAAGGCCGATCCAGTTGAGCGCGTAGTCGTTGGCGATCGATCGCGTGGCCGAGTCCGGCGACGGGCCCAGAGCGGCATGATCGGCGTTGCCGCCCCTGAACGCCGCGTACTCCGGGCCTTCCTCCAGGCAATAGCGGCGCTTCGTGTCCGAGCAGTCCTGTAGGAATCTGAGCGCGATCGAGGCATCGTGGTAGGCATCCGACAAGGTGATCCGCGTGGTCTTGAAGGCCCTCCCGAGCGCGGCGAGGTTCGTGGAGGCGCGCCGACTGACCTGTTCCCAGAACGCCTGGTACACGTCCTCGGATCCGCCGCGTCTCCCCGTGCCGAACCGTTCGGCCATCGCCCGGAAGACGACCCAGTACGGGTACGGCGAGCCACCGTATCGGCCCATCGGAGAGGTGAAGCGCGGCCAGAGGTAGTTGTAGCTGTCGTTCGAGGGGTCGAAGACCTCGTCCTCCATCTCGGTGGCGAGCCCTTCGACCAGCACGTCGATGACCTTGCCGGGCGGGGTGAGGGCGCCGTAGCCGAACTGGATCGAGTGGTTGAACTCGTGTGCCGCCGTTGCCCGGAGCGCGTCGAGCGGTGAGCCCGGGAACTGGGCGAAGTCGCGGTTGAGCACCATGCAACTCGCCGCCGCGTCCCGGTCGTTCCATGGCGTCGCCCGGTTGTTCCCGACGATCGCGGTGCCGCTCACGTACCCGTAGAGACCGGCGCTGAGGTTCTCGACCCGCACCGGGTAGCGGCCCCCCGGTGGACGTCTCCCCGGGTCGCGCGGTGGCCTGGCCCACCCGAAGCGGCGGACCTCGGTCTCCCAGGCGGTGTCGAGCGTGGCGGCGTACCTCGCGATCGTGAGCGAGACGAGCGACGACGCCCGGTACTGGAGGTAGAAGTGCCGGCTCGACCGGGTGTTCGGCAGCGACCCCCGTGTCCCGCGACACGCGAACGTCGGGCCGCGGAGCTCTGTGCGGGCGAGCCGTGCCGCCTGCGCATCGCCGAGCGAGGGGAGGATCCGCTGCAGACCCAGCAGCGGCAGGGTTCCCGACCACGGCGTGTCGCTCACGTAGGCTTCGGGAACCCGTCTCGGCGCCGTGAATGCCCACGTGAGGAAGAGCGCCCCTTCCGCCTCGGAGATCTCTCCTCGGCCCACGGCCCGTTCGATCAACTCCGGGGTGGCGGGGCGCGCCCGTCCGTGCACCGGCTGCGCCGTCGACATCGGGGCCGGCACGATCGCGAGCACGGTCACCACGGCGATCGTGAGGGGGATCATCTTGCGACGTTCGAGCATGTCCCCACCCTAACGCGCAACCTTCCGCCCGGGGGAACTCTCCCATGCGTAAGCTCGCGCCCATGGCGGAGGCAGCTGAGCGGGCGGGTCCGGGGGCCATCGACGAGTGGGTACGCGGCGCGCCCGTCGAAGCGCTGCTGCCCCCTCGCCCTCGGGGCGGGCAGGTATCGCGCGGCCACGCAGAACCGACCGACCATCTCACGGTCGCGTCCGGCGTCTCGCTTGCGGTGGTCGCGCTGGGCGAGGCCTTCGTGGTCGTGCCCGTCGCGGACGGTGCGACCCCGCGTAGGGCGGTCGCGGGCGACGGAGCGTTCGCCGGTCTGCTCGACACCATGCTCGAGGGCCGGGCTTCCGGCTCATTTCGAGGCGAGGCGTATCGCCCGACGCACCCTGGCGGGAGCATGGATCCGCTTCGCCGTGCCACCGGGTCCGCGGAACGTGGGATCGACGTCGACCAGTCCAACGAATCCGTGATCGTCGGCGGATCGGCGGTCGTGAAGTTGTTCCCGTTGACCGCGCCGGGACCCCAGCCGGGGCTTGACCTGCCGATCCACCTCGCGTCCGTCGGGTTCCGATGGCATCCGGCACCCCTCGGTGCTCTCAGGTGGAGGTCCCCGGCGGGTGACGAGGTCGTGCTCGCCACCGCCTGCGCGTACCTGGCGAGGGCTCGCGACGGGTGGGATTGGTACCTCGATCGGACGCTCGGGTGGCTCGACGGGTCGATCGACGATCGCGCCGCCTTCGAGCCTGCGCCGACCATCGGACGGATCGCCGCTCGGATGCACGCGGCGCTCGGGACCCCGTCGTCCGTGCTCCCCGATCCGGTGCGCGAAGCCGATGTCGCGACGGCCGAGGCGTGGCGGCACTCGACGCTCGGCGTCGCGGAGCAGGCGTCGGCGCTCACGCGTGGCGACGAGGGTGCCCGGCTCGCTGCGAGGGCTGGTCCGATCCGTGCCACCCTCCAGGCCCTCGGCGACGCGGTGGGCGCGGTCACCACTCGAGTGCACGGAGACTTCCATGTGGGGCAGGTGCTCGAGTGGGAAGGCGGATACGCCGTCACCGACTTCGACGGGAACCCGGTGGCGCCGCCTGCCGAGCGCGTCGCGTTCGACACGCCCGTCCGCGACGTCGCGGCGTTCGTGCGATCGATCGATCACCTCGGCCGCGTCGCCGCGGCGCGCCGGCCCGGCCGCGACATCGACATCGACACCTGGATCGCCACGAGCCGAGCCGCCTTCCTCGACGCCTACCGGCACGAGCTCGACG
>JBEVGU010000051.1:0-3676 GCA_040511595.1 Actinomycetota bacterium | reverse complement strand
GGACCCTGGTGGAGAACCTCCCCGTCGTCACCTACACCGCCGCGGTCGACGAGGCCGGAGAGCGGGACCTGCTGCGCTACGTCGCGCCCGGGATCGAGCGCCTGACCGGCTACACGCCCGAGGCGTGGACCGCGGACGCCGGGTTCTGGGAGTCGTTGATCCACCCCGAGGATCGGGACCGCGTCGTCGCATCGTCCCTGGCGTGCGAGGACACCGGTGACCCCTTCGACGAGGAGTACCGGCTGATCCGAGCCGACGGGGCCGTCATCTGGGTGCACGACTCGGCGGTCGTGGTCGAGCACGACGACGAGGCCGCCGTCTGGCAAGGCGTGTTCGAGGACATCTCCGCTCGCAAGGCCGCCGAACAGGCCGTGGTCCAGGCCGAAGGTCGCTATCGGAACCTGGTCGAACACCTGCCGGCGGTGGTCTACATCGACGAGATCGACGAGCTCGCCACGGCCCATTACGTGAGCCCCCAGTATGAACGCCTCACCGGCTACAGCCCTGCGCACCGCCTGGCCACGCCCGACCTGTGGGTGAAGATGCTGCACCCCGAGGATCGGGAACGCGTCCTCGCCGAGTCCGACCGGACGAACGAATCGGGTGAGCCGTTCGACATCGAGTACCGCATCGTTCGTGCCGACGGCGAGGTCCGCTGGTTGCACGACCACGCCTTCCAGGTGGAAGGGCTCGACGGCGGCATGGCCTGGCAGGGCGTGCTCACCGACGTCACCGATCGCAAGGTCGCCCAGGACACCCTGCACCGACGCGACGCGATCTTGGAGGCGGCGGGCTACGCGGCCGAACGATTCCTGCAGGCGCCGGCGTGGCGCGACGGCATCGACGACGTCCTCGCCCGGCTCGGTGAACAGGGCGGAGCCTCGCGTGCCGTCCTGTTCGAGAACCTGGAGATCGATGGCGAGCTCCAGGTGCAGCTGCGGCACGCATGGCTCGCGACGGAAGCGCCCGCCGCGCTCGACCGCCCACCGTCGAAGGCCTACCCCTATGGCGAAGACTTCCGTCGGTGGCAGCAGGTCCTGGCCTCCGGCGGCGTGATCCACGGCCTCGTGTCCGAGCTTCCCGAACGAGAACGCCCGATGATCGAAGCATCGGGCATCAGGTCCCTCGTCGCCGTGCCGGTCCACGTCGAGGGCTCGTGGTGGGGCTACATCGCCTTCGATCAGTGCGACGCCGATCGCGTGTGGCAGAGCGCGGAGATCGACGCCATCCGTGTGGTGGCCAACACGCTGGGCGCCGCCATCGGCCGGGAGCGCGCCGCATCACGTCTGGACGAGACGCAGGCTCGGTACCGCGTGCTGGTCGAGCAGATCCCCGCGATCACCTACATCGAGGACCCGGCGACCGGCGACGCCATCTACACGAGTCCGCAGGTCGGCACCATCCTGGGATACGACCCGGGCGAATGGGGCACCAAGGATCAGTGGCTCAGGGCGATCCACCCCGACGACATCGAACGGGTCCTGGCCGAGGACGATCGCACGGAGCGGACGGGCGAGCCGTTCCGGTGCGAGTACCGCTTGCTCGCCAAGGATGGCCATCCGGTCTGGATGCGCGACGAGGCCGTACTGCTCCAGGACGAGCATGGGGAAGGCCGGTACTGGCAGGGCGTTCGCTTCGACATCACGACCGAGAAGGCCGCGGAGGAGCGGCTGAAGGCCGCGGAGGAGCGGTTCCGGAATCTCGTGGAGCAGATGCCCGCGATCACGTACCTGGACGTCACCGCAACCGACCGTGAGGCGATCGTGTGGGACACCGCCTACATCAGCCCGCAGGTGCAGGAGATCCTCGGCTACTCCCCGGAGGAGTGGGTGGCCGACCCGGAGCTGTGGCGTTCGCTCCTGCATCCCGACGATCGTGAACGAGCCGCCGAAGCCGACCGCGCGCATTTCGAGGACGGCACACCGCTCGACATCGAGCTCCGCGTCTCCACCCGGGACGGTGAGGTCCGATGGCTGCGCGACCAGGCGGTGATGATCCTGGACGAGGAGGGCACGCCTCGATACAGCCAGGGCATCCTGCTCGACGTCACCGAACGGCGTCTCGCCGAGCAACAGGTACGGGAGGCCGAGGAGCGCTATCGCGCCATCGTCGAACACGTGCCGGCCGCGATCTACCTCGACCTGGCGGACCGCTCGATGCGCACGGTGTACATCAGTCCACAGATCGAAGCCATCACCGGGATCTCGCCGCAGGAGTGGATGGACGATCCGGAGGCCTGGCTCAAGATCGTGCCCGAAGACCGCGATCAGGTGGAGCGCGACTACCTGCGAGCCATCGCCGATGGCACGGCATGGAACGCCGAGTACCGGATGCGCACGCGCGACGGTCGCACGATCTGGGTCCACGACGAGACGACGTTCCTGCACGACGAGGACGGCAATCCGACCTACCTCCAGGGCGTCTTGATGGACATCACCGAGCGCAAGCTCGCCGAGCAGGCGCTGCGTGAATCCGAACAGCGTGAACGGGAAGCGGCCGAACGACTTCGAGCCCTCGACGAGATGAAGAACACGTTCCTCGCCGCCGTCTCGCATGAGCTCCGGAGCCCGCTCACCTCGATCCTGGGGCTCTCGATCACGCTGGAACGCACGCCGGACATGGACGCCGAGGATCGGATCGACCTGCAGGAACGGGTCTCCTCGAACGCCCGCAAGCTGGACCGTCTGCTGAAGGACCTCCTCGACATCGACCGGCTCAACCGAGGCATCGTGGAACCGCAGTACCGCACCGCCGACGTCGGCGCCCTGACCCGGCGCGCGGTCGAGAGCTTGGATGCGCTCGCCGAACGCACCGTGGTGATCGACGTCGGTGCTGTGGTGCTCCGGGTGGATCCGCCGAAGCTCGAGCGCATCGTCGAGAACCTCGCGATGAACGCCGCACGGCACACGGCGAGCGACCGCACGATCTGGGTTCGACTCGAACCCCATGACCACGGCGCCCTGCTCACCGTCGAGGATGACGGGACGGGCGTCGACGAACACCTCCGCGAGGCGATCTTCGAGCCGTTCCGCCAGGGGCCCTCGGTGTCCTCCCACTCGCCCGGCACCGGGATCGGCCTGTCGTTGGTGGGCCGGTTCGCCCAGCTCCACGGTGGCCGGGCCTGGGTGGAGGATCGGCCCGGCGGCGGTGCCTCCTTCAAGGTGTTCCTGCCGGCCGGACCCGAGGGAACCGCTGCGGCATCGGCCGAGCCGAGCCCCGCCGACGCCACGACCCTCGACGGCGACACCGCCGCGGCGGGCTAGGTCTCGGCGTCGGGTTCGTCGTCGTCTTTGTTCATCCGTGCGCGGAGCCGGTCCATCACCTTCGGGGGTCGCCCGCCGTCACGCGCGCGTTCCTGCTCGAACGCCTCCTGTGCATCCTCGGCATCGCGCGTGAGGTCGCTCTCGACCACCGCGTGACGCTCGACGACGGTAGAGCCGATGGCTTGGAAGATGGCAGCGATCGGCAGCGCGAGGAACGCCCCCACGATGCCGGCGATGCTCGCGCCCGCGATGGCGCACCCGAAGGCGATCGCCGGGTGCATCTCCATGGTCCGCGCGGTGATGCGTGGGCTCAGGAAGTAGTTCTCGAGCTGCTGGTACAGCACGAAGAAGATCAGCAGGATCAGGGCATCGACGGGACTCTGCACCACGGCCACGACGAGGGGCAGCGCCAT
>JBEVGU010000050.1:0-3426 GCA_040511595.1 Actinomycetota bacterium | reverse complement strand
TTTTTTTTATTGTTTTTTGTTTTTCGTTTTGTGCCTGGTGGGGGTGGTGGGGTGGGGGGCCTGGCCGGGCCCCCCCCACCGCCCCGCCCGCCGGGTCCGGAAGACGCCCTACCAGGGTGCCGCCCGGGGTTTCATCGCCCCTGGCGTGCTGCTGGTGGCCGTCCTGCTCTACCTGCCCCTGCTGTGGACGACGTTCCTCAGCTTCACCGAGTACAACGGCCTCGGCGACCCCGAGTTCGTCGGCCTCGACAACTACGTCGAGATGTTCGACGATCCGGCCTTCCTCGGCTCCCTGCTCAACACACTGCTCTGGGTCGGCGGCACGTTGCTGATCCCCGTCGGGGTCGGCCTCGCGCTCGCCCTGCTGACCTGGAACCTGCCCGGCGGCATCTGGCTGCGGCTGCCGTTCCTCATCCCCTACGCGATCTCGGGCATCGGCGTCGGCGTCATCTGGTCGTTCATCCTCTCGGCCAACGGCGCGCTCGACCAGGCGCTCGCGGTCATCGGCATCACCGACCCGCCGCGCTGGCTCGTGGATGCCCCGCTGAACACCTTCGTGATGATCATCGCCGCCGCCTGGCAGGGCGTCGGGGTGAATGCGCTCCTGTTCACCATCGGCCTGCAGTCGATTCCGAAGGAGCCGCTCGAGGCGGCCCGCGTCGACGGCGCCACCGGCGTGCGGCTCTTCGCGAGCATCCTCTGGCCGATGCTCCGCCCGCTCACCGCCGTCGTGGTCGGCCTCTCGATCGTGGCCAGCCTGAAGACGTTCGACATCGTGCTCTCGATGACGAAGGGCGGTCCGGGCCGGGCATCCGAGACGCTCGCGCTCACGATGTACCGCGAGACGTTCGTGAACAGCGACTACGGGCTCGGGTCCGCGATCGCCGTCTTCCTCTCGGTCGTCACGCTCGTCGCGTCGATCCTCTACCTTCGCCAGCAGCTCTCCCAGAAGCACGAGATGTGACCATGTCGAGAATCCTCCGAACCTCCGTCCTCGTGGTGCTGGGCCTCATCTGGCTGGTGCCCGTCTACCTCCTGCTGATCAACGCGAGCAAGTCGCCGCTGACCTTCACGTCGACCCAGGCGTGGATCCCGACCGACTTCAACCTGTTCGCGAACATGGCTGAGGCGATGCAGCTCTCGGGCCTCAGCGACAGCATCGTCGCCACGCTGGCGTACGCGATCGTCTCGCCGATCATCGCCGTGGTCGTCGGCGCGGCCGCCGGCTTCGCGATCGTGGCCCTTCGCCTGAAGCGCGGGTTCCTGTGGTTCGTCGTGATCTTCGGCGGCACGGTGTTCCCGCTCCAGATGGTGCTGCTTCCGCTGTTCGACGCCTACTCCAGGGTCGGACTGTACGACACGCACGCGGGCATGATCATCGTGTACACGGCGATCTCCATCCCGTTCTCCGCCTTCGTCATGCGCAACTTCTTCACCGGTGTCGCCCACAACGTCTTCGAGGCCTCGGTGATCGACGGCGCCACCACGTGGCGGATCTTCACGCGGATCTACCTGCCGATGGCCTCGAGCGCGCTGGTCGCGATCTTCATCCTCCAGGCGACGTTCATCTGGAACGACCTGCTGCTCGGGCTCACGCTCAGCCAGTCCGACGACGTCCGGCCGATCGTGACCACCCTCGCCGGCATGCAGAGCACCTACGGCGGGGCCCAGATGTCCACCGTGCTCGCCGCGGCGGTGCTCGTGTCCGTGCCGACCGTGGTGCTCTTCCTCTTCACCCAGAAGTTCTTCGCGCGCGGCCTCGCCCTCGGCCAGTACTAGGAGTCCGATCGTGTTCATGCGCACGTCCCACATCCCGACCGTCGCCCACCTGGCCGCGGACCCGATCACGCACCACTACGACGACATGGTCGCCCCCGCGGGCCTGACCAACCACCTCGGCACCGTGCGCGTCGACCACGACCTGACCTCGGTCAGCGCAGTCCAGTTCCCGCCCGTGTCGCAAGGGCTCGCGTCCACCGCGGTCGCCTTCGTCGACGGCCGGATCTTCAAGTCGTACGGCGCGCCCGTCACGCACGAGTGGCGCCCCGACCGCGTCGTGCGCCGCGCCGAGCTTCCGGGCCTCGTGCTCGAGACCACGACCGTGGTCGTGCCCGGCCGGACCGCGGTCGCCATCGACGTGCGGGTGCGGAACACCGGCGGTGAGCGCCGCGCGGTCGAGGTCATGCTCTCGCTCGCGGCTCGTGTGGTCGCCGGCGACGGCGCGTGGAACACGCCCGAGTCGCCGGACGCGAAGAACGAGGCATCCGTCGACGGATCGCGGCTGGTGTTCTGCGACGACGCCGACACGGCGTGGAGCGTGCAGGGCGTCGACCTCCCGGCGATCGCCCGCCTGAGCGGCGTCGCGCCGGCCTCAGAGGAGTTCATGGTCGGCATCGGGGGCATGGGCCGTGGCGGCGACGTCACGGTCGTGCTCGATATCCCGGCCGGGGCCGAGCGACGCTTCGGCTACGTGCACGCCGTGGGCAGGACCCGCGAGGCCGCGATCGAGGCGTACGACGCGGTCGTCGCCGACGTGGAGCGCGCCGTCGAGGCATCCGAGCAGTACTGGAACGCGCAGCTCGAGGCGGCCGTGACGCCCGGGAACCGAGAGTTCTCCGGCCACCTGCCGGTGCTCGAGACGTCATCCGAGGCGCTGTCCCGGCTGTACTGGTGGGGCATCCTGGGCATCCTCTACTTCCGGCGCGACTACGAGGGCAACGTGCTCGGCCGCAGCTACGACACGCTCATGCCGAACTACTGGGCGACGACGACCTTCCTCTGGGACTTCAGCCTGAGCTCGGTCACGCACGCGCTGCTCGACCCCGAGCCCATGCGGCGCCAGCTCGCGCACTGGATCACGAACGACACGCACACCCTGTTCGGCACGTCATCGCTCACGGGCGGCCCGGTCGGCCAGTGGTACTCGGTGAACGACTACGCGATGACGCGACTCGTCCGCGACTACCTCCGGTTCACGGGCGACGATCGCTTCCTCGACGAGGAGCAGGGCGACGGCCGCAGCGTGCTCGACCACCTGCGCTTCTGGGCGCGCGCCTGGCAGGGCCTGCGCCGAGCCTCGAAGCTCGCCGATTACGGCGAGATCGAGAACCTGCTGGAGTGCGTGAGCTCGTACACCCACGAGGTCGCGAGCTTCAACGCCGCGAACGTGTGGAACCTGCGAGTGACCGCCGACATCCTCGAGTCGCGCGGCGATGCCGCAGGCGCGGCCGAGCTCCGTGGCGAGGCCGACGAGCTCGTCGAGGCCGTCATGGAGCTGTACCTGCCCGGCGAGGGCTTCTTCGCGGCGGGCCAGCCCGACGGCACCAAGCTGCCGGTCCGCCATTGCTACGACTTCAACATCGTCGGCACCTCGATCCCCGAGGACCTCGACGACCAGACCCGCCGCGAGATGGTCGACTTCTTCCG
>JBEVGU010000049.1:0-3331 GCA_040511595.1 Actinomycetota bacterium | reverse complement strand
CAGATCGATCACCATGGCGCCGAAGCGGGAAACGACGCCGGCGCGGAGCCCCTGACGTTCCGCCGCCCCGGGCGGGAAGACGCGTGTGCTCGACACCACCGCGCCGCTCACGAGGGCGGCTCCGGCTTCGCCTCAGGGGGCAGCAGTTGACGCGCTTCCCGGCGAAGCACCTTGTCGACCACGTGTGACACCAAGCGGTCTGCGTTCATTCCCTGCACGCGCACCGTCTGCACGGTCTCGCTCGCCATCGCGCCCGAGGACTCACGGATCAGCCTCGGCAGGTCGACGTCGTCGATCACCTCTTCCGCGATCTCGCTCAGGTCGAGTCGGTCCACGATGGAGACCAGGTCGGTGCGGGCGATCACCCGGCCGACGTCCACCCGGTCCACGATCGTCTCGACCGGGAACGATCGAGCCAGCTGCTCCATGTCGACCTTCCGGACGATCGCGTCGACGTCGATTCGATCGACCAGCGCGTCGAGATCGACCCGCTCGAGGATGCTCTCGATATCCACGTCGTCGACGATCGCGTTCACGTCGACGCGATCGCGCACGATCGCGGTCAGGTCCACCTGGTCCGCCACTCCCTGGGCGATCTCCGGCACGAGCGCCCCGAGAAAGGAGGAGGCGGCCTCGACCATCTCGGCCCGCGACGCCTTCCACTGACCGTCCAGCACCCGGGCCGCTCCGGCCGCCATCTCGCCCGCGTCCTTGGCGAATCGAGGCTCCACGAGCCAGGTGAGCGCCGGCCCGATCGTGTCGGCGACCTGGCGGGCCGCGTTCGCCGCCGCCTCGGCCGCGGTGACGGCGGCGCCGAGGCCGGCGCCAGCCAGCGTGGCCGCCGGATCCTTCTGAGCGCTCGCCTCCTCGTCTGGTTCCGGCAACGTGGTTCGCAGCGCATCGGCCAGGGCGGAGGCACCCGCGGCGAAGAGGCCGGCGCCGACACGAACGCCCTGCTCCACGAGCGCGACAGCCTGGGAGCCGGGTGAGGGGCCCGGAAGCGAGTCGTCGTCGAGGCCGGCATCCGCCTCCGTTTCGGCCGCGATGGCCTCCTCGTAGCTCATCTCCTCGTCCGGAGCCTCCGAGGTCTCGTCGGCTCCGGGCAGCCGGACCACGTTGTGTGGCTCCTCGTCGTGCTCGCCGATCGGGATGCGATCCATGACGACATCATGGACCGCCGGCCGCCCTGGGGCCAACCGAGTATCCCTGGGCCCCGCCGAGCCGCCCGGCCCGCCGAGCCGCCCGGGGCCCGCCGACCCGAACGGAGGGCACCGCCGCTCGAGAGCCGCCGACGTTCGATCGGGGTGCCCGCCGCCGTACAATTCCGGTGCGGGGCGCGGCGCCCCGCACCGGAAGGAGAGATGCTCGTGTCGATGAGGACGACGCTCACCCGTCTGACCGAGCCGATGGTGCGCGAGAACGGCGAGCTGCGCGTGGCCACCTGGGACGAGGCCCTCGACCGGGCCGCCCAAGGGCTCCGCCGTGCCGTCGATCGCAACCCCGGCTGGGGCACGGGGGTGTTCAGCTGCTCCAAGGCCACCAACGCGCTGAACTTCGTCGCGGGGAAGTTCAGCCGTCAGGTCCTGGGCAGCAACAACATCGACAGCTGCAACCGCACCTGACACGCGCCCTCGGTGGTCGGTCTGGCCACCGTCTTCGGTGCCGGTGGCGGTACCAGCTCATTCGAGGAGGTCGAGAATACCGACCTCATCGTGTTGTGGGGCTCGAACGCTCGGGCCGCGCACCCCATCTTCTTCCACCATGTCCTGAAGGCGATCAACCGCGGGGCGAAACTGATCGTCGTCGACCCCCGCCGCACCGAGTCGGCCGAGTGGGGCGATCTCTGGCTCGGCATCGACGTCGGCTCCGACATCGCGCTATCGAACGCGATCGCTCGCGAGATCGTCGCGAACGACTTGCAGCACCACGCGTTCATCGAGGGCGCGACGATCGGATACGACGAGTACGTGGATTCGATCATGGACTGGACCCTCGAGCGGGGCGAAGCCGTCACTGGAGTGCCCGCCGACGTGATCCGCGAGGTCGCCCACGCCTACGTGAAGGCCGACCGAGCCATGATCTGCTGGACGCTCGGGATCACCGAACACCACAACGCCGTCGACAACGTGTTGTCGCTGATCAACCTGTCGCTGCTGACGGGCCATGTCGGCACGTACGGGAGCGGCTTGAGCCCGCTGCGGGGACAGAACAACGTGCAGGGCGGCGGCGACATGGGTGCGATCCCCCATCACCTCCCGGGTTTCCAAGACCTCAAGAAGAACGATGCGGCGCGGGCAAGGTTCGAGGAAGCCTGGGGCACTCCGATCATCCCGGAATACGGCTGGCATCTCACGAACATGTTCCGAGCGATGGAGCGTGGCGAGCTCACCGCGGTCTACTGCATCGGGGAGAACCCGGCGACGAGCGAGGCCGACAACGTGCATGCGGTCGAGCTGCTGCGGGGCCTCGACACCCTGATCGTGCAGGACATCTTCATGACGAAGACGGCCGAGCTCGCCGACGTCGTGTTCCCCGCGTCCAACAGCGCGTTCGAGTCCGAAGGCACGGTGACGAACTCCGAGCGTCGCGTGCAACGGGTGCGAGCGGCTCTCGAGCCGCCTGGAAACGCGAAGGACGACATCTGGATCATCACGCAGCTCGCGAACCGCATGGGCGCCGGCTGGGGCGATGTCACGCCTCGGCAGGCATGGGACGAGTGCCGGTCGCTCAGCCCGATGCACGCGGGCATGAGCTGGGAACGACTCGAGGAGCTCGGCGGCATACAGTGGCCGTGCCCCGACGAAGAGCATCCCGGCACGCTGTTCCTGCACGCTCGGCTCTGGGAGTTCGACGACCCGCAGGCGCAGGGCGCGAAAGCGCCGTTCTCGATCGTGATCGACGAGCCGCCGGTCGACGAGCTCACCGAGGGGTTCCCGCTGCGCCTGACGACCGGACGACGGCTCGATTCGTTCAACACTGGCGTGCAGAGCGGCGGCTACACATCGCCGCTCCGCCGCGGTGAGACGATCGACGTCTCGCCCGAGGACGCCGAGCGACTCGGCCTGACCGAGGACGAGTGCGTCGTCGTGTCGAGCCGGCGGGGCTCGGTCGAGGTGCCGGTGCACGTCGACGAGGCGCTGCGGCCGGGGCTCGTGTTCATGACGTTCCACTTCCCGGACCAGGTCGACACGAACGTGCTCACGATCGAGGCCACCGATCCGAAGTCGGGCACGGCGGAGTTCAAGGCCTCGGCGGTCCGGATCGACAAGCTTCCACCCGAGCGATCGGAGGCCGACGCCGAGGCAGCCGGTGCGGTGTCGGGCGGAGGCGG
>JBEVGU010000048.1:0-28899 GCA_040511595.1 Actinomycetota bacterium | reverse complement strand
GACGACCTTCCGTTCTCCAAGGGCGACCAAGTGCTGGCGTTCGTGAACGGTATGGGGGGAACGCCCCTGATCGAGTTGTACGTGGTCTACAACGAGCTGAACAAGTTCCTGCAGGGTCGCGGCATCGCGATCTCGCGCAACCTCATCGGTTCGTACATCACCTCGCTCGAGATGGCCGGGTGCTCGATCACGCTGCTGAAGATGAACGACGACTTCACACAGCTG
Source organism: Actinomycetota bacterium (assembly GCA_040511595.1). Taxonomy (GTDB): domain Bacteria; phylum Actinomycetota; class UBA4738; order UBA4738; family HRBIN12; genus JAOUEA01. Next base: position 28,674 of record JBEVGU010000048.1, on the reverse strand, counting down.
TGGGACGCGCCGGTCAAGACCGCCGGGCTGCGATGGGGCGCCTGACCATACGCACGGCCTCCGTCGCACCGGTCGGCGCCGCCTCGAGGGGCGTGGCGAGAATGAGGCTCGACCGGTGAGCGTGCCGTACGACGACGTCGTCGTGTGGTTGAAGGCCTTCGCCGCCACGATCGCCGAGAACAAGGCCTACCTGACCGAGCTGGATTCCGCCATCGGTGACGCCGACCACGGCATCAACATGGACCGCGGGTTCCAAGCGGTGCTGGCGAAGCTCGACGGGGCCGCGTCCGAGGACATCGGCGCGCTCTTCAAGACCGTCGGCATGACCTTGGTCTCGACCGTCGGCGGCGCGGGCGGCCCCCTGTACGGCACGCTGTTCTTGCAGCTCGGCGCGGCCACCGCCGGCAAGACCGAGATCACGGCCGAGGACTGGTCCGCTGCCTTGTCGGGAGCGGTCTCGGGCGTGCAGACTCGAGGGAAGGCAGCACCGGGCGACAAGACGATGCTCGATGCGCTGATCCCGGCTCGCGACGCATTCGCCGCCGCGATCGATGAGGGAGTGGAACTGTCCGAGGCACTCCGCCGCTCGGCCGATGCTGCCGAGCAGGGCATGAAGGACACCGTCCCGCTCGTCGCCCGGAAAGGGCGGGCGAGCTATCTCGGCGAACGCAGCGCCGGGCACCAAGACCCCGGCGCCACGTCGACCTATCTGCTGCTGCGCACCGTCGCCGACGCCTGGAGCGGCGACGCCGGACCAAGGTGAGGAGGCCACAGCATGGCTGAGTACGTCGGAGCACTCGACCAAGGCACGACCAGCACACGCTTCATGATCTTCGATCACGGCGGCCAGGTGATCGGCGTCGACCAGAAGGAGCACGAGCAGATCTTCCCCAAGCCGGGGTGGGTCGAGCACGACGCCAACGAGATCTGGGAGCGCAGCCAGGAAGTGATCGCGGGCGCCTTGGAGAAGTCGAGCGTGGCCGCGAGTGACCTCGCCGCGATCGGCATCACGAACCAGCGCGAGACCACGGTCGTCTGGGACCGCTCGACCGGCCAGCCGATCCACAACGCGCTCGTCTGGCAGGACACGCGCACGGATCAGATCTGCAACGAGCTGATCGCCGATGGCGGGCAGGATCGGTTCCGTGAGAAGACCGGGCTGCCGATCGCCACGTACTTCTCGGGACCCAAGGTGCGGTGGATCCTCGACAACGTCGAGGGGGCCCGCGCTCGGGCCGAGGGGGGTGAGCTGGCATTCGGCACCATCGACGCCTGGTGCATCTGGAACCTCACGGGGGGCGCGAACGGTGGCCAGCACGTCACCGACGTGACGAACGCCAGCCGGACGATGTTGATGGACCTCGAGACCCTCGAATGGGACGACGGGTTGCTCGACGCGATCGGCGTGCCGCGTTCGATGGTGCCGGAGATCCGGTCATCGAGCCAGGTCTACGGTGAGACGGTCGGCACGGCGGCGGCGGGCGTCCCCGTGGCGGGGGACCTCGGTGATCAACAGGCGGCGCTGTTCGGCCAGACCTGCTTCGACGTCGGCGAGGCGAAGAACACCTACGGCACCGGGTCGTTCCTGCTCCTGAACACCGGACCGGACCCCGTGCCTTCCAAGAGCGGGCTGATCACGGGCGTGGGCTACAAGATCGGAGACCAGCCCGCGACCTACATGCTCGAGGGATCGATCGCGATCACCGGAGCCCTCGTGCAGTGGCTCCGGGACAACCTGAAGATGATCAAGTCCGCGCCCGAGGTCGAGGAGCTCGCCCTGTCGGTCGAGGACAACGGCGGCGTGTACTTCGTGCCGGCGTTCTCGGGCCTGTTCGCGCCCTACTGGCGGTCCGAGGCCCGCGGCGTGATCGCCGGGCTCACCCGGTTCGTGACCGCCGGCCACCTCGCCCGTGCCGTGCTCGAGGCGACCGCATGGCAGAGCCGCGAGGTCGTCGACGCGATGAACGCCGATTCCGGCGTGACGCTCACCTCCTTGAAGGTCGACGGAGGCATGGTGGCCAACGAGCTGCTGATGCAGACGCAGGCCGACGTGCTTGGCGTGCCCGTGATCCGCCCGACCGTGGCCGAGACCACGTCGCTCGGAGCCGCCTACGCCGGCGGCCTGGCCACAGGATTCTGGAACAGCATCGACGACCTGCGCGGCAACTGGGGCAAGGACAAGGAGTGGACGCCCGCGATGGACCCCGAGGCCCGGGAGCAGCAGTATGCGATGTGGAAGAAGGCCGTGACCCGCACCTTCGACTGGGTCGAATGAGCGGTCTGGTGCCGCTCGGAAGGGTGTTGTGATGCACGACGAGAAGGATCACGACGAACAGAAGGGACACGATCACGAGGGATCCTTCGCCGAAGGTCAGGCCGAGGAGGAGCACGGTGAGGCGGAGGATCAGCACGGCGACTTCGCCGAGGGCCAAGAGACGGAGCACCACGAGCCCGATGAGGCGAAGCAAGGGACCTTCGCCGAAGGCCAGACCGACGAAGACGAAGACCCCGTGACACCGCGGCGTGGCGACTTCGCTCGAGGACAGGAGCGTGAGGACTGAACCGGCCGTCGTCGCGCGTGCGATGATCCAACGATGACGCGAGCTTCGGCGCCTCACGTCCTGATCGTCGGGGGCGGCGGCACCGGAGGGGCGCTCGCGCACGACCTAGCCCTGCGGGGCCTCAAGGTCACGCTCGTCGAGCGCGGCGAGTTCACCTCCGGCACGACCGGGCGCCACCACGGCTTGCTGCACAGCGGCGCCCGCTACGCGGTGAACGACGAGGATTCCGCCCTGGAATGCATCGAGGAGAACACCCTCCTGCGCCGCATCGCGCCCGGCTCGTTCGAGGAGAACGACGGGCTGTTCGTGGGGGTGACCGACGAGGACATGGAGTACCTGCCCCCGTTCCTGGCCGGCTGCGAGGCGACCGGCATCCCCACGCAGGTGCTGCAACCGGACGACGCCCTGCGACTGGAGCCGTTGCTGAACCCCGAGCTGAAGGTGGCGGTGCGCGTCCCCGATGCGACGATGGACGCGATGCGGATGCCGCTGCGGTTCTTCGGCACCGCGAAGGCCAACGGCGCCGACCTGCTGAACTGGGTCGACGTGATCGACCTCGAGCGTTCCTCGGGTACCGTCGCGGGGGCTCGCGTGCGAGATCTGGTCACCGGCCGTGAGACTCGCATCGGCGCCGACCTCGTCGTGAACGCCACGGGCCCGTGGTCGGAACAGGTCGCGCACATGGCGGGCGTCGATGTGCCGATCCGTCCCTCCCCCGGCGTGATGCTGGCCGTGCGGGGGCGGCTCTGCAACATGGTGATCAATCGACTGCACGCCTCGGGCGACGGTGACATCGTCGTCCCCCAGCGGGGACTGTCGGTGGTCGGCACCAGCTCGTGGGTGGTCAAGGACCCGGACGATCTCGGCGTGCCCGCCGACCACGTGCAGCGCATGGTCGACGAAGGCTCGAAGCTCGTGCCGGCGCTCCGCGAGGCGCCATACCGCTCTGCCTGGTCGGCGGCCCGGCCACTGATCGGGTCCAAGGACGACGCCGATTCCGGCCGGGAGCTCTCCCGCACCTTCAAGACGATCGATCACGCTGTGGACGACGGTGTGGAGGGATTCGTCACGATCACCGGGGGCAAGGGCACGACGCTGCGAGGCATGGCCGAGGTCTGTGCCGACGTCGTCTGCGCCAAGCTCGGCATCGAGGAGCCCTGCCGCACCCGCGAGACGGTGCTGCTTCCCCACACGGCGGCCTACGCGGCATGACGATCACGCGGTCCGACGCATGATGGCCACGCGGCGGCTGCGCGTGTACCGGTTCAAGCGAGGCGACGACTCGCCGCACACCGATGAGCACGACGTGCCGGCCGAGGATGGGACGACCGTGCTCGAGGCCCTCCGGTGGATCCAGCTGCGGCGCGATCCGTCGCTCGGGCTGCGACACTCGTGCATCCATGCCTCGTGCGGCACCTGCGGCGTGCGCGTGAACGGCCGGGAACGATTGGCCTGCGTGACGCCACTCAGCGACGTCTCCGGCACCATCTCGGTGGAGCCGATCGCGAACCTGCCGGTGCTGCACGACGTCGTGGTCGACATGACGCCGTTCTTCGAGCGCTTCCCCGAGCCGCATCCCATCGTGCGCGAGAGCGAGGCCCATCTCGAGGCTGAGCGCCCCGACGGGCTCGACCTGTATCTGCGGTACGAGGACTGCATCGAATGCGGTCTCTGCCTCTCGGCGTGCCCCATCGCCGCCACCGACGCCACCTATCTGGGGCCGGCCGCGCTCGCGTTCGCGCAACGCATGCTCGAGGAGCCCCGCGGCGTGGATCGTGGGGCCATCCTCGATTGGGCCGACCAGGACAACGCGGCCTGGCGGTGCCACGCGGCGTTCGAGTGCACGGAAGCATGTCCCTCAGACGTGAGGCCGGCGCAACGCATCATGGCGCTCCGCAGGGATCTGCGCGGTCGCCGCAAGGAGCAGGGCCGCGCCGTGCCCGACCTGCCGACGAACGAGGCACCCGCGTGACCCACCCCCCGACGCCAGGACGCGACCCCGGGGTCGACGAGATCCTCCGGGCCCGCGACCCAGCGGGCCCGATGTCACGCAAGGTCCCGGGTCCGGTCGCCTGGTTCGACCTGCGCAGCCGGAGCACCGGACACCTCGCGTTCTCCCTGAACCGCATCACGGGGCTCGGGCTGGTGTTCTACCTCTACCTGCACCTGGCCGTCCTCTCGTTGCTGTTGGGCGGGGAGGGCTCGTGGAACGATTTCCTCGGGATCGCCACCACGCCGTTGTTCCTGGGCCTCGACGTGCTCCTCGTGTTCGGACTGCTCGTGCACGGCTTGAACGGCGCCCGCCTGGCGCTCGTCGGCAGCGGCTTCGTGTCGAGCCATCAGAAGGCTCTGTTCTGGTCGCTGATGGCCTTCGGATCGATCCTCCTCGTGTACACCGCGCTCCACGTGTTCGGGTCGGAGTCATGATCGAGGACCGAGCGGCGTCGCCGACCTCGCACCCCGGCGCGACCGGCTCCGGGTCGGCCCGAGCCCGCAGCTGGCGATGGACGGCGATCACCGGCGTCTCACTCCTCGTGCTGGTGACGATCCACATGGTCGCCCACCACTTCGTCGTCGACGAGGTCGGCGGTCTCCGCACCTACCAGCACGTGCTCGACTACATCAGGACGCCGGTGATCTTCGTCCTCGAATCGGTGTTCCTGGTGGTCGTGACCGTCCACGCCATGCTCGGCTTGCGTTCGGTGCTGCTGGACTTCGGTCTCTCCGATCGCCTGCGCCGGCTGATGGAACGAGGCCTGATCGTGCTCGGCGTCCTGACCGTCATCTACGGCTTCGTGCTGATAGGCGTGCTGGCCTCGAGGGCCTGAGGAGCCACCATGGTCGGCATCGTGATCGTCTCCCACAGCGCGCGCATCGCCGAAGGCGTCGCCGAACTCGCGCGCGAGATGGGCGGGGACGAGGTCAAGCTCGAGACTGCGGGGGGTCTCGACACCCCCGATGGGGCGATCGGGACCGACGCCGTGCTCGTGATGCAGGCGATCGAGCGAGCGTGGTCAGACGACGGCGTCCTGGTGCTGATGGATCTGGGAAGCGCGGTGCTCTCCGCCGAGATGGCGATCGACCTGCTCGATGACGGTCGCCGCGAGCGCATCGTCCTGAGCGAGGCGCCACTCGTCGAGGGCGCCGTCGCCGCCGCCGTCACCGCCAAGCTCGATCGGCCTCTCGAGGTCGTCGCTCGGGAAGCGCGCGCGGGCCTCGCCGGCAAGGTCGCACACCTCGGCGACGGCGAGCACACGGGCCCGGACGGGGGGGCGGACGTCGAGTCCCCCGGCAATGCCGACGAGGGCGCCGGCGCAGGCGATGATGGCACCGGGCGAGTGGGCGAAACGGTCGTCGCGGTGCTGCGGGTCGATCTCGAGCATGGGCTGCATGCCAGGCCCGCGGCCAGGTTCGTGCAAGTGGCATCGGGATCCGACGCGGCCGTCACCGTGCGGAACCTGACGACTGGCGCCGGGCCTGCAGACGCCACGAGCTTGAACGGCGTCGCGACCCTCGGCGTAGCCAAGGGTCACGAGATCGAAGTGCGCTCGTCGGGTCCGGGCTCCGCCGAGGCGGTCGAGGCCCTGCAGGCGCTTGCGGCCAGACGCTTCGATGAGCCGGCGGACGCAGGCTCGGAGGGACCGGCCCCGGCCACGCCCCGCCCGGCGGCGGCGGAGGGCCCCCTCACCGGGTTCCCTGCGTCACCGGGGGTCGCGCTCGGCCCTGCGCGGCGATGGCACGCACCCGAGCTCGAGGTGCCGGAGTCGACCGAGCCGGTGGATCCGCGAACCGAGCTGGCATCGCTCGAGGCGGCCGTCGGCGAGACGGCCGAGGCGATCGCCCGCCAGCGTCACGACGTCGCCGCGCGCGCCGGCGAGGAGGAGGCTCGCATCTTCGACGCTCACGGCTTGTTCCTGCGCGACGACGCCTTGCTCGGACCAGCCCACCGGGCAATCGAGCACGAGGGGCGAACCGCCGCCCGGGCTTGGAACGATGCCGTCGACCACGTGGCGCGGACCTGGGACTCCCTCGACGACGAGTACCTGCGGGCTCGAGCGGTCGATCTCCGGAGCGTCGGCGCTCAGGTGCTCGCCCGCATCCTCGACGTGCCCATGCCGGCACCCCGGCTCGACGCGCCCGGCATCCTCGTCGCGGCGGACCTCACACCCGCTGACACCGCCGGGCTCGACCCGGCCACGGCACTCGGCATCGTGACCGCCCACGGAGGGCCGACCTCGCACGCGGCGGTCCTTGCCCGGGCCCTCGGGATCCCCGCCGTCGTCGGGGTGGGAACGGAGACACTCATGCTGCCCGAGGGCGTGCAGCTCGCGATCGACGGCGACCGGGGGCAGGTGCACATCGCCCCGTCGCCGGACGTGATCCGCAAGATCGAACGCGCACGCACGGCTCGCTCTGCGGCGCTCGCGAAGGCTGCTGCACGGGCCGGCGAGCCGGCGGCGACGCTGGACGGCACGGTGGTGGAAGTGGCCGCCAACGTCGGACGACCCGACGAAGTGGCCGCCGCGGTCGCCGCTGGCGCCGACGGCGTCGGGCTGTTCCGGACCGAGTTCCTCTTCATGGATCGCGCCACGGTGCCCGACGAGCGCGAGCAGGAGGCGGCCTACCGCACGGCGGCGGAGGCGCTCGCCGGGCGTCCGCTCCTGGTGCGCACCCTCGACGCCGGCGCCGACAAGCCGGTCCCGGCGCTCGGCCAGGAGCCGGAGGCGAACCCGTTCTTGGGGGTTCGGGGCATCCGGCTCGGCCTCGACCGACCGGATCTGCTCCTCGGACAGTTGCGCGCCGTGCTGCGCGTCGCCGAGGATCACCCGGTCCGCGTGATGTTCCCGATGGTCGCGACGGCCTGGGAGCTCGGGAAGGCGCGCGAGGCACTGGATCGAGCACGGGAGGAGACGGGGGTCGAGGCCCCGATGGAGGTGGGCATCATGGTCGAGGTGCCGGCAGCGGCGCTGACGGCCGCCTCACTCGCCGCCGGCGCCGAATTCTTCTCGATCGGAACGAACGACCTCACCCAGTACACGCTGGCCGCGGACCGGGGGAACGAACGCGTGGCGGCGCTGAACGACCCGCTGCATCCGGCAGTGCTGCGCCTGATCGCGGAGACGGTGCGCGGGGCGACCTCCCGGGGTCGGTGGGTCGGCGTGTGTGGCGAGCTCGCCGCCGACGACCGTGCGACCGCGCTCCTGCTCGGTCTCGGCGTGCGCGAGCTCTCGATGGCAGCCGTGGCGATCGCTACGGTGAAAGAGGCCGTTCGATCGACGTCGCTCGAGCACGCGCAGGACCTCGCCGCCCGCGCGCTCGCGAGCGGGTCCGCCGGCGAGGTTCGAGCCGTGCTCGACAGGTCGAACGATCGCGCCTGAGGGCACTGTTACGATGCCGCCGACGTCGTGATGCGTACCCCCGACGAGCGAGCCGCCGCGTTCCTCACGGGCATCACGTACCTGCGCATCGTGCTGACGCCGGTCGTGATGGCCTTGATCGCGATGGGCGACCGCGAGTCGTGGGCCTTCCCCACCGCCGGAGCGTTGTTCGCGTTCGCAGCGGTCACCGACTTCTTCGACGGCCGCCTCGCGCGTCGCTGGAAGCAGACATCCACGCTGGGCAGCTTCCTCGACACGACCGCCGACAAGCTGTTGGTGTCGGGAACGCTGCTCGCGCTCGTCGCCGTCGGCCGAGTCTCCCCTTGGATCGCCTTCGTGATCGTGGGTCGAGAGCTGTTGATCATGGGCCTGCGGAGCGCAGTATCCGCGTCCGAAGGCACCGTGGTGATGCCCTCGATCTGGGGGAAATGGAAGGCGGCGGTGCAGTTCATCGGGATCACCGTCGCGATCTGGCGGCCCGACATCCGGATCGGGGACTGGTACCTCGACCAGGTGCTGATGTTCGTCGCCGCCGTGATCACGGTGACCTCGGCCGTGCAGTACCTCTCGCGCTTCGTCTCGGTGCTCGGCGGGCGAGACCGCACGGCGCCCGGGCGCTGACGCGTGGACGGACCCGTCTTCGTCACAGGCGGGTCTGGTTTCCTCGGCAGCGCGATCGTCGAACGGCTCGTCGGCGACGGCCGCGAGGTGCGCGCGCTCGCCCGATCCACCGATGCGGCGACCGCGCTCGGGGCGCTCGGGGCGCGAGCCGTGCCCGGCGACCTGTTCGACCGTGCGGCGCTGCTCGACGGCATGCGTGGATGCGACACGGTGTTCCACCTCGCCGGCGTCAACGCGATGTGCGCTCGCGACCCCGGGGAGATGCTGCGGGTGAACGTCGAGGGGGCTGCGGGAGTCGTCCGCATCGCCGCGGCGGCCAAGGTTCGCCGGGTCGTGGCCACCTCGTCCGCGGCCGCGATCGGCGAGCCCGCCGGCGTGACCGCGCGAGAGGACACTCCGCATCGGGGCACGTTCCTCTCCGAGTACGAGCGATCGAAGTTCGTCGGCGAACGCCGCATGATGGCGCTCGGCGAGGCGCTCGACCTCCCCGTCGTCTGCGTGAACCCGGCCTCGGTGCAGGGACCGGGCCGCCTGCAGGGGTCGGCACGACTGTTGCTCGGCATCGTGAACGGCAGGTTCCCGGTGCTCGTGAACACCTGGCTCTCGGTCGTCGACATCCGGGACTGCACCTCCGCCCACCTGCTCGCCGAGTCCCACGGCGTGCCCGGGCGACGCTACCTGGTCAGCGGGGCATCGATCGATCTCCGCGCGGCCGTGCACCTGCTCCGGGCCGTCTGCGGCAGGCCCGCCCGCGTCTGGTTCGCCCCCCGCGGCCTCGCCACGCTCGCCGGCTTCGCAGGTGGCACGGCGGGGCGCCTGCTGCGATCGGACCCCCAGGTCTGCCCGGAAGCGATCCGGACCCTGCTGCACGGGCACCGGTTCGATGGCTCGCGGGCCGAGCGCGATCTGGGCCTGCGATACACCCCGCTCGAGGAGACGGTTCGCACGACCCTCGCCTGGTACGCCGCGCGCGACCTCGGCCCGGCGCCGCTCGACCGGGCCGAGGGGCGGGCTCCCGGAGATAGGATGGGCCGAGGCTCCCGAGCTTTTCGAGCTTCTCCCCGATCACGGTGAGCCGCCCGACCAGGAGGACCACGTGAACGAAACCCGACCCGACCGCAACCTCGCGATGGAGCTGGCCCGCGTGACCGAGGCGGCGGCGCTCGCCGCCGGGCGGTGGATCGGTCACGGCGACAAGAACGCGGCCGATGGCGCCGCGGTCGACGCGATGCGGCTGATGATCGACTCCGTCTCGATGCAGGGAACGGTCGTGATCGGCGAGGGCGAGAAAGACGAGGCGCCGATGCTGTTCAACGGCGAGGCCGTCGGCACCGGCGACGGCCCGGGCGTCGACGTCGCGGTCGATCCGATCGACGGCACCCGCTTGACGGCGTTCGGGCAACCCAACGCGCTCTCGGTGATCGCGCTCGCCGAGCATGGGTCGATGTTCTTCCCGGGAGCCGCCGTCTACATGGAGAAGATCGCCGCCGGCCCCGAGGCGTCCGAGGCCATCGACATCACGGCATCGCCCGAGGAGAACGTCCGGATCGTCGCGAAAGCCAAAGGCGTCAGACCCGAAGAGATCGGCGTGACGATCCTCGACCGGCCGCGGCATCACGAGATCATCGAGAGCGTGCGGAGGGTCGGGGCGCGCGTCTTCCTGATCACCGACGGGGACGTGGCCGGCGCGATCGCGGCGGCCGCCCCTCGAACGGACGTCGACCTGCTGATCGGTATCGGGGGCACGCCTGAGGGCGTGATCGCGGCCGCGGCCCTGAAGTGCCTGGGCGGAGCGATCCAGGGACGCCTCTACCCACGGGATGAGGACGAACGTCGAGCGCTCATCGACGACGGTTTCGATCTCGAGGCAGTCCTCACGGCCGATGACCTGGTGAGCGGCAACGACGTCTTCTTCGCGGCCACCGGCATCACCGACGGTTCCCTGCTGCGAGGCGTGCGTTACTGGCCCGACGGCGCGACCACACACTCCATGGTGATGCGATCGCGTTCGGGCACGGTGCGGTGGGTCGAGGCCGAGCATCGGTTCGAGAAACTCGAGCGGTTCTCGCCCATCGCGTACCGTCGTTGACGGTGCGACCGAGGCGACGTAGCGGTGGCGAATCCCGCAGGTTCCGGCTATCCTGACGCGGCTCGACCGACGATGGGGGGACACCGCATGGCCGAGAAGACGATCCTCGTGTGCGATGTGTGCGGCAGGCCCGCTGCCGAAACGATCACGATCAAGGTGTCACGAGGGAACTACGTGAAGGATCTGTGCAGCGCCCACGTGACCGAGTTGATCGCGAAGGCGCGGAAGCCACGCCCCGGTCGGCGCAAGGGTGTCGTCGCGCGCGCGCCGGCTCCCGACGCCACGTCGAAGCGCCGAGGTCGCCCGCCGAAGAACCCGAAGCCTTAGGCGTCGGGCGCCGGTTCCTCCTGCACGAGCTCGTACACCCCCGTGCCCGTCTTGCGGAGCACCCCTTCGTGCACGCCCTCCGCCAGGGCTCGCAACACCGTCCGGCGAACGTCCGGCTCGGCGAACGGGTCGAGGTGACCGGCCCGCAGGGCGCGATCCTGGATCACGGTCCAATGCAGCGGGCCGGCCGCGTCTCGGAGGACCGCGACCGCCGCGTCCAACGGGTCGATCGGTCGGGTGGCGGGCACCGTCAGGCCCCCGATCGGAGTGGGGCGAGCACCCGCTCCGCGAAGAGGTCGAGCTGCTCGGGCTCGGGAATGGAGAACGGCAGCACCCATGGAGCGATGACGATCTCCTCGACCCCGATCGCCTCGAATCGGCGTACCCGGTCGATGGCCTGGTCCGGTGTGCCCGACAGCGTGTCGGCGAGCCACGTCGCTTCCGTCTCGTCGCGCATCGCGTCGCCGGGCATCGACGCGCGACCGCGCCGGAACACCTCGCGGAAGTCCACCTCCGACTCACCGAGCAACGAGTAGAGACCCACGGAGAGGTGGAAGGTCGAGGGGTTGCGTCCGACGCGCTCACACGCCTCGCGAGCCGCGGCCGCCCGCTTGGTGAAGCCGTCGGTGGTCCAGCGCCAGGCGGCGTTCCAGCCGTGCGCGTAGCTGGCGGCGAGCCGCAGTAGCCGCGCCCCTCCCTTCCCACCCACCCACAGCGGGACCCCCCCGGGCTGGACCGGAGGGGGCAGGAGTCGAGCCTCGCGGAGCGAGACGGCCGGGCCATCGAGCGTCGCCGGCTCGCCGAGGGACAGCGCGTGCAGCACGCGGAGGGTTCCTTCGAGCGCGTCGAAGCGCTCCCCCACCGTTCCGTATCGATATCCGAACGCGATGAACTCCTGTTCGAGCCAGCCCGCCCCCACGCCGAGGTCGAGCCGACCCCGCGAGATGCCGTCGATCGTGGTGGCCATCTTCGCGACAATCGAAGGATGCCGGAACGGCGCGCCCAACACGAGGGTGCCCAATCGAACGCGCTCGGTCACCGCCGCGAGCCCCGCGAGCGCGGTGAGCGGTTCGATCGCGGCGATCGGAGCAGGATCGGCGCCGTACCGGGCGAAGGAATAGAAGAAGTGGTCCGAGATCCACACGGAATCGAATCCGAGCTCCTCCGCGCGTCGCGCCCAGGTCACCACCGACTCGAACGAGATCGGAGCGTCGCCGGGCAACGAAAAGCCGTAGTGAGGCAAGCTCAACCCGAATCGCATCCGGGCAGGATACGACGCCCCGCTGAGCCGCTCGGAGCCGCTCGGAGCTACGGCGACGGTGACGCGATCGCGGCTCGGGTGTCGATCGCGCCGCGCATGACGACCGCGCCGTCGGCATCTCGCACCACGACCTCGTCGTAGGACGACAGGTCGAGATCGAACTCCTTGGAGACGATGCCCGCCCCGCTCGCGTCGAGCCCGCCCTTGGGGAGATCTCCGACGAACAACGAGCCTTCGGAGCCGCGCAGCCGCACCGTGAACGGGAGGCGTTGGGCGACGTCGGGAGGCACGCCGTTCACCAGCACGATCGCCATGTCGATGATCGAAGGGGAGACGAGGGTGAGCGCGCTGCCTCCTCCGCCGTCGGGGGTCGACGGCGCCAGGGTGCCGAGGAACACGTCTCCCTCCGGGTCGCTGAATTCCGCGCTGGTCAACAGGCGTTGGAAGCGTTCCACGGCCCCCTGTTGACGCAGCACCGCGTCGCGCGCCACTTCATCAGAGCGAGCGGCGCGGCCGGCCATGACCGCCCCCCACCCGGTGCCGAGGACGGCGAGCATCGCGGTGATCGCGGCGACGAGCGCGAGGCGCGACCGTCGCGGGGCGGTACCGCCGGGAGGCACCCGCCGCGCCGCTGCCGAGCGGATCACGCCGAGGATGCGATCCTCCAGCTCGGGGGACGGTTCCTCGGGCGCCAGGGCGAACGCCAGGGTCGCCGAGGCGGCCTGGAGGTGGCCCGCTTCCTTGCGGCAAGCCGCGCACCAGAGGAGGTGCCGGTCGATCGACGACGCCTCTCGCGCCGGCAGCGCCCGAAGGGCGTGCTCGGTCAGCCGGTCCCGGACGGTCGCGCAGTTCACAACAGATCCTTGCCCTCGTTCGCCTTGCGGACCTTGATCATCGCCGAGCGCAGCCTCGTCTTGACCGTGCCGAGCGGGATGCCGTCGGCCTCCGCGATCTCGCGCGCCGTCATGCCGCGGAAGTAGGCCCGCGCCACCAGCCGGCGCTCGGCCTCCGTGAGCGAGGACAACGCCCGCATCGCGGCATCTCGCTCGATCAGGACGGCTTCCTCATCGAGCCCCGGCGCGTCGGGCACCTCGTCGACCAGCACCAGCGTCGGGCGGGTGACGCCCGTCTCACGACGGAGCCGGTCGACGGCGAGGTTGTGCGCGATCGTCATCAGCCACGTCGAGAGCCGGCCCCGTGTCGGATCGAATCGAGTCGCCTTCCGCCACGCCGTGAGGAAGACGTCCTGCGTGAGCTCCTCGGCGGACTCGCGGGTGCCCAGCAGGCGGAGGCCGAGCGAGTAGATCGGTCGGCCGTACCGCGCATAGAGCGCGCGGATCGCGTCGTCGTCGCCGGCGAGGAGCCCATCCATCAGTTGTTGTTCCTCTCGAGGGAGGAGCGGTCCGTCGTTCCGAGTCTGCACCCGGTGTTCCTTCCGGTATACGGAGCCTGCGACGAACGAGGCTTGCCGAGGCCATGGGGCCTCGCTCGCAACTCTCGCCATCGATTATCGGCCTCGGCGGGCTTCCCTGCACGGTCTTCGCCGGGCGTCTAGTCTCGGTCGTGCGGTGCCACGAACGAGAACCGAACCGCAACATGTGACGAATCGATGACACGGAGATGATCACGATGACACGGGTGGGTCCATCGGCTCGGCTCACGCTCGCGGTGGCCCTCGTCGTCGTCGGTCTCGTCGCCCTCCCCCACCCCGCCTCGGCTCAGTCCCCGTCACCCTCGTCCGGCTCCGGCACGATCACGCGACTGCACCTCGACGGCGTCGTTGATCCCTTCGTCGCCGACTACCTCGAGCGAGGCATCTCGGACGCCGCCGAGACGGACGCCCGGGCCGTGCTGATCGAGATCGACACCCCCGGCGGCCTCGTCTCCTCGACCCGCCAGATCACCCAGGCCGTGTTGAACGCGCGCATCCCGGTCCTGTGCTACGTGGCCCCCTCGGGCGCGCGGGCGGCCTCGGCCGGATCGTTCGTGCTGCTGTCCTGCCCCGTCGCCGCCATGGCCCCGGGCACCAACGTCGGGGCCGCCACGCCGGTCGGCATCGACGGCGCGGTCGGTTCCGACAAGGCCGTGAACGACGCGGCGGCGTCGATGCGCGCGATCGCCGAGCAGAACGGTCGCAACGGTGACGTCGCGGAGACGTTCGTGACGGATGCGGTGAGCATCAGCGCGGAGCAGGCATTGCGCGACGACGTGATCGACCTGATCGAGCCGTCCACCGACGCGTTGCTGTCGGCGGTCGACGGCGACACGGTCACCCTAGGCGATGGCAGCACGGTGACCCTCGACACCGCCGGGGCCACCGTGCGAGACGTCGACATGGGCGGATTCGTGGGCTTCCTGCACACCCTGTTCGACCCGACGCTCGCGTTCATCTTTTTCTGGCTGGGACTCGCGCTCATCGTGCTCGAGCTGCTCGTGCCCGGTCACATCTTCTCGGGCACGATCGGCACCGCGCTGCTGGTCCTGGCTATCGTGTCGTTCGGCGTGCTTCCGGTACAGCTGATCGGCATCGGCCTGCTCATCGCGGCGGCCGTGCTCATGATCGTCGAGCTCAGCGCGCCCGGGTTCGGGATCTGGGGTATCGCCGGCGTGATCTGTCTTGTGCTCGGCGGCTGGTTCCTGTACGACCGTGCCGGCGGGGTCTCGGTCTCGCCGGCCGTGCTCGTGGCGGTGGCGGCATTCGTTGGTGTCTTCTTCGCGGTCGTGCTTCGGAAGATCTTGTCGGTGCGGCGCATGCCGGCGGCTCAGGGTTCCGAGCAGATCGTCGGGCGACCCGGTGTCGCGCTGGGGGCAGGGTTGAATCCGGACGGCATCGTCCGTGTCTCGTCCGAAGAGTGGCGCGCCACCTCGGCCGACGGTACCCCGATCCCGGCCGGCGCGCCGGTCACGGTCACCCGCGTCGACGGTCTCGTGCTCACCGTCGATCGCGCTCCGATCGAGCATGAAGCGGCTGTCGGCTCGACGGCCGATGAAGGGAGGAACCACTGATGGAGATCAGTGCCGCCTTGATCGCGCTGATCGTGGTGGTCGTGCTGGTCGTGCTGTTCCTGGCGAAGGCGATCCGCATCGTGCCCGAATATCAGCGGCTGGTCGTGTTCCGACTCGGCCGCCTGCTCGGTCAGAAAGGACCGGGGCTCGTGGTCCTGATCCCCTTCGTCGACCGGGGCATCAGCGTCGACCTGCGCGAGTTCTACCTGGAGATCCCTCGGCAGGATTCCATCACCAAGGACAACGCCCCGATCGCGGTCGACTTCGTGATGTTCTACAAGGTGATGGACGCGCAGACCTCGGTGGTGCAGGTCGGGAACTTCGCCGGGGCCGCCCTGAACATCGCCTCGACGACGCTGCGGGCGGTGATCGGTGACATCCCCCTCGACGACATGCTCGCCAAGCGGGACGAGATCAACACCCTGCTGCGTATCAAGCTCGACGAGGTGACCGAGCGCTGGGGCGTGAAGGTCACGAATGTCGAGATCCGGGAGATCATCCCGCCCGCGTCCGTGCAGGAGGCGATGACCCGGCAGATGTCGGCCGAGCGCACCAGGCGCGCGGTCGTCACCGAGGCCGACGGGCAAAAGGCCGCGGCCATCACGGTCGCCGAGGGCAACAAGGAAGCCGCGATCCTGAACGCCGAGGGCTCGAAGCAGTCCGCGATCCTCACGGCGGAGGGTGAGCGACAGGCGGCGATCCTGCGCGCCGAAGGCTTCGCGCTCGCGCTGAAAACGATCAACGAGCAGGCGATGGGCGCGGCCGTGAACACGATGCGGCTCCAGTACCTCGAGACCTTGAAGGCGCTTGGCGTGGCGCCCTCGTCCAAGATCGTGGTGCCGATGGAGCTGTCGAGCCTCGTCGCCGGTTTCTCGGCCCTGTCCGACGTGGCATCGTCCGACGGGAGCGATGGCTCGAGGACCTCGACCGGCTGAGCCCGGTTCGGCCGGATACGGGAGGAGCCGGGGTCGATCCGGCTCCTCTCGTCGTCGCCACGAAGGCCTTCCGGAACCCCCTCGCCCACTCTGGTGTATGACGGTCGAAGGTGATCGACCAGCGCCCCGTGGAGGGCCGACCATCGGAGGACGCCGAGCTCACCGCACGCGCACGCGACGGCGACGTCGGCGCGTACGAGGAGCTGGTGACGCGGTACCAGGGCATCGCCTTCCGCGTCGCCTGGTTGGTCGTGCGCAACCGGGGCGATGCGGAGGATGCCGTGCAGGAGGCGTTCGTGAAGGCGTATTACGCCCTGCCTCGGTTCCGGACGGGGGCCCCGTTTCGGCCGTGGATCCTGCGCATCGTGGCGAACGAGGCCCGCAACAGGGGTCGCTCCGCTCGTCGCCGCGACGGCCTGGTCGTGCGGGCGGCCGCGACCGCATCGGGGGACGCGGCCCCGTCCCCCGAGGCCGCGGCCCTCGAGCGCGCTGACGCCGAGCTCCTCGCGGTCGCGCTCGGCAGGCTGCCCGAGCGTGACCGGCTCGTCGTTGCCTATCGGTACCTGTTCGAGATGAGCGAGGCGGAGACAGCCGAGGCGCTCGATGTCCGCCCAGGAACGGTCAAGTCCCGACTGTCGCGAGCGCTCGCGCGCCTTCGCACGGAGATCACCGCGGACGCCGGACTCATCGACCCGGAGGAGCCATGACCGAGCGCCTGCTCAGGATGACCGACGAACAGTTGGGCGCCGCCCTGGGGCGTCTCGGCGACGAGCTCGCCTGGCCCGGAACGCCCGACGTAGCCGGCGCGGTCATCGACGCGATCCGTGAGGAGCGGTCGGCGCCCTCGCTCGTGGCACCACGGCTCTCGATGCCGAGCCGCCGGCGCACGCTGCTCGTGATCGCCGCCGCCCTGCTCGCGCTCGCCGGTGTGGCGCTGGCGGCGCGCTTCGTGATCGAGCTCGGTGCGATCTCCATCGAGGTGCTGCCCGGCCGACCCACCGCGTTGCCGACGAACGTCGCGACCGGCGAGGATTTCGGCCGGGAGGTCTCGCTCTCTGATGCCGGGGCGATCGCCGGGTTCGCGCCGGAGATCCCCTCGGCGCTCGGCCCCCCCGATCGCACGTGGGTCGACGAGGCGGAGGTGGGGCCCGAGCCCGGCGACGTCGCGACGCGCATCGTGAACGCGTGGGCTCCCAGCGCCGAGCTGCCCGCGATCTCCGGAACGAGGACGGGTGCCGTGCTGATGCAGTTCGAGGGCGACTGGGAGGTAGCCTCCAAGCTGCTCTTCGAAGAGACCGACCGGTTCGGCGACGCGTTCGTCGAAGGCCGCGACGCGTTCTGGACGACCGGCGAGCACGAGCTCGTGATCCTGCGTGGTGACGAGGCGATGCGCCTGCTCGTGTCCGGCAACGTGCTGATCTGGCAGGACGCCGGGTTCACGTTCCGGCTCGAGACGGCGCTGCCGAAGCAGGCCGCGGTCGCGATCGCGGAGTCGCTGCAGCCCGCGACCGACCCTGGGTGATCCGGGAACCCTCACCCGGCTGCCGGTGTAGTCGGTGTGGGACTCGATGAGGGAGGGCCGTTCGATGACAGCGCTACGCACGGTGACGACGATCGTCGCGCTCGGCATGATCGGAACATTCGCCGGCATCACCACGGCGTCGGCCGGGGGCGGGTGTCACGAAGGCGCCACGGAGGGCAGCGGGACGCGGATCGAGATGATCGATGCGTGCTTCACGCCGTCGACGCTGTTCGCCCAGCCCGGCGAGACGATCACGTTCGTGAACCGCGACGGGTTCACGCACAACGTCACGGCCAACGGATGGGGGAACTTCGAGGACCTGACCACGGGCGATCGCTACACGACGTCGTTCGCCGACGACGGTGTGTACGCGTATGCCTGCTCGATCCACCCGGGCATGTCGGGCTCGATCGTGATCGGCGAAGGAGCCTCGGGCGCCGATGCGGCGCCGCTCGAGACCCGTCCCGTCACCGCGTCGGCCGTTCCCGCTTCCGATGGCGACGGCTGGATCGCGGCCGGCGCCGCGGGATTGCTGATCGGCGCGGCCGCAGGCGCGGGCCTCGCGAGGATGCGTCGTCGCCCGACCGCCGCCTGACCCGGGATCCCGGGTCGTCGATCGGAATGGCCTACACGGGCAGCGGCATGCCGGCCTGTTGCATCGCCAGCTCGAAGTCGTGCCGGTTCGAGACCGCCTGGAAGGCATCCTCGACCGTGACCTGGCCTTGCCGCACGAGCTGCAGCAGGCACTGGTCGAACGTGATCATGCCGTAGAAACTGCCGTCTTGGATCACGTCCTTGATCTCGTGCGTCTTGTCGGGATCGGCGATCCGCTCCGCGACGCGGCCGGTGTTGATCATGATCTCGAGGCTCGGCACCCGCCCGCCGTCGACGGTCGGCACGAGACGCTGGCAGATGATGCCCCGCAGTGTGCCGGCCAGGGCGAGGCGCACCTGCTTCTGCTGGTAAGGCGGGAAGAAGTCGATCACGCGGTTCACGGTCTCCGTGGCGTCGACGGTGTGCAGGGTCGACAGCACGAGGTGCCCGGTCTCGGCGGCCGCGATCGCGGCCCGGACCGTCTCGGTGTCTCGCATCTCGCCGATCAGGATCACGTCGGGATCCTGACGCAGCGCCGCCCGCAGCGCGACCAGGAAGTCCTGCGTATCGCTCCCCACTTCGCGTTGGTTGATCGACGCCACCTCGTCCTGATGTAACACCTCGATCGGGTCCTCGATCGTCACGATGTGCACGGGCTTCGTCTTGTTGATGTAGTCGATCATGGCGGCGAGGGTCGTCGTCTTTCCCGACCCGGTGGGCCCGGTGACGAGCACGAGGCCGCGGTGTTCCTCGGCGACCTTCCGCACGGCATCGGGGAGACCGATCTCTTCGAACGAAGGCCCGCCGAACCGGAGCTTCCGGAGCACCAAGCTCACAGAGCCACGCTGGCGGAAGACGTTCACCCTGAACCGGCCGACGTGCCCGATCGAGTATGCGAAATCGACCTCGCCCGTTTCGAGGAACTTCCTTTTCCGATCCTCGGGGATGATGCCGTCAGCGATCGCCTGACATTCGATGCCGGTCAGCGGGTCACGGTCCAGCCGGTGCAGCCCTTTGGGGAGCCGGATCATAGGGGGCGAGCCCACCTTCACGTGGAGATCCGAGCCTTCGCCGTCGACGAGTTGCTCCAGCCAGCCGTTGAATTCCGGAACGATCGGGGTGCCGTCCGACGACATCATGGTCGTCTGCTCCATATCTGCTTCCTCCGCCGGTGATCTGATCGCGCGCCGGGCGACCCGCCGCCGCCCGGTCCTCACGTTGCATCGGACGGGACCGCGCCCGACTTCAGTCTGAGTACGCCGGTTCAGGCTCGGCGATGCGTACGTAGCTGCTCAGGCCGGGATGGCGCTGATGCGACATACCCTCGAGCGATCCACCAACGGCTCGAAGCTGCCGAGGTTCATCGGTGGCCGGGACGCCGCGAGCATCCCTTCGAGGAGCCCGCGGTGGATCGAGCACACCAGCTCTCGGTGCTCGTCCAGCAGATCCCGGAATGGGCAGTCCCGCAGCGCGATGTCGACCCGGGTGCGTCCGCGTCGGTGGAAGCGTGGGTCGAACCCGGCTTCGGCGAGGGCCTCCTGCAGGACGGCGAGGTTGGGTCCGCCCGAGGTTCGCGCGCCCGGTCTCGGCGCGGCGCGCCCCACCAGATACGCCCCCCACTCTCGAGCGCTCTCCGCGGCGCGCTGCCGCTGCCGGGCGCCGGAGAGCTGTCCCGCGAGGATCTCGGCCAGCAGGCGGAAGTCGCGCCCTTCCCGGTCTTCGCGATCGACGGCCGAGTAGACGGTCTGCGGCCGCCCGACCGACGAGCCCCCTCGAGCGACCTCGCTCTTGACGAGCCCGGCGTCCACGAGGCGGCGCAGGTGCGGGCGCAACGTGTTCGCGTGCAGGGAAAGCCGCGTCGACAGCTCACGCACCGAGACGGGGCGGCCCGACAGTCGGAGGAACCGGTAGCACCGGTAGCGAGTGTCGTCGGCGAGGGCCTTGTGGATCTCGATGGGCGACGGCTCCGGCATCTCTGCACCCCGGACGTATCATGGATTTCCACGGTGAACACCGTGCGAATCAAGCTTAGAGCACCACGAGCGCGCAAAGGGGGCGGACGTGGCCACGGAAGAGCAGGTCCGGGAGGCGCTTCGAGGGGTCATGGATCCCGAGATCGGCCGCCCGATCGAGGACATCGGCATGCTGCGCTCGATCACCGTCGACGGCGGGCTCGTCGAGGTGCATGTCCTGATCACGATCGAGGGCTGTCCGCTCAAGGACCGCATCACCCAGGACGTCACCGCGGCCGTGCAACCGCTCGATGGCGTCGAGCGGGTCGACGTGCGCCTGACTCCGATGAGCCAGGAGCAACGGGAGGCATTGGTCTCCCAGCTCCGAGGAGGCGCGCCCACGCCGCAGCAGAAGATCCAGTTCCCGTCCACGACCTCAGTGATCGCCGTCGCCTCCGGCAAGGGTGGCGTCGGGAAGTCGTCGGTGACGGTGAACCTGGCCGCCGCCCTTGCGGCCGAGGGTCATCGGGTGGGCGTGCTCGACGCGGACGTGTGGGGATTCAGCGTGCCGCGCATGCTGGGCGTGGCGGGGAAGCCCGTCGGCTTCGAGAACATGATCCTGCCGCTCGAGGGCCACGGCGTGAAGGTGATCTCGATGGGCTTCTTCGTCCCCGAGGACACTCCCGTGATCTGGCGCGGGCCGATGCTACACAAGGCGATCGAGCAGTTCCTCGGCGACGTCTACTGGGGCGACCTCGACTTCCTGCTGTGCGACCTGCCCCCGGGCACGGGCGACGTCTCGATCTCCCTGGCCTCGTTCCTCCCGGGCGCGTCGATGCTCGTGGTCACCACGCCCCAGGAGGCGGCGCGCACCGTGGCCGAGCGCTCGGGCAGGATGGCCGAACGCACGAACCTCCGGCCGATCGGGGTGGTCGAGAACATGAGCTGGTTCGTCTGCCCGCACTGCGGCGAGCGAGAGGCCATCTTCGGCGAAGGCGGCGGGCAGGAAGCCGCCGAGCACCTCGGTGTGCCGCTCATGGCCCAGGTCCCGTTGATGCCCGCGATGCGGGAGGGCGGCGACATCGGAACCCCGATCGTGCTGGCGCAGCCCGACTCCCCGGCGAGCGGAGCGTTGCGCGACGCGGCCTCGGCGGTGGTGCGCGCCACGAAGTCGAAGATCGGCAAGCCGCTCACGCTCATGACGTCCGCGCCGGCGAGCTAGTCTCGGCAAACCGAGACGCCCAGGCGCGGTCGTCCTCAGGACACCTCCCCACGGATCGGATCGCGAGCGGCCACGTCTGGGCTCGCGAGGCGAACGCCGCCTCCTCCGGTCGGCGCCCCGGGTCGCGGGCGGACCGCGAACCAGACGAGGAAGGCGGCGCAGGTCGAGGCCACGACGAGTGCGGTCCACTGGCTGCCGGTGAGACCGAAGAACCGCTTGTCGATGCGGAGGGAGTCCTCGAGGATCCGAGACAGGCCGTACCAGAGGCCGAAGGTGAGCGTGAGGATGCCTTCGCGGCGCGGCTTCCGCATCAGCACGACGTAGAGCAGAACGAACAGGGCCGCGGCGCTCACCATGTCGTAGAGCGCGGTCTGGTGCACGCCGACTCCCGCGGCGATGACCCTGCCAGCGTCGTCGAGGAGGCGGGCACCGCTCCGCGTCACGGTCTCGAGGTGGCGGCCTCCTTGCAGCGAGGCCTGGCACAGGCCATCCCGGCACGAGAACGGCGGGGCGAGCGTGCCACCCCGATACTGCCAGGCCAGCAGCCAGCTGGTCGGCCGTCCGAGATGATCGCCGATGATCAGGTCACCGACGCGACCGATCGCGATGCCGAGCGCGAGCGAGGGTGCGACCGGGTCGGTCACCTGGAAGAAGCGGTATCCGGCTCGCAGGACCCGAGGCGTGTTCACGATGACGGCGCCCGCGATGCCACCGAGCAGCGAGATGCCTCCCTGCCAGATCGCGAGCATGCCGAAGAAGGAGTCGAACTCCGAGACGTGAGCGATCACGTAGAAGAGCCTCGCGCCCACGATCGCGCCGACCAGGGACCAGAACACGATGCCCTGCACGTCGTCGCGTGAGACCCCCCACCGCGGCGCGACCTTTCCGAGAAGCCACGCGCCGGTCATGAAACCGATCGCGATGAACAACCCGTGAGGCGAGACGGCGATGGTGTCCCCGAAGCGGATCCGGTCGAGGACGGGCCAGCCGACCGCGGCGATCTCCTGCAGCACCGTTCCGAGTGTAGCCGCGGCGGCTGGGCCTCCCGCCGTCGTCAAGGGGACGCGTCGCGCCGGCGTGGCCAGAACGCCGCGACGCTCCGGCCGATCAGGGATCCGGTCACGACGTCGGATGGATAGTGGACGCCAAGATAGACGCGGGACGTCGCGACCGCGATGTCGAGGGCGCCGAGGACGGCACGCGCCGCCGCGCCCGCCCGGAGCTCTCGCGCCGCCACGGTCGTGAACGCCGTGAGCACCGCCGGATGGCTGCTCGGCCACGACGTTCCCATGGGGGGCGCGATCATCGCCCGGGTGCCACGCGGATCTGCGACGTAGGGCCGGGGTCGGTCGACCAGATGCTTGAGACCTTGCCCGACCAGCCAGGTCGCCCCCGCGGCGGCGAGCGCCCGGGCCGCCTGCCTGGGCCGGCCGAGGGCGGCGAGCGTGCCCGCCGCCGCGCCGGCTGCGTACAGCGATCCGAGCTCGGTCACGGCCGAGAACGCGAGATCGGCGTTCCGGCCGTGGCCGCCGTTCAGCGCTTCGAAGAGGTCGGCGTCGGTCCGACGCCCGGTTTCGGTGGCCAGCGCCACGTACCCGACCCCGCCGGCGGCGGCCGCCAGCGCGATGCCCCGGAGGACCGAGCCGGCGCTCACGGCTCCCGGCTCGCGAATGCCTCGATCTCGCGCCGCTGCGCGAGCACGCCGTGGCGCAACGCGTACTGCGCTCCACCCATCGCGTTCAGGCCGGCGGCGCCGAGCCCCCCGAACGGACCGCGGAACCGGTACGTGACCTCATGCCGCAGCATGCTCCGGCCGAAGGGCAGCGACGCCACCGACGTCGTCACGGTGGCGTCCAGCAGCCCCTCGAGCCGGATCGACGAGCGCCATGGCGGCTCCCACTCGATGACCGTGGCGCGCACCGTCGTCTGCACGCCAATGAATCCCATCACGACCTCGTAGCGGGCCCCGAGAGCCATGCCGTCGTGGGGAGGGACCACGCGCACGATGTGCGTGTCCCACTGCGGCAGGTTCCGCGGGTCGCTCGTGATCTGCCACACCGTCTCGGGTGGCGCGTCGACCTCGACCGAGAACTCGACCGTCGTCATGCAGCCGGAGCGCTGCCGCTCGCCCACCCCTTCCACCAGACGGTGCGCTCGGGCCTGATGCGGATGAGCGCTCCCGCGCCCGGATGCAGCGCGGTGGCCAGCGACCGCGCCGTCTTCGCACCCGACCCGAGCGCCTCGAGCACGTAGAAGGAGGCGATCCCCTGCACCATCGCCCCCGTCATCTCGCGCGCTCGCCACGGGCTGGCCTCGTCGACCGTGAGCGCCACCGGCGCCTCGGGCCCGGCCTCGGCGAGGGCGAGGGTCTCCGCAGGCAGGGCCGCGTAGAGGGCCGCCGGCTCGGCGAGCCATCGCGCCGGCAGAACGACCGGACCGCGCGATCCCGCCACCGTCAGCGCGCCCTCGCCGCTGCGCCCGAGCGACGCCGTCACCTCGGGCGGCAACGATCCCAGGGGATCGGCTGCGGTCTTCACCTGCCGGAACGTCTTCTGCGACAGAGCCTCGCCGCCCCATCGTCCGCGACCCTCCTGCACCCCGTCCTCGTCGAGCAGGGCCGTGCGTTCGAAATCGATGCCGACGAACACCCGTCCCGGGGGGGTCCAGGCGAGCGGCACCTGGCGCGCGTCGAACGCGTATCCGGCGAAGAAGCGTGCGTTCTTCTTGCTGAACCGGGCAGTGGCTCGAGCGATCGAGGTGGCGCCGGCCACCGCCGCTCCCCACGAGCCGCGATCGAGCGCGTCGTACGTCTTCACTGTGCCCGTGAACGTCACGGTGAGCTCTCCACTGCGGACCAGGCCCGCCACGCCCGGGTCGACCTTCCACGCGCGAGCCTTCACCGAGCCGCGCGACGTGGTGAGCCACACCCGGCCCCCGGAGTAGGCGAAGACGAGCGGCGTGCAATGTGGCCCGCGCGGGGTCGACGTGGCGACCGCGCAAAACGGCCCGTCCTCCAGCACTTGCTGCACGGCCGTCGACAGGAAATTCATCGTGGCGCACCCCTCCCGCTCGCGTGACGTCCGGCTACCGGAGGGAGCGCGAGCATCAGTCCGGTCCAGAGGATATGGCTCCCGAGGCTCGCGAGCACACCCCCCGACCACCATGCGAGCCCGGCCCACA
Source organism: Actinomycetota bacterium (assembly GCA_040511595.1). Taxonomy (GTDB): domain Bacteria; phylum Actinomycetota; class UBA4738; order UBA4738; family HRBIN12; genus JAOUEA01. The sequence goes on along the minus strand of JBEVGU010000048.1, from coordinate 4,026 downwards.
CGGCGCCCCCCACGATCGCGCCGGCCACGATCGGCAGGTTCCGGCTCGCGAGGTTCGCGCCGACGTAGCCGAGCCACGCGACCACGGCTGCCGCTCCACCCGCCATCGAGCTCTCGAGCCGGCCCTGGAACAGCCCCCGCCAGAACAGCTCCTCGCTCGGCACCATCACGGCCAGCGACAGGACGAGGGACATCGCGAGCGAGACCTCCCCCGCCTCGGCGTACTTCTGCACGACGTCTCGGCGGAAGTGGGCCCAGTGCGAGGCCACCCACACGAAGCCCCTGGTGCCCAGGTACAAGACGAGTCCGGCAGCGAGCCCGACGCCGAGCGCCACCGGGATCGACGTGTCGGCGGCGGCGACCGGAGGACGCGCGATCGCCGCCGCGAGACCCATCGCGCCGAGCACGACCGGCATCAGCCGCCACACACGGCGACGGCCAGTCGACACGAGCCACCAGGCCACGGCCTCTGCGAGCACACCCGCAACGATGACCGCGACCTGCATGCTTAGGCCAGGAACCGGGTCTTCACGGCCACCTCGGCCGTGAACGCCGTGACCACCGCGAGGTAGTAGAAGCCGGTGGCCGATTGCACCGCGGACGCGCGCGTGCCCTTCAGCGCGGCCCGGGTGAGCAACGCGATCAGCAGGGTCACGCCCACCATGCCCAGCGCGATCCAGGGGGCGAGCGCTCCCGCGGTGAGGAGCGGGTTCAGCGCCGCCGACGTCTCCACCCCACCGAAGCCACTCGTGACGATCGCCACCGCCTCGACCACGACCGATACCAGCATCGCGGTGGTCAGCCGGTCGATCGGCTCGCGAGGAAGCCCGCGGTCTGTGAGGTACCAGTGCCCGAGGAGCAGGCCGGCCGTGATCGATCCCAGGAAGGCCGCGCCTGCGAGCAGCTGGAACAGGGAGATCGCGAAGGCCTGGCGACCCGCGCCCGCCATCTCGACGAGCGTCGCGATCGAGACGCCCACGCTCACGAACCCGAGCAGCCGGGCAGGCCCGTGCTGCTTCAGCAGCATGAGCAGGAACGACAGACCGACCGCGGCGGCGGTCACGAGCGTGAGGCGGACCGCCCAGGTGCCTGCGTCGTCTCCCGAGATCTGCGCGGAGCGGGTCGAGAGCCACGCGCCGAGCGCTAGCACGAGCAGGATCGAGGTGGTGAGCGTGAAGAACCCGCGCTTCACCTCGTTCCACAGCGGGCTCAGCCAGAGGAACGCGAGGGACCCGGCCACCGCCTCGGCCAGCACGAGGGCCATGTAGCCGGCCGCGCCGGTCATCGCGTCCCCCCTCGCATATGGCCCGACAGCCTACCTTGGGGCATCCTCGGCCCGGCGTTCCGATCAGCCGCCGTTAGGCTTGCTGACCATGGACGACTGGCGCACCTACGACGACGTGGCCGAGGCGTACGAGCACGTGCACGCGGCTCGCTTCGCCGACGTCGCTCGCGACCTGATCGAGATGATCGGCGTCCCCGACGGGGGCCGGGTGCTCGACGTTGGCACCGGCACGGGGGTCGCCGCCCAGGTCGCCACCGACCTCGGCGCCTGGGTCGTCGGCATCGACGAGTCGATGGGCATGCTGCGCGTCGCTCGACGTGAGCGACCGAAGCTGCCGGTCGTCGCCGCGCAGGCGATCGATCTTCCGTTCGGGCCGGGGCGGTTCGACGCCGTAATCGGCTCGTTCGTGCTCGCGCACTTCAACAAGGTCGAGACGGTGCTGTTCGACATCGCCCGGGTGATGCGCGTCGAGGGCCGGGTCGGGTTCTCCTCGTGGACCGACGGCGTCGACGCCTACCAGCAGGCCTGGCGCGAGCTGGTGGAGTCGGTCGTGCCCCGCGAGATGCTTGCGCCCGCGTACGCCGAAGCGGCGCCGTGGCACGAGCGGTTCCGGTCGCGGGCCGCAGTCGAGGAGGCGCTGATCGAGGCGGGCTTTCGCTCCGTGCGGACCGAGGTCGTGAAGTATCGCTGGATCTACTCGCTCGACGACTACCTCGAGGGCCTCCAGGTGTGGGCGACCGGCCGGTTCGTCCGGAACATGTTGGGCGCCTCGGGATGGGCCTCGCTCCAGGAGCGAGCGCGCGCGGTCTTCGCGGAGCGATTCCCCGATCCGCTGAACGACTTCCGCGAGGTGATCCTCGCCACGGCGACGAAGCCGGCGTGAGCTCGGGCTCCGCCTCTGGGCTCGGGCCTCCCGATCGCGCCGGACACGCTCAGCCGAGATCCGTCCGCCTGAAACGGAGGGAGCCGGGCGTGCCGTCGGGCATCAGCGCCTCGTCGTAGCACGCCTCGAGCTGGCGGCCGAGCCGCTCGAGGTGATCGACGGCGTCCGCGGGCACGTTGGTGAGGAAAAGCCCGCACCCTGCGACGCCCGGGTTCAGAGTCGTTTCGCCCCGCAGGAACGCGGTCCCGAGGTCGAGCCTCCCCACCGTGACGCCGATCGCGGCGGCACGCTCCCCGATCGCATCGCGGTCGGCCACGTCGTCGTACCCGTGCCACAGCCCCGACGGGACCCCCCCCACGGCGAGCCTCGCGAACAGGTCGAGTGCATCCATGTCGTCCGCCGAGCGTTCCGACTCGTCGAACGGGTCGATGAGGACGAACGTCGACGCCGCGTCCGACGGTCTGAGTGTCTGCGCGGCGGCCCAGATCGTCGCGAGACCGTCGGCCCGCTCGACCCGCACGACGTCGGCGAGGCCCAGCTCGCGGACGACCCGCGTGAGGTCGCCGACGCTCGCCGGGTCGAGGTCGCACAACACGTAGGTCGCCTCGCCCCCGAGCACGTCCATCGCCAGGCGCGACGACCCCGGGTACCGGGGCTCGCCGTCGTCGCGGGGTGGCAGCTTGCGTACGAGCCCGAGGTATCGGGACGCGTCGATGGTCGGCGCGCGGGGCGCCTCGCGGAGCAACGTGAACACGCCGTACTCGCGCCGCCACGATCGGTCCAGGACATAGTCTCCCGAGCCGGCGTGCGTCTCCCAGTACCTGGCCGGTCGGAGCCGATCGAGCAGATCGCCGAGCGGCAGGTGCTTCCAGACGTCACCGATCGTGCCGAAGTGCGGGTTCGCCATCGAGGCCGAGCCTACGAGAGGTCGAGGCGGCGGAACTCCTCCGCGCGCGCTGCGCCGATCCTCGCGCCGGCTTCCTCGGCTTCCTCGAGCAGGAACGTCTCGAAGTAGCGGATGCCTTCGGTGAGCTGACTGTCGTGCGCGGCGAGTGCATCGATCTTCCGCGACCAGGTAGCGGTGACGTCTTCGGCATGGTTCGGCTCGTTCGTCCAGCCGAGCCAGACGTCGGTGATGTCCCGTACCCCGAGGCCCTCGCCGAGGTGCTCGGGGAAGAAGTGCGGGTTGCCCGAGCCCGGGAACGCCGAGTCGAGAGCGATCCAGCCCGCGTTCCGGTGATCCGAATGGTTGTAGTAGCTGTTCCGGAAGAAGACCGCGGTGGGGTCGACCGAGAGCACCGTCTCGGCGCGGACCTCGCGGATGCGCCGCACGACGTGCTCGCGCACCTCGGTCGTGTTCTCGAGCTCGCCGTCGTGCACGTCGAGGATGCGCACGCTCGCGAGACCGAGCACGCCGGCCGCCGCCTCGGTCTCACGGACGCGGATGCTCGCGAGCTCGGCGCGGTCGAGCATCGGGTCCTGCGAGCCGCGGTCTCCGTTGGTGAGCACGACCAGATGCACCTCGCGCCCCGCGTCCACCCAGTTCGCCATCGTGCCGCCGGCCGCGATCTCCGCGTCGTCGGGGTGCGCGAAGATGCCGAGCGCCGGTCCGGTGCGCGGCTCCGGGGCCTTGGCCATGTCGACGTTCTAGGCGGCCGCCCGGTCGAGCACGAAGCGAACGAGGGTGCGGACCGGCACGCCGGTGGCCCCCCGAGGGCTGAGGTCTGTGCCGCGATCGCTGAACCCGGGCCCCGCGATGTCGAGGTGGCACCACGGCGTGTCCCCCACGAACTCGGCGAGGAACCACGCCGCGGTGATCGCGCCGCCCCAACGGTCCCCGATGTTCTTGATGTCGGCGA
>JBEVGU010000047.1:0-22026 GCA_040511595.1 Actinomycetota bacterium | reverse complement strand
GTCCGGGAGGACCCGCGACCGGGAGCGGTCGCCAGGGCCGTGAGCAGGTATGTGCCCGGCGCCAGGTCCAGCATGAAGGCCCCGTCGCGACCGGTCTGCACCGACGAGACGACCTCCCCGTCGACGGTGGACGCCGAGACCTCGCCGATCCAGGGACGATCCGGACACGGAGACCCCGCGACGACGACGGGGCATCGCGGCCCCGAGAGGACCATGCCGCGAACGGTCCCGACGAGACGCTCCGCCTTGGTGGGCGCATCGGCCGAGCATGCGGCGATCCCGAGTACGAAGACGAGCGCGAGCGCCGAGGACACGGTCGGCGCGACCGGTCTGATCGCCATGCCCGCTCCGACGGCCCGAGTCGCCGGGAGGTTCCCGACGATCTAGAGGTCCTCGTACGCCTCGGGCTTCAACGTGGCCACGTAGGGAAGGTTCCGGTACCGCTCGGCGAAGTCGAGGCCGTAGCCGACCACGAACTCCGGCGGGATCTCGAAGCCAACGTAGCGGAGGTCGAGCGGCACCTTCTGCAGACCGGTCTTGCGCAGCAGGGCCGCGACCTCGAGCGAGGCGGGCTTGCGGGCGGCGAGGTTCTTCAGCAGGTACTTGAGCGTCAGGCCGGAGTCCACGATGTCCTCGACGAGCAGCACGTCGAGTCCGTCGAGGTCGTGATCGAGGTCCTTCAGGATGCGCACGACGCCGCTCGTCTTCGTCGCGGCGCCGTAGGACGAGACCGCCATGAAGTCGAACTCGAGGGGCAAGGCGATGTGGCGCGCCAGGTCGGCCATCACGACGAACGCGCCCTTCAACACCCCGACGAGCAGGAGCGACTTCCCGGCGTAGTCCCTCGTGATCTGTTCCCCGAGCGTCACGAGCGCGGCGTCGATCTCCTCCTGGGAGATCAGGACCTCCTCGATGTCGCTGTCGTAGGCACTCACGGGAATCCGGAGTGTAGCGTCCGGTGTGTCGCGCGTGATGCTCACGGCGTGCCTCCCCCCGATCCATCGATGTGCACCCGTCCGGCCACGAACCGGTCGAGGGAAGGGCCGTGCACGCGAACGTACTCCCGGTCGCGAGTGGCCTGCAACCCGAGCGGCAGGTCCCGCCTGCGACCCGGCCTGCCGGCGGCGAGGTCGAGCACGGCGTCGATCGTGCCCTCGGTCCACGGGAGGTCGGCCACCTGGAACGCACGCCGCACGACCCGCGACGCCATCGGTCGCGACAGCTCCAGCAGCGGCTCCGATGCGACGGCGAACGATCCGGATGACGCGTCGACAAGCTCTTCGGCGACCTCCAGGGCCTGGGACCAGAGGGTCTCGGCGTCCTGTCGCAGGAGCGCGGCCGTTCGCGCGAACGTGTCGCGCACCCGGCGGCCCGTCGCTCGCTCGATCGCCGGGATCGCCTCCAGCCGGATGGCGTTGCGGAGGAAGCGAGTGTCCGCGTTGCTGGGGTCGTGATGCGGTCGGAGGCGCGCGGCGCGGCAGTAGGCTTCGACCTCGTCGCGCGAGACGTCGAGCAAGGGGCGGACCAGCACGCCGTTAACCGGAGAGATCGCGCCCAGTCCGCTCAGCCCCCAGCCGAGGACGAGACCCATCAAGATCGTCTCCGCCTGGTCGTCGCGCGTGTGGCCGTCGGCGAGCCGCGAGGCGCCGATCTCGACGCGGGCCTCGGCCGCGGCGTCGTTCCTGACCATGCGGGCCCACTCCTCCACCGACATCCCCACGGGCGGCGCGGCGCGCGCTTCGCGGAGATGGAACGGCATCCCGAGACGATCCGCGACCCGTCGGACGTAGGCGGCGTCGGCCGCCGACCCCTCGCGCAGACGATGGTCGAAGTGGAAGACCGCCAGGTCGATCTTGAGGAGTCGTCGCAGTCGATCCAATGCGGACAGCAGGCAGACCGAGTCCGGGCCTCCAGAGACCTCGACCAAGACGAGGTCGCCGGCACGGAGCATGTCGTGGTCACGCACGGTGGCGGTGACGCGCTCGAGCACACGCGCGACGGCCGGTGGGCGTCGCACGACGTGGCCTACCCGACGACGCGCTCGACCCAGCCGGCGGGAGCGCCGATCTCGTCGAGGGTGGGAAGGTGCTCGGGCTCGAGCCACACCCGGTTGAACCCGTCCATGCCTGCGCGAGCGATCACCTCGCGAACGAACGCCTCTCCACGGTCGTACTGCTGGATCTTCTGCTCGAACCCGATCGCTCGCTGCAGCCCGCGCTCGACGCCCGACCCCTTCCGTCGAGCCGCCAACGCGCGGCGCATGCGATCGACGTCGGCGACGTGGTGGCGAGCGACCTCGTTCATCACGTACGACGCGTGCCCTTCGAGCAACGACATCATGCCCTGCACCCGCTTGAAGAGCTCCCGTTGCTCCGGCGTGAGCAACAGGAACACGCCGCTCATGCGCGCGTCGGCGCCGCCCCGGGCCTCCCCGACCGCGCGTCGCAACTGTGAGACGAGCTCCTTGCCATCGAGCGAGATCCCGCCGAGGTAGGAATCCACGAGTCCGCGCAGATGGCCCCTGAGCCAGGGCGCTGCGCCGAACTGCACCCGGTGGGTGACCTCGTGGATCGCGACCCAGAGCCGGAAATCCCTGGAGGGCAGGCCGTACCGTCGCTCGACCTCCGCGACGTTGGGGCCGACGAAGTAGAGGAGTCCCTCGTCGTCGGGAGGCAGGAACACGTCGTATTGGCCGAGGACGCGGCGGGCCACGTAGCCGAACAGGGCGCCGGCCTGCGCGCCCATGGCCTTGCGCCGGATCTCGGCCCGCCCCGGCTTCTCGGCGAGCACCCGCTCCGCGAGCGGCTCGAGCAACCGCTGCATGCTCGTGAGGTTCACCCGGATCCATTCGCTTCGCGCCATCACCCACGCGCGGGAGCGGAACCCACCCACGCTCATGCCGGTGTGATCGGTGATCGCGGATTCCGCGAGGGGGACGAGCTCACCGAAGTCCTCGCGCATGCGTGCGCGTTGCACCGAGGGCACGGAGATGCCGGGGCCCGCCACTCGCCGGCCGAGCTGGTGCGCCATGTCCCAATCGGCGAGCCGGGACGCCGCCGATCCCATGGACCAGTCGACCTTCGCGGCATCCACAGGGATCGATCCTCCTTCCGGCACCGTCACCATGAGGTGCGGTGCCCCGAGGGTCACGCCTCGCCGGTGGCCTTCTTGCGGGCGGCGATCATGCCGGCCCGCCGAGCGCGTCCCTCGGCGATGCGTCGGTCGGTGCCGGCGTCGAGCAGTTGCTGCAGGGCAGCTTCGTACGCCTCCTGGTCCATCGTCACCTCCGGCCGGTCCTCCGGAACCGGCGCCGCGGCCGGCGCAGGAGTCGCGGCCGCCTGGGCGGCTGCCTCGGCCGCGGGTGCCGCGGGTGCCTGGGCCGCGGGTGCCTCGGCGGCGGGAGCCTGGGCGGCCGGAGCCTGGGCGGCGGGAGCCGCCGATGACGCGGCGGGCTGGACCGCCGGCGCCGGAGCTGCGGCGTCGGATCCGCCCGACGGCGCGGCGGACGTCAGGGCCGCCGCGGGAGCGGGGACCGCCGGCGGCGCCACGACGATCGGGGCGGCCTGCGAGAGATCGACGTTGCGCCGGGGGAGCTCGTGGCCGACCCGCACCCGATCGGCGCGCACGACCTTCAGGCCTTCCTCGTCCTTCGCGAACCGAGGCGCGTATCGCATGTACTGGATGACGAGGAAGATCACGACGACGACGCCGAGCGCCGCCAGCGCGATCGCCAGCCAATACACCCATCCCCCGTCGTTCTCGACCGGCGCGACGGCCGGATCGACGGGTGTCTGCGCGCCGGCCGTGGCGGCGGTCACCACCAACGAGACCAGCGCGAGCGCGATGGAGGCCGGGAGCGTCCGGGACAGCTTCATCGCGGCGGATACTAGCAGTCGGGGGTCGCCGGGCAGCCGCAGGATCGCGGGCGCACGGAGCCGGAGATGGGATTCGAACCCATGACCTACCACTTACGAGGCGGTTGCTCTGCCAGGCTGAGCTACTCCGGCGACGGTCGGTGAGTCTACCAACGCGGTCGTGGCACCCCGGCGACGTCGGCGCCTCGGCGGGGCGCGACCTCGAGGCATCGTCGCTGGTCGTCAGCCCCTCGAACCGCCATGATGCGCCCATGAACGCCGAGGCTCAGCCGCAGATCGCCGGCCCGATCGAGCGCGTGATGGTCGGCACGGACCGCTCGCAGACAGCGGAGCGCGCAGTCCGATGGGCGGCGACCTTCGCCGAAGCGTTCGGGGCCGAGCTGCACATCGTGCAGGTGATCCTGCCGTCGAGCCGGGCGGACACGGAGTACGGAGCCGCCGAGGCCACCAGGGCGCGCTCTGCCGCCGACGATCTCCAGACCTACGCCCGCTCCATCGCAGGCGATCGGGGGCACGGTCACGTGGTGATCAACGACGATCCCGCGATGGCGATCGTCGAGGCCACCGAGGAGCAGCGGATCGACGTGCTCGTGGTCGGGAACGCCGGCATGGCCGGGCGCAAGGAGTTCCTGCTCGGGAACGTACCGAACCGCATCAGCCACAACGCTCGCTGCACGGTGATCATCGTGAACACGGCGGGCGACGGACAGGTGGTCTCGCGCGCGCCGCAGCCCACCTCGACGCGGGTGCGCATCAGCGCCGCCGAGGAGACGGAGTTCACCCCGCGGCTCACGGCACGCGGCGGCCACATCGCCGCCGTGTTCGCCAGACACGGGCTGAAGGAGCTCTTCGGCCGTCCCGACGACGAGGGCGCCGTGGGCCGGCGCCGCCAGGGCAAGCGCCTCCGCTCGGCCCTCGAGGAGCTGGGCCCGACGTTCTGCAAGCTCGGGCAGATCCTGTCCACCCGGCCCGACCTACTGCCTCCGGAGTACATCGAGGAGCTCGCGACCCTGCAGGACAACGTTCCTCCGTTGAGCGAGCAGGACGTCGTGGAGGTGTTGGAGCAGGAGCTGGGCGTTCCGTGGGAAGACGTCTTCGACCACATCGACCCGGCTCCGCTGGCCGCAGGCACGATCGCGGAGGTCCATCGCGCCGTGCTCGCGACCGGAGACCCGGTGGTGGTGAAGGTGCAGCGACCGAAAGCCCGCGAGCAGATCGAGCAGGATCTCGCGCTGCTCGAGGTCTTCGCCGAGAAGGTCGCCGATCGACCGGGACTGCGCCAGGTGATCGACATGCACGCGGTCTTCCAGCACCTCTCGGACTCCCTGCACCGCGAACTCGACTTCCGGCAGGAGGCGAGCAACATCGAGCGCATGCGCGGGAGCATCGCGTCCTACCCTCGGCTGCGAGTGCCGGATGTCTACGGCGACCTCTCGACCTCGCGCCTGCTCGTGATGCAGGACGTGCAGGGCGGCCCCATCTCCATCGCCCCCGAGGGAAAGGCCCGCAAGGAGGCCGCCCGGCAGCTGCTCGAGAGCTTCTACAAGCAGATCATGGTCGACGGGTTCTTCCACGCCGACCCGCACCCGGGGAACCTGATGTGGCAACCGACCGAGGACCGCCTCTACCTACTCGACCTCGGCATGGTCGGCGAGGTGAGCCCGGAGATGCGCGAACAGCTGCTGTTGTTGCTCATGGCGTTCTGGCAGGAAGACGTCTCGTTCCTCACCGACGTGACGCTGATGCTCGCCGGGGCGATGGACCGCACCGACCTCGACGTCGACGCGTTCGGGACGGAGATGGGCGCGATGGTCGCGAAGTACCGCACGGCGTCGCTCTCCGACATCCAGCTCGGGCCGATCCTGCAGGAGGTGACCGAGATCTCGCTGCGCCACGACGTGCCCCTGCCGGCCTCGCTCGCCCTCACCGGGAAGGCGCTCGCGCAGATGCAGCTCGCCACCGCCGAGCTCGACCCCGATCTCGATCCGTTCGACGTCGCGGGATCGTTCCTGACGCGGGCGCTCGTTCGCGACATGACGAGCAAGGCAGATCCGAAGGCGCTCTTCTATCAGGCTCAGCGCTTCAAGGTGCGGTTCCACCGGGTCGTCGAAGCCGTCGAGCGCCTGATCGGGGCACGTCCCGGTCAGAAGCTCGAGGTGAACTTCCGCGCGGCGACGCTCGAGACGACGATCCGGCGCGCCGGGCGCCGTCTCGCGCTCGCGCTCACCGCCGGCGCCGCGATCCTCGGCACCGCGCTCACGGCTGTCAGCGAGCGCGTGCCTGGCTGGCTTCCCGTCGCGTTCGGGGTGTGCGCGGCGCTGCTCACGATGACCCTGGTGGTCGATCTGATCCGTCGACGCAACTAGTCTCGCCCAGACTAGAGGTCGACGTCGACCTCCCCGCCCTTGGAGATCATCGTCGTGACCTCCTCGGCCTCCGAAGAGTCCTTCTTCCGGACCGAGTGCATCACGACCTTCTCCAGCACGAACGCCATGATGGCGAACACGAGGCCGACCATCCAACGTTCGATCCTCCGGAAGCCCGTGGGCCGGGCCGATGTCCGTCTGGTCACACCTTCCGCCCTTCGTTGCGCTCGCCAGCCTGCACCGGCACCCGTCCCGTCACCGTCGTGCCCGCTCCGGGACTGCTCTCGATCTCCACGGTGCCGTCGAGCGCACCCAGTCGGTCCGCGATGCCCTGCAGACCGGTTCCGCCACCGGTCGCGTGTGGATCGAACCCCCGACCGTCGTCGGTGACCGAGAACCAGAGCGCCCCGTTCGAGCGCCGGAGCGAGACCGTCGCCGACGATGCCTCAGCGTACTTCGCCGTGTTCTGCAGGGCCTCGAGGGCGGAGAAGTACACCGCCGCCTCGATCTCCTGCCGAACGCGCCCGACATCGTCGGCCTCGACCATCACGGGCAGGGGTGACTTGCGCGCCTGCGCCTCGAGGGCGGCCGCCAGGCCCTTGTCGGCCAGGAGGGGAGGGTAGATCCCTCGAGCCAGGTCGCGCAGGTCCTCGAGCGCTTCCTGTGTCTCGGCCTCGATCTGGCCGAGCATCTCGAGCGCCTTGTCGGGGTCGCGCCGGGCGATCGATCGCGCCAGGCGAGACTTCACCGTGAGGGCGACGAGCTGTTGTTGCGCCCCGTCGTGGATGTTTCGCTCGAGCCGGCGTCGCCCTTCGTCCTGGGCGTTGACGAGACGTTTCTGGGCCGCCCGCAAGTCGTCGAGACGCGCCCGCAGCTCCTCGGTGAGCCTGACGTTGCGGAGCACGAGCCCAGCCTGCGCGGCGAGGTCGGAGACGAGCTTCTCATCGGCCGGAGAGAGGGGATCGTTCGCCGGCTTCCTCACGGCCAGGACCCCGAGCAGCTCGCCGACGTGCTCCACGGGGAACGCGCCGTCGATCTCGCCGGGCACGGCCCCGTCCACCAGCCGGATCGCATCCCGGACGCCCGCCTCCGGCGGCCACGTCGCGACGTCGCGCAGTTCCTCCTCGACGGCGAGCCAGACGTCCGCTCGCTCGGCTCCGACGCCTTCACCGAGCACGCGAACCATGCGCGTCAGTACGTCGTCGTCCGCGTATGCGCCGCCGACGCGTTCGGAGAACGCGGAGAGCACCTCGTATGGCGTGGCACGCTTCCCGTACACGAGCCGGTCGGCGAGCCGGGTCAGGCGGGCCCGGACCGGCTGGAACGTTATGGCGACGATGACGGCCGCGATCAACGTGAGCGCCGAGCTCCCTCGTCCGAGCCAGGCCCCGAGGCCGACCACCACCCCCAGATACACGAGTGTCGCGAAGATCCCGAGCGCCGCGTACAACACGGTCTTCCGCACGACGAGATCGAGGTCGTACAGGTGGAACCGCAGCACGGCCACGGCGATCGAGACGGGGAAGGCGGTGAACGCGAGGGCCGAGACGACCGCGCTCCACACCGGATCTCCGATCGGCTCGACGGCCAGCGAGCCGAGGAACGCGAAGAGGGCGCCGAAGGCGACCCATTTGATCTGTTGGCGTTCGATGCCGGCCGACCGGCGGAACCGGACGAGGAGAGCGACGATCCCGAGCGCGAAGAACCCGATGAACGACACGAAAACGAAGGGGTCGAGGGTGGGGAGGTTGCCCAGGGCAGACACGTACAAGGGGTTCTCGATCCGGGCCAGGCGAGAGGGTCCGGGGTAGGACTGCTGGCCCATCACCAGGGCGACCGCGAGGAACGTGATGGATCCGATCTCCACCCACAGCACAGGTCGCCACCGCCGGGAAGGCACGTGCCCGTCTGGGAAGACCAGCGGCAGCAGGAACACGACCGACAGGGCGCCGTACAACCACCCCAGCGGGCTCATGATGCTCGCGACGAGGGCGACGAGCGGGTCGTCGCCGACGCGGCCGAGCGACGACGCTAGCTCGGTGCCGACGAAAGCCGATGCCGTCGCCGCCGAGGCGAAGAGCAGCATCATGCCGACCGTGTTGCGACGATCACGGGCGCAGATCGCGGCGCCCACGACCCCGAACATCGAGAACGCGATCACGAACGGGACCTGCTCGGCCAACGAGCGACCGTTGCGCGCGACGAGCCAGAGCCCCCAAGCCGCGAACACCGCGAACACCGCGAGCACCAGCCATGGCCAGCGCGCCGTCTTCCCGAGGCTGGACTCCCGTGCTGCATCTGGAGCGCTCATGCGGATCCCTTCACCGGCAAGCGATCGAGCGGCGACGCATCTGACGGCGAGTCATCGCCGTCGACCTCGAGGGCAGGCACGACGCCCTTGACCGTCGTGCCCGAGCCGGGGAAGCTCTCGACCGCGAGGGAGCCCTCGAGCGCGCCGAGTCGATCCGCGATGCCCTGCAGACCTGTTCCGTAGCCCGTCGTTGCCGGGTCGAAACCGCGTCCATCGTCGCGCACCTCGAACGCGATGCCTCCTGGCCGGCCGTGCAGCGAGACCTCGACCGAGCCGGCGCCGGAGTACTTCGCGATGTTCTGGAGGGCCTCGAGGACGGAGAAGTACACGGCCGACTCCACGTCGGGCGTGTACCGGCCGACACCGCCGGAACGGACCGTGACCGGAACGGCAGACCGGCGCGCCTGGGCTTCCACAGCAGCGACCAGGCCTCGGTCCGCCAGCAAAGGCGGGTAGATGCCGCGGGCCAGATCACGCAGGTCCTCGAGGGCGTCCTGGGTCTCGCCCTCGATCTGGGTGAGCATGTCACGGGCCTTGGCGGGGTCGCGCTCGGTGAGGGCGCGGGCGAGCCGGGCCTTCACGGCGAGCGCGACGAGCTGTTGCTGAGCGCCGTCGTGGATGTTGCGTTCGAGCTTGCGTCGCTCGTGATCCTGTGCGGCGACGAGGCGCTTCTGGGCGGCCCGGAGGTCGTCGAGGCGAGCCCTGAGCTCCTCGGTGAGCCGCACGTTGCTCAGCACGAGCCCGGCCTGCGCCGCGAGATCGCGGACGAGCTTCTCCTTCGCCGGGTCGATCGGATCGTTCGCGGGCATGGCGACCGACAGCGCTCCGAGCTCCTCCCCCATGTGGAGCACGTCGGCGTGGAAGTCGTCGGACGCATCGAGATCGGCGTCGGCCGGCCATCGAGCGACGGGTCGCAGCTCGTCGTCGACCCGCAGCCACACGGTCGCGCGGTCGGCGCCCACGCCTTCCCCGAGGACGCGGGCCAACCGTGGCAGCACGTCGTCCGAGGAGTAGGTGCCCGCCAGCTGACCGCCGAACGTGGTCATCACTTCGTAGGGGGTCGCGCGCTTGCCGTAGACGACGCGGTCGGCGAACCGCCGCGCCCTCGCCCGAACGGGTTGGAACACCAGCGCCACGATCGCCGCTGCCACCGCCGAAAGGAGCGGGCTGCCCTGCGTGCCGACGAGGGCGCCGACGCCGGCGACGACGGCCACGTACACGACCGCGATGACCGCGACCACGAGTGCGATGACGACCGTCTTGCGGATCACGAAATCGATGTCGTAGAGGCGGTAGCGCAGCACGGCGATGCCGATCGTGATGGGGATCAGAAGGAAGGTCATCACGGCGATCGTGCCGAGCACGTCCTCCAAGCTCGACCCCTCCTCCAACCCGAGGACCGCCTGCGGCACGAACGCCATCACGTAGGTGAACGCGATCACGCCGGCAGCCCAGGCGAGCCATCGCAGCTGCTGCCGCTGAACCCCGTCTCTGGTCCGCCGCAGGCGCCCGATCACGGCCACCGCGCCACCGACGATGGTGAGCGGCGCGAACAGCGCGAGCGCCACGAGCGCGTCGGCAAACGGATCGAGCGCAGGCACGGTGAGTGGGTTCTCGATCTGCGGCAACCCGTAGTCGGCGCCCTGGTCGGGCGAGACGAGGATCAGGAGGAAGAGGAGGGTGAGACCCACGCCGCATATGCGCGCGAGCCACCGCCACCTTCGGGACGGCAGGTGCCCGTCTGGAAAGAGCAGCAACAGGAATCCGCAGAGGCCGATGAACACGACCCACGACGGGGACTCGAACGCGAGCGCGAGCCCGGCGCCCGGGAGCTCCCCTCCGCGGGTGATCGTGGCATACCTCGCGTAGGGCGCCCCGGGAGTCATGATGAATCCCATGCCGATGCCGATCATCAGCCAGCCGAGGACGTTGCGCGGACGCTTCGTGACGAGTACGAGTCCGACCGCCGGGAAGACGAGGAGCAGGACGTCGAACCCGGTGCCCGTCTCGAGATCGGACCTGGCACCCGCATTCGCGGCGTTGAGGAGGGCCCGCACCAGGACCCCGAGCACGATCAACCCGAAGAGGACCGAGCCGAGGATGCGCAACCGGCGGTCGCGGCGGCGCTCGGCGGGAGCCTCAGACTCGGACATCGGACATCTCGGGGGCCTCGTGGCTCGCCTCCTCGGTCCGCACCGGGATCGTCCCCGTGACGGTTGCGCCGCTGCCCGGGGAGCTCTGGACCTCCAGCCGGCCATCGAGCGCCCCGAGCCGGTCGGCGATGCCCTGCAGGCCGGTGCCGTAGCCGGTGGCACGCGGATCGAAGCCTCGGCCTTCGTCACGGACCGTGAACCGAACCTCACCCGCTTGCTGAGCTAGTGAGACCTCCGCGGTGGCAACATCCGCGTACTTCGCCACGTTCTGGAGCGCCTCGAGCACCGAGAAGTAGACGGCCGCCTCGACCTCCTGGGGGTACCGCCCTACGCCGTCGGACCGGATCGTGACCGGCACGACCGACCTGCGGGACTGTGCGCCCAGCGCCGCGACCAATCCCTTGTCCGCGAGGAGCGGCGGGTAAATGCCGCGGGCGAGGTCACGCAGGTCGTCCAGCGCCTTGCCCGTATCGGTCTGGAGCCCCCCGAGCATCGCCTTCGCCTTGGCGGGGTCGCGATCGACGAGCTGTTCCGCCAGGCGTTGGCGCACCTGCAGAGCCACGAGCTGCTGCTGGGCGCCATCGTGGATGTTCCGCTCGAGCCGGCGCCGCTCGTCGTCTTGGGCCGCGACGAGCCGCTTCTGCGCGGCGCGCAGGTCGTCGAGCCGCGCCTGCAGGTCGGCCGTGAGTCGCACGTTGCGCATGATCAAGCCGGCCTGGCCGGCGAGGTCGTGGACCAATGATTCCTTCGACGGATTCAGAGGATCGTTCGCCGGCATCGCGACGGCGAGCGCGCCCAGCAGCTCTCCGCGGTCCTGGATCGGGTACACGGCGTCGGCATCGGGAAGCGAGATCGACGCCGCGTCCACGGCGATCGGCACACGGCGCGGGGCATCACGTGGCTCCTCCGCTGGCCACGCCGCGGCGACGCGCAACACGTCGTCGGTGCGGACCCAGACCTCGGTGCGGTCGGCACCGATCCCATCCCCGACGAGCCGCGCCATCCGCGGCAGCACGTCGTCAGCCGAGTACGTCGCCCCGACCCGATCGGAGAACTCCGACAGCAGCTCGTAGGGCGTGGCGCGGTCGCCGTACACGACCCGGTCCGCAAGCCTGCCTGCCGCGCGACGGGCCGGCTGGAACGCGAGGGCGACGGTCGCCGCGGCGACCGCCGACAGCACGGGACTCCCGGCCGCGCCCACGACGGCACCCACCCCGGCCACGATCGCCACGTAGACCGCCGTGATGAAGATCGCGAGCATCGCGATCAGCAGCGTCTTCCGGATCACGAAGCCGAGGTCGTAGAGGTGGTACCGCAGGATCGCCACGCCCATCGCGACGGGGATCAGCCCGAAGGCGGCGAGACACCCCGTTTGGAGCACCTGGACCCAGCCGGGGCCGGTGCCGTTCCAGCTGCTGCCGGTCGTCCAGGTGGCGACGAGGGCCGCGGTGTACGTCGCACCCATGACCGCTGCGGCCGCCGCCACCCACCTGATCTGTTGCCGCTCGTCCGCCTGCGCCCTCCGGTACCGGAGGATCAAACTGATCACGGCGCCGACCACGCCGATCGGCAGGACGAGGATGCCGAGCGTGAGGGCCTCCAGCCCGGGCACGGCGATCGGATTCTCCACTCCGGGGAACTCCTCGAGCTGTCCAGGCGTGAAGGTGATCCCGATCGACGCCGCGATCATGCCGAGCGCCAGCACCCGTGCGAACCACCGCCACCGAGGGCTCGGCAGATGGCCGTCCGGGAAGAGCAACGGCAGGAACGTCGCCGGCACGGCCACGACGGGGATCCATGCCCATCCCAGGGCCGCCGCGACGACGGCGCCTCGCGGCGCGTCCGACCCCGCGGAGAGCGCCCACGACGCGTACCCGCCCCCGGCGAGCGAGAGGCCCTGCGCCACGCCGATCGCGAGCAGCAGCCAGCCCACCGAGTTCTCGGGTCGCCGCGATGCGATCAGTACGCCCACGACCGGGAAGAGCAGGAAGGCGAGCAGGAAGACGACGTCGCTCAAGTCGAACGTCGTGGTCTCGGCGTCGGATCCGCGCGCCGCCATCGCCGAGAAAGCGACGCCGAAGGCCATCGAGCCGACGGACACGACGAGCAACGACCGCGCCAGTCGAGCCCTCGATCGATCAGGGGGCAGCGGCGACGTGGTCTCAACCGCTGATGACGACACGGAACACCTCGACGGCCTCCTCGCGGCCCTTCACCTGCCGCTTGCCGATCGACTTGCACGGGATGCCGTCGGCAGCCGCGACGGTGCTCGCCGTGGCAACGATCTCGCCGCCCTCCGCTTCCCCCTGCAGGCGCGAGGCGACGTTCACCGCGTCGCCGACCACGGTGTACTCGAGCCTTCCTCCGCCGCCGACCGTCCCCGCGATCACCGAACCGGTATTCACGCCGATGCCGACGCCCATCTCGGGCAGGCCCTCGACGCTCCAACCTTCCGCGTTGAGCTCGTCCTGGCGGGCCTGCATCGCGATCGCGCACCGCAGCGCCCGTGCCGCGTGGTCGGGCAACGGCTCGGGCGCGCCGAAGATCGCCATCACCGCGTCGCCCTGGAACTTGTCGATCGTGCCACGGTGTGCTGTCACGACCTCGGCCATCGCGGACAGGTGCCGGCCGACGACGACGGCGACGTCGCGGGCCTCGAGTCGCTCGGCGATCGTCGCGAAGCCGCGGATGTCGCTGAACAAGACGGTCACCTCCACTTCCTGCGGCTCGATCGCGGTCTCCGGGTGCGCGGCGAGACGATCCGCGAGCTGTTGAGGCACGAACGATGCGAGGGTGTTCCGTGAGGCGGCCTGCTCGACCACGGCGGCGTGCATCCGCTTGAACTCGTCGACCAGTGGGGCGCCGCCCCCGCCGTCGCCGGCCAAGGCGCGGAACAACTCCGTCACCCGCCGGTCGACGGACTCCTGCGTCGTGCCGAGAGCCTCGGCGATCTCCGCGTACCCGAGTCCCTTGGCCATCATGTCGAGCAGCTCGCGGTCGCGCTCGGCTGCGTCGCCACGCCCGGAGAGCCGCTCGGCGATCGTGGGATCGACGGTGCTGCCGCCCGCGTGCACCTCGCGGATCGCGCGTGCCAGCTCGTCGCCCTGCGCGATCCGATCCTTCAGGAGATAGGCGAGCCCACTGTGCCCGCGGCCGAGCAGCGCGAGCGCGTACTCCTCGTCGTCGTGAGCCGAGAGGACCACGACCCCGGTGTCGGGGTGCTGCTCGCGGATCGCGTGCGCGCAGTCGATCCCCTCCAGCTGGAAGCTCGGCGGCATCTTGATGTCGGTCACGACCACGTCCGGCACGTGCTCGGCGGCGGCGGCCAGGAGCGAGGGTCCGTCGTCGGCGACGCCCACGACGTCGATGTCGTCGTAGGAGTCGAGCAGGGCGCGCACGCCCTCGCGCACGAGCACGTTGTCCTCGCCGAGCACGACCGTGATGCTCACGCCGCTCGCCTTCCCGCCGGGGGGTGCCCGTGTACCATCCGCGCATGCTGCGCGTCGTGTTCGCGGAGGACAACTATCTCGTTCGCGAGGGCACCGTGGCACTCCTCTCGAGCGTCGACGGCCTCGAGGTCGTCGGCACGGCCGAAGCCTACGACGAGCTGCTCGCCGCGGTCGAGGCGCAGGGACCCGACGCCGTGCTCACCGACATCCGGATGCCTCCCACCGGCACCGACGAGGGGATCCGGGCGGCCAAGGCGATCAGGACCCAGCATCCCGACGTCGGCGTCGTCGTGCTGTCGCAGTTCGCCGACGAGGAGTACGCCTACGACCTGCTGAAGGACGGCGCGGCAGGCCTCGGGTATCTGTTGAAGGAGCGCGTGGCCGACGTGGACGAGGTCGCGCGCGCGCTCAGAGAGGTCGCGCGTGGCGGCAGCGTGCTCGACCCGAAGGTCGTCGAAGCGCTGGTGGCGGCGAAGGACCGCATGGCACACTCCCCCCTCGCATCGCTCACCGACCGCGAGCGCGAGGTGCTGAGCCACATGGCGCAGGGGCAGAACAACGCCGCGATCGCGAAGTCGCTGTTCCTCACGGAGCGGGCGGTCGAGAAGCACATCAACTCCCTGTTCCACAAGCTCGACCTGACCGAGGAGCCCGATGTGCATCGCCGGGTGATGGCCGTCCTCGCCTTCCTGCGGGAGACCGAGCAGGCGTAAGCTCTCGCCCGCAACCAAGGCCCGGGTCGGACCGTCGGGCCGAGATCGACTGGAGATGCGATGAGTGGACGCGAGACGGTCGAGGCCTGGATCGCCACGATGAACGCCCGGAACGTTCCCGGCATGGACGCCGTGTTCCACGAGGACGCCATCATGGAGTGGCCGCAATCGCTCGAGCGCATCGTGGGCGGCGACAACCGGCGGGCGGTGTACGGCGCCTTCCCGCAGCTGCCGACGTTCACGCCCCGGCGCATCATGGGGGAGGGTGACCTGTGGATCGCCGAGGCGACGCTCGACTACGGCGGCGGCGCCGTATACCAGGCTGTCTTCATCCTCGAGATGCGCGATGGGAAGATCGCGAAGGAGACGGCGTACTGGGCGGAGTCGTTCCCGGCACCCGAATGGCGCGCAGCCTGGGTCGAGCACATGGAGGCGTGAGCCGGAGGCGGACCCGGCGCCACCGCTCGTCACTGAGCCCTCCGCGTGTCCACGACGTACACGCTGCACGGGGAGTGACGAAGGACGAGGTTGGGCACGCTCTCCCGCACGCCCCACCACGAGCCTCGCGTCCCACGATTGCCGAGCACGATCGTCTCCGCTCCGACCTCGGCGGCCACGGCGCAGATGCGCTCAGCCGGCGCTCCTCGCTCGATCCGCGTGACCGTCGGCACGTCGGGGTACCGGCGCGAGAGACCCGCGAGGTAGCCATCGGGATCGGGGGCGCGGTCCGGATCGACCGCCGCCCGGACCTCGCCGCCGTCGCGCACGAGCAGCACGAGCAGCTCGGCGCCTCGGTCGCGCGCGAGCCGCGCAGCATCGTCCACCGCCAGGTCGGCCGCGGAGCTGGAATCGGTTCCCACCAGGATCGTCGCCATGTCGGGCTCCTTCGTGTGTGCGTTGCCAGCGTAGGCCTCGCGCGGCGGGCGACGCGACCAGGCGAACATGCGGAACGGCGGGGGGTGCCACCACCCCCCGCACGGTGAGGTTCCGGCCCTCCACATGGCTTGAGAGCCTCCTTCCCCCAGCGGCGCTTCCGGGAGGAAGATTCGACCATGCAGCGGGATTCCGGCGACGGGGCACGCGCGACCGTTCCGCGACGGGCGCTGCTCGCCTGGGCAGTGGCCGTCGCGAGCATCGTCCTGATGTCGGCGTCGTTCGCGATCAAGCTCGCGTTCGGCACCGTGTTCGGCGCCGAGGACACCGCAATCGTGGCACCTGGCCTGCTCGGTGGCGTCGCGTTCGCCATCGTCGGCGCGCTGATCGCATCGCGCACCGGCAACGCGGTGGGGTGGGTGTTCCTGGGCATCGCGGCCTCGTTCGCGATCGCGCTGCCCGCCCAGAACTGGACCGACGCCGCGGTGGAGGAAGGGCGTGCCTTGCCGTTCATCGGGGTCGCGAACTGGCTGAGCCAGTGGCCCTTCTTCATCTGTCTCGGGCTGCTGCCGGCGGTGTTCTTCCTCTACCCCACCGGCTCACTGCCGTCGCCGCGGTGGCGACTGCCGTGGCGGATCTACATGGCGTCGCTCGTCGTGACCGTGACGGGATTCGCAGTGCTCCCCTTCCAGTGGGACGGCATCGACGGCGTGGTCGTGACGAACCCCGTCGGGATCGAGCCCATCGAGCCGGTCCTGGGCGTCGCGCTGGCCGTGGCCGGGGTGCTCCTGATCGTGAGCGCCTTCGTCGCGCTGGCCTCCCTGATCGTCCGCGCGCGGAGCGTCGACCCGGAGCAGCGACAGCAGATCCGCTGGCTCGGCGCGGTGGGACGGATCGGCGGGGTGCTGTTGCCCTTGACCCTCATCACGGGGATCGCGAGCGGCACTCGCGAAACCGGGTTCGCCTCTGATGCCGCCGACCTGCTCACGGTGCTGCTCGTCGTCACGATCGTGGTCGGCATCCCCGTCGCCACGGCGGTGGCGCTCTTCCGCTTCCGGCTCTACGACCTCGACCTCGTGATCAAGAAGACCGTGATCTTCGCGATCACGGTCGCGTTGATCATGGTCGCCGGCATCGGTGTGCTGCTGCTGATCAGTGGCCCGCTGACCGACCTCGCGGCGGACGAGCCCCTCGCGCTCGGCCTGACCGGACTCGTGATCGGCGCGCTCACCTGGGCACTGTGGCGTCTGGCGCACCGCATCGCCGATCGGTTGGTCTACGGAGGGCGATCCACTCCCTATGAGGCGCTCACCGAGTTCTCGGAGCACCTCGCCGATGCGTATGCGACCGACGACGTGTTGCCGCGCATGGCTGCGGTGCTCGGCGAGAGCGTTCGCGCAGCCGAGGCCCGGATCTGGCTGCGGGTGGGCGACTCGTTCCTGCCGGCGGCGACGTGGCCGTCGGAGGCGCCGGCCACGGAACCGGTCCACGAGTCGGGCGACACCCTTCCCGAGTTGCCGGGCGACGCGGCGGTCGAGGTCCGCCACCGCGGGGACCTGCTCGGCGCGCTCTCGATCGTCTCGCACGCGAGCGATCCGGTGGGACCGGCGCGGCAGCGACTGATGCGCGACCTCGCCGCCCAAGCCGGGCTGGTGCTGCGGAACGTGCGGCTGATCGAGGAGCTCCGCGCCTCACGTCAGCGGCTCGTCGCGGCGCAGGACGCGGAACGTCGCAAGCTCGAGCGCAACATCCACGATGGCGCGCAACAGCAGCTCGTGGCGCTCGGGGTGAAGCTGGGCCTCGCCGATTCCATGATCGAGCGTGATCCGGCGAGGGCGCACGAGATGATGACACAGCTGCAGGAGGAGACGCGGTCCGCGATCGACGACCTCCGCGATCTCGCGCGCGGCATCTACCCGCCGTTGCTGGCCGACCAGGGCCTGGGCGCCGCCATCGCCGCCCAGGCGCGGAAGTCGCCCGTTCCGGTCACCGTGGTGGCCGGCGGGCTCGGACGCTATCCCCAGGAGATCGAGGCGGCCGTGTACTTCACATGCTTGGAAGCCCTCCAGAACGTCGCGAAGTACGCCCATGCGTCGGAGGCCACCGTCTCGATCGCCCAGCACAACGGCACGCTCGAGCTCCGCGTCGCCGACGATGGCCGAGGGTTCGATGCGGCATCGACCTCCGTCGGCACCGGCCTGCAGGGCATCACCGATCGGCTCGACTCGATCGATGGAACCCTCACGGTCAGGAGCGAACCGGGAGGCGGGACGACGCTGATGGCTTCGGTGCCGGCCGAGGAGATCCGATGACCGCGCCGGCACGGCCGCTCCGCTGGCCCTGGGCGGTCTGGGGGCTGACGATGTGTGGGCTCGCGTCGGCGGTCACCCTCTCGATCCTGAACGACTCGTTCGAGGTCTTCGTCGTGATCGCGGTGCTGATGATGATCGGCTACGGCACGATCGGGGCCTTCATCGCGACGCGCCTGCCGTCGAACCCGATCGGCTGGCTGATGATGATCATCGGCGCTGGGTTCGCGCTGGTCGGGTTGACCGAGGAATACCTGACCTACACGGTCACCACCGACCCCGGGGCACTGCCGGGCGCGAGCGTTGCGGGATGGATGACGAACTGGATCTTCGTCGTCACGATCGTCCCGATCCCGTTGATCCTGTCGCTGTTCCCGACGGGCCGGGTTGTGTCACCTCGGTGGCGATGGGTCGTTCGGGCGATCGTCGTCGGAGGCGCCCTCATCCTCCTGAGCGGCCTCCTGCGCCCGGGCAGCCTCGAGAGCGACTCCGGCGTCGTGGTCGAGAATCCCGTTGGCGTCGAGGCGCTCCGATCCGTGATCGTCGTCACCGATGTCGTCGGTCTGGCGCTCCTGCTGGGCGGTGCGCTCGCCTCGGTGGCCTCGGTGGTCGTGCGGTACCGCCGGTCGGCAGACGAGGAACGTCGCCAGATCCGAGGGTTGGCCTACCTGGCCGCAATCGCGCTGGTGCTCGTGATCGTCGCGGTCGCGGTGTCGGGGTATCAGTGGCTCGGCGACGCCGTCTTCCTCGCCTTCTTCGTCGCCGTCGGGGTCGGCATCCCGGGCGCGATCGGATACGCGATCCTGCGCTACCGCCTCTACGACATCGACCTAGTCGTGAAGAAGACGGTCACGTACTCGCTGGTCGCCATCGCACTGACGGGGCTCTATCTGGCCTTCGTGGCGATCGCGACGCTCGGCAATGTGTCCCGTCTGTTGTTCGGCGTGGTGCTGGTGGCCCTCACGGCGAGGCCGGTGCTGAACGCCGCCCGCGCGATCGCCGACCGAGTGGTGTACGGACGGCGAGCAACCCCCTACGAAGTGCTGAGCGAGTTCTCTGAACGCATGACGGAGACGTACTCGACCGACGACGTGCTTCCCCGCATGGCGCAGGTGCTGCAGGGTGCGACCGGCGCGACCCGGGCCGACGTGTGGCTGCGGGTCGGACGACAGCTCCGAGCCAGCGCGACCGCGCCCACTGGCGGGCAGCCGCTCTCGGCGGTGCCCGCACCCGACCACTCGCTGCCCGATCTACCCGGCGATCTCACCACCGAAGTCCGCCATCAGGGGCAGTTGCTGGGTGCCCTCAGCGTGGCGATGCCCGCGAACGATCCGCTCGACCCGTCGAGGGAACGCTTGGTTCACGACCTCGCCGCGCAAGCCGGGCCGGTGTTGCGGAACGTCCGCTTGATCGAGGAGCTGCGGGCGTCCCGGCAACGGCTCGTGGCGGCCCAGGACGAGGAGCGACGCCGTCTCGAGCGCAACATCCACGACGGCGCGCAACAGCAGTTGGTCGCGCTCGGCGTGAAGCTTCGACTGACCGAGGCGCTCGTCGAGCGTGACCACGTCAAGGCTCGAGAGCTACTCGACGAGCTCCAGGCCGAGACCCAGGGGACGATCGACGACCTCCGCGACCTCGCCCGGGGCATCTATCCGCCGCTCCTGGCCGACCAGGGGCTCGGGGTCGCGCTCGAAGCCCAGAGCAGGAAGTCGGCCGTCCCGGTTCGGATCGAGTCCGATGGCATCGGCCGGTACGGACAGGATGTCGAAGCGGCCGTGTACTTCTCGTGCCTCGAGGCGTTGCAGAACGTCTCCAAATACGCCGATGCCTCCGAGGCCAGGATCGCGCTATCGCAACGCGACGGCACGCTCGAGTTCACGGTGAGCGACGATGGCCGAGGGTTCGATCCCGCCTCGATCGACCGCGGGACGGGGCTTCAGGGCATGTCCGACCGCATCGAGGCGATCGGCGGAGCGTTCACAGTCGACAGCGCGCTCGGTCGTGGCACCACGGTGCGAGGCCACGTGCCGATCGGCTGAAGCGCCGGCCTGACAGGCGTTTAGCCGGACGCGGCGGCCCACGCTTCCTCGAGCCGATCGGGCCCGAACACCGCCTTCGGGATGTACGCGGCCGCGCCGCACTCCGCGGCCCTCGGGGCGTATTCCTCTTCCTCATAGGTCGAGAGCAGCAACACGACCACCGCGCCCTCGCCCGCTGCCAGGATCTGCCGGGTGGCATCGAGTCCGTTGATGCCGGGCAGGTTCACGTCCATGAGGACCAGGTCGGGGGCGAGCTCCGCCGCTAAGGCGACGGAATCCTCTCCCGTCTCGGCCTCGCCGACCACGTCAAACCCCTCCGTGGCGTCAACCACCATGCGTGCGGCCATGCGGAACGGCTCCTGGTCATCCACGATCAGCACCCTGACGGTCATATGGCATCCGCCTCCAGTTAGGAGGTTCCCACCGCACGCGGCCGCTGCCAGTGGTGCCAGCACCACTTCTCGAAAGGGTGTCCGTCGCGCGGTCCGGACGCGGGTCGGCGGCGCTGCGTTTCACGCAGCAGCGTTCAGGCCGCGACGTCGGCGAGCCGCAGGAACGCCCGCTCGAGCACGAGCCGGGTGTTGAGGTTGAGGTCCTCCGCCAACTCGGCCCGCGCCTCTTCGACCCCGGCGAGCCCCCGCGTGGCCCGAACGATCGAGAGATCGGTGCCGGTCGCGATGTCCGGGTTCAGCAGCTCGCCTCGAGGTGCGCCGACGTGAGCCGCGATGCGGTCGCGGAGCATCGCCGAGACCGCGAGCAGCACCCAGTCGACGTAGTCGCGCTCGGCTCGGCGCTCGCGTCGCTGGAAGCGGACCTCGATCCGTCGGATCGGCCCTCGGTAGACGTCTTCGGGCCGCCCCTTCTCGTCGAGGAACGGAGCCAGCTCCCGTTCGAGCTGCGCCTTCATGCTCTTCTTGTAGCCCGCGGCGGCGTTCAGCACGGTGTCCGCCGCCGCGAGGGCGTCGGCCGGTCCGCGGATCGCCTGTTCCAGGGCCTCCACGGCCGCATCGCGGAACGCCAGCCCGTCGTCGGCCGTCGCCAGTCGGCGAGCCCGACCCAGGTTGCCCCCCGTGAGCCGGGCGGCGAGGCGCGCTCGAGCGTCATCGACCCCTTCGCCCATGAGGGCATCGACGACGAAGGTCTCCGAGAGCGCCGTGAAGGTGATCATGTGGCAGCGTGAGCGGACCGTATCGGGCAGCTCGTGAGCCCGCGCGGACATCAGCAGCAGCACCGCGTCGGCCGGCGGCTCCTCGAGCACCTTCAGCAGCGTGTCGGCGGCGGCGGGCGAGAGTCGATCGGCCTCGCGGACCACGAAGACCTTGCGTCCGGGTTCGGGCGCCGTGCGAGAGATGGGTGTCCACACCTCCTCGCGGATCGTGTTCACGTGGATGTCGCGGCCTTCGGGCTCGACGAGGAACTCGTTCGGGTGCTGATCCTCGAGCGCCAGCCGGCAATCGCGGCACCCTCCACAGCCCCCTTCATGGCAGAGCAGGGCAGCGGCGAAGGCGCGGGCGGCAAGGGACTTCCCGCTTCCCTCGGGCCCGGCGAACACGTAGGCGTGGTGAGGGCGCTCGGCCGCCCCGTGCAGGAAAGCCATCGCGTGCTGCTGTCCGGGCACCCGCTCGAGCACCGAGGCAGTCATGGTGCGGAGTGTACCGACGTGCGGCGACGGGCCTGCCAGCTAGGGGACCGGGTCACCGTCGTTCGAACGCTCGAAATCGGCGAGGGCCTTGTCGAGCGCCGCGCGCACGTCGTCGAAGACCTCGGCGGGCGGCTTGTCGGCGTCGATCACGACGAACCGCTCGGGGTGCTCCTCGGCGATCTTGAGGTAGGCGTCGGAGACCTTCGCGTGGAAGTCCTGCCCTTCGAGCTCCATGCGGTCGGGCGCCTCGGTCGAGCGCAGGAGACCGCGCTCGGGCTCGAGGTGCAGCAGGATCA